>JAJUGB010000108.1 GCA_029268595.1 Alcaligenaceae bacterium | reverse complement strand
TTAGCGCGTGCGCCTGGCAGGCCAAAGCGAAACCGGCCTGCTCGTCTGCTTCGGACAGCGCCATGGGAAACTCCTCGTAGCGCACCTTGCCCTCATGCAGCTTTACCCGACAAGTGCCGCAGCCGCCAAAAGTGCACTCATGGGGCAGGCTGACACCGGCCCGCGTTGCCGCGGCCAAGATAGTCTCGTCGGGGGCCGCTTCAAACACATCATTTGTTTCAGCGATTCGGACCTTACTCGACATGAGCTCCTCCTTGGGGTGTGCCGCCGTGCCGCCGATGCGGACACTTTTTGCGTGGGCGACTTCTCGGCCTAGCCGACTTCCGTGATTTGCTTCGGTGCTTGCCAGCGATTTTGATTCAATTACTTTTTGATGTCGGCCTGAACCAGCACCTTCATGCCGTATTGCTCCAATTCGTCGGCAAGCGCCTGTAAGCCCGCCAGAGCAGCGGCGGTGTCCTGTTCGCCGTTACCACCACTTAAGCCGATACCGCCGATGACCTCGTCGTCGACCACAATGGGAAAGCCTCCTACGAAGGCGGCAAACCGCCCTTCGAAACTCAGTTGTATGCCGAAGGCTTCGTTACCAGGCAAGGCAGGACCGTTGGGAGGCGTAGTGAAGAGGTGCGTGGAGCGCTTATGGCCGGCCGCGGTGAAAGCCTTGTTCCAGGCTATTTGAGCCCCTGTGATGCGCGCGCCATTCATGCGTTCGAGCACGATGGGATAGCCCCCTTCATCGACTACACACACGCTTTCCAGGACGCCGATTTCTTTCGATTTGTCGACGGCGGCGTTGACCATTAGACGGGCTTCTTCAAGCTCCAGACGTACGATCTTTTTCATGATTATCCTTTTTGAGTGCGAAGGCGGCTGTAACCCGGCCGGCGTGTTTACATAGACCCTTTCAGAAAGCGCGGTAGACAGTCTTGGTCTGTAAAAAGAACTCGAGTCCAACCCGGCCAGACTCGCGGTAGGTGGACGTGCTGGAGCGCTTCAACCCTCCGAAAGGCGCGTTGACCAGGTTTCCAGTGGTGGTGCGGTTGATCTTGACGGTGCCGGCCTGGATGTCGTTGGCGAATCGGTGCGCGAGGACCGGGTCTGCCGTACATATGGCAGCCGATAGGCCGTATTCGGTATCGTTGGCGATGTGGATGGCCTGTTCGTAATCGTCGACCTCCAAGATGGCTATCACCGGCCCGAAGATTTCTTCGCGCGCAATTCGCATGGACGGCGTGACGTCGGTGAACACGGCCGGAGTCACGTAATAGCCATGGGCAAAATGGCCGTCCAGGAGGCGGTCGCCACCTGTAAGGTGCGTGGCCTCGGATTTACCGATGTCGATGTATTGCAGCACGGTATTTAGCTGCGACTCTGTGGCCAGGGGGCCCAGGTCGAAACCTTCTTCAAGACCGTTGCCTACCTTTAACTGGCTTACCCGTTCAAGCAGCTTGTCGGTGAAAGCTTGCCGCACCTGTTTGTGCACCAATACCCGACTGGTGCCGGTACATGCCTGACCGCTAAGCGAGAAGCCGCCTTGAATGACGAGCTGGACGGCCCGGTCGAGGTCGGCGTCGGGCAACACTATAAGAGGGTTCTTACCGCCAAGTTCCATCTGCAGGCGTGTTGTGAAATCGGCCGACCGATGTATGGCTTGTCCGGCGGCGGTCGAGCCCGTAAAAGTTACGGCTCGCACCTGGGGCGATTGGGTCAGGGCTTTACCGACCCTCGAAGCGCGACCTGTAATGAAGTTAATTACCCCGGGGGGCGCTCCGGCCTCGACAAGCGCTTCGACCAGCCTGTAACCGCTGATTGGCGCATCGGTCGATGGTTTGAACACCACTGTATTGCCCGTGATAAGTGCGGGTGCAATCTTGCGTGAAGGAATGGATATGGGGAAATTCCAGGGTGATATCACCGTGACGACGCCCAGTGGTTCGCGCTGCGTGTAAACCACCATGTGGGGATCGTCTTGCGGAAAGGTTTCGCCCGTATAGGTTTGGCCCTCTACTGCGTAAAACCTTAAGGTTTCTGCTGACCGGAGGACCTCGGCCTTGGCTTGGCTTAACGGCTTGCCTTCCTCGCGGGTAAGCTCGCGAGCGATGTCGTTAGCCCGTGTTTCCAGCAGGCGGGCGGCCTCGGTCAGGATTTTTGCGCGCCGCGATAGCGGGGTGTGCTTCCAACTGTCGAATGCGGCGTGGGCTGCCTCGACTGCGGCCAGCGCATCCTCTTCAGACGAGTCTTGCAAGCGGCCCACGATGTCGCGGTTGTCGGCAGGATTGATGTTGTCGTAGGTGGCGCCTGTAGAGCACGCCACCCACGTTCCGCCGATGTAATTGTGGAATACCGGGATCGTTGTGTTTTGCACTATGGGGATTCCTGTTAGCGACGCGGCGAGGGTTCGATGCGTTCAGGCGGCCAGTTCAAGTTCCTGCAAACTGATCTCGTCCTTGACGTAATCGTTATAGAGGGCGGTGGTGTATAGCAACCGCATTTCGGCGCCAATTCGGCAGATATCCAGACAACGCTCTTGCAGTTCCGGAGTGTCGGCGTGTTCGAGCACTATCTGGTAGCCGCGTTCGCCGTGGATTTCATCCGACACAATATGCAGGTCGAAAAACTCGACTTCTTCGTCGGTGAAGCCGTACTTTTCGCGCAAGGTGGGTGTCTGCTTGCGATAAATGGATGGCACTTGCGATTCCAGGCCCACGACCAAACCGGCCACGGCCACGATGGGGTCTTCGCGCATGGCGACGGCATAGCACCACGACTGCACGGCGCGCGTTGTTGTCGACATATTCTTGGGATCGATCACACGTTCTCGAGTCGTGCCACAGGCCTCGGCAAAGCGGATGAGCAGATCTGTGTGCCGGTCGCCGCCTATTTCTTCTTCGTACATATTGGCCAATAGAAAGTCCTTGGCCTCGGTGTAATGATCGGGGGTGCGGGCGTAGACGTAGGCCAGATAATCGGCGAACGGCCCGACATAGTGGTAGTGGTTTTCCGCCCATCGCGCCAAATGTTGACGGCTTAGCTTGCCGGTTGCCCAAGCAATGCTAAAGGGCGAGGCATTAGCGCTGTTTCCTTTGATGGCGGTTTCCAGGGCGGTACGAAAATCGTCGCGATTCATGAGTTGGGCCATGACTGTCCTTTAAAAGAGGTGCGCATCGTCCATGACGAGCGACGGGCGCGAGGATGCCGCTGGGAAGGTGTTGCCTTATGAATATTGTATACCGTATACCGGAGGGTATAACTAGGGAATACCCGTAAGAAATTAGCCAGCCATGGCGACTCCGTCTTTTCTCGGGTCTGCAACGCCCAAGAGCGACCCGTCGGGCAGTCGGGCAATGGCGTGGGCACCGCCAAAGTCGCTGCGGCCGCCGAGTTCTCCGGCCCCGGCCTCGGGCGCGCAGTAGCCGGCCCCACGTAGAGCGCTTGCGATGTGGGAGGGCATCCCTTTTTCGATTGCAAGGCTGCGCCCGCCTTCCAACCGGAGTCGGGGTGCAGCGATGGCCTCGGGCAAGGGCGTGGCCCAAGCCATCGTCCGCATGAGGATCTGGATTTGTCCCTGAGGCTGCATCAGCCCTCCTACCACCCCAAGCCCTAAATGGAATCGTCCGTCCAAGGTGCTGATACTTGGGACGACTGTGTGATAGGGCCGCTTGGAGGGGGCGGGCCCATTCACATGACCGGGTTGTGCGAAGCCGAAACCTCGGTTCTGGAGAACGAAACCGGCTCCCGGCACTGCAATGCCCGAGCCAAAGCGTTTGAAAATGCTCGACATTAAAGTTATGGCCAGCCCCGCGCTATCGACCACCACCGTGCAAACCGTATTGCCCGAGGGGTCGGCGACGGTTCTACTGGCACGAGTGAGTGCTGCATGGGTGGCCTCGATCAATTGGATCCAGTTGTGCGGGTCGGCGGGGTCGTGGAGATCCGGAGACAACTGTGCGAGCGCTTCCAGGACGGCCTGCCCGTGGGTGTTGGGGGGGCACTGATAAACCGTGAATTGACGAAAGGAAGAGGACAGAGGGGGGCAGAAGCTGCCGACATGCTTGTGGAAGTCCGACGCTTGAAGGGGCCCGCCTAAGGACTGTACGGCTTCGGCGGCAGCATCTGCCACCCAGCCTTGATAAAACGAGTCCGGGCCTTCCTGTGCGACCAGTTCCAAGACTTGGGCAAGCTCGGGATTTTTAAAAATATCGTAGGCACCAGGCGGACTGCCGGCGCGGTACAGTCGCCCGCAATAGGGTTGCGCATGAAGCACATGGTCGAACAATGCCCATTCGCGCGCCGCCACCGGGGCGACGGGGAAGCCCTCACGCGCATGCCGGATGGCGGGGGCAAATAGGCGTTGCCAGGGCAGGCGGCCGTATTTACGGTGCAGGTCGCTCCAGCCCCTTACTGCGCCCGGCACCGTCACTGACCAGGGGTGACGCTCGGGAATGCGGCTTCCAGGCATGCGAGCAACATGGTCAGGATCCAAAAGCGCCGGAGAGCGACCGGTGCCGTTGTAGCTGACTACCGGTTCGTGCGGGGGACATACCATGGCCAATACATCGCCGCCGACGCTGGTCGCCATCGGCTCCACGACGCCCATGACCGCGTCCGCGGCAATGGCCGCATCGACCGCGCTGCCACCTTCCAGTAGCATGGCTCGTGCGGCGATGGCGGCAAGGGGATGACCAGTGGCCACCATCCCTTGCGAGGAAATCGCTTGCTTGCTTTCGACGGCAGCCAGCGGCTGCGAAGACAAACAGTCCATATCGTTGCTCATTAAACTGTATGGGGGTAGAGGAAGAGCCAGAGGGTTTCTACTGATCGCACTATAAACTGTATACAGTATATGATCGTCGCACAAGAAGGCTTATAAGGTTTTCCCGTAAGCTAGAACCCGGAACCCTTTATGTTCGATATCGAGTCGTTGGCGTTTTCCGACCCTTGGCTCTTTGCTCTCATGGCAGCATTGATAGCCGGTTCCGCGTTCATGCAGGGAATCGGCGGAGTCGGGTTCACGATGTTTGCGGCTCCCGTGGCCGCTATCCTGGTTCCGGAGCTTGTCCCCGGCCCCTTGCTCATGCTGGGCGGCTGCGTCACTTTTCTGACAGCCGCGCGCGAGTACCGCAGCATCGCCTGGGAGGCGGCCGGCTCCGCTCTGGCGGGGCGAGCCGTCGGCACTATCGTTGCAGTATTAGCGTTGGCCCAGCTGACACAACGTCCGCTCAACTTTCTTTTCGCTGCCATGATTCTCCTGGCCGTCGCTCTCAGCGTGGCAGGGCTGCGTATTTCAGCCACTCGCACCAATGTGGGCATAGCCGGGGTACTGTCCGGCGTAATGGGTACCCTCACATCTGTGGGGGCGCCGCCATTAGTCCTCGCCCTGCAGCGCAGCTCCCCGGCCACGCTTCGCGCGACCACTGGCGCCATCCTATTCTTCGGGTCGACGCTTTCACTACTGGTGTTGGCCGTGGCTGGCCACTATGGACCGCGCGAATTCCTCATCGGAGCCACGCTTGTGCCGTTCATGTTGTTGGGATTCTGGCTTTCCGGGCGTCTACGTCAGAAAGTCAGTGCGGTCATGCTGCGACGGGGCTTGCTTCTGTTCTGCGCCCTTAGCGCGATCGGTCTCATCGTCAAAACGTTATGACGGGTTTCGCCGCCGCGGCGCGCCCGCGCCCACTCTCCGGTGCTGTTTACACTGAACACAGCGGCCGCAATGCGCAGGACGGACTGACTTATAATGGAAACGTTTGCAATGAATTTCTCCGCGCCAATAATGAAATCCATATCGGGGCGTGTCGACGACAACGTTGCCGATGAGGGTGACAAAAAAATCGGCAATCAGCACTCGCCACTATTTGCAGTCATTCGAGACCAGCTGCGCGAGCGCATTTTGTCGGGGGAATTTCGCCCTGGCGAACGTCTTGTCGAAGGCAAGCTCTCTGCCGAGATGGCCGTCTCGCGTATTCCCGTGCGCGAAGCCTTACGAGCCTTGGCTGCCGAGGGGCTTGTTACCTTGGAGCCGCGCCGGGGGGCTTCGGTGTCGGTACTTTCTGACGACCTGGCTTACGACATGGTCGAGGTGCGTGCAGCACTAGAAGGGCTCAATGCCAAACTGGCGGCAATGCGCCGCGACGAAAATACCATCCGTAAGCTGCAGCAAATTCTAAAAGAAGGCAACGAGGCTGTGGCAGAGCAGGACATGGAAAAATGCCGCCAGCTCAATGCCACCTTCCATGAAGCTCTCGCTACCATTGGCGGCAATGTGGTCCTTATCGACCTCATGCGGTCGTTGCGCGACCGCACCGCACTGGTCTTTGCCCCCAGCAATATGGACCGCGTCCGCGAAAACTGGGCGGATCATGCCCAAATCCTCAACGCCGTCATAGCAGGAAACGGTGAGCTGGCCAACTTACTGGCCACCCAGCACGTACACAACGCCGCCCGCGCCTATACCGAGGCAAGAAAAGCCGTCTAATTTGTAATTTAGGGATAACCCTGCTGTTGATTGCTGCAGGGAGCGTGTATCTTGGCACTTAAGGAGTTGGATACTGTATACCAAACAACAAGCAGCAGCCTTACTTCCTCGGGAGCATACGTATGGCCACCTTACGCAACCCCGCAGCACAGCTTCTCCTGTTTTCCCGTGCACCATCGCACAAAAGCAAAGCCGACGAAGCGTCCGTTTCCGCAAGCAGTCCTTCTGGCGTCGCGCAATCCCGATCATCTAACCCTCGCCGATGTACGGCCGTTTTACGGCGACTGCGGCAAGGCTCGGTATTACTACGCAAGGCTTTGATTGCCACCTTGGCGACCTTGTCGCTTGGCGCCGCTGCGTCCGCAAGCGCTGAAAATCTCACCAAGGTGCGCTACGAAGAGGTGGTCCGCTCCATTCTGTATATGCCTATGTACGTCGCCCTTAACCAGGGATATTTCAAGGACGAGGGGCTCGACGTTTCCATCAAGACATCGCAAGGTACTGACAAAGGGATGGCCGCCTTGCTTTCCGGCAGCGCAGACATTGTATTGATTGGCCCTGAGGCGTCTGTTTACGTGGCCAATAGCGAGTCTCCCACAAAGACCCGCGTGTTCGCCGGCTTGACCGCTACTGACGGATTTTTGCTGCTTGCGCGGCAACCCGGCGACTCTTTCGACTGGTCCATGCTTAAGGGCAAAAAGGTCATGTCGTTCCGACCGGGGTCCAATCCCGATGTCTTTCTTACCACAGCCATGGCCAAACACGGGCTAAGCGCAGAAAAGGATGTCACCCTGGTCAGCAATATCGGCCCGGCTGCTCGTGCCGGCGCCTGGGTGGCTGGGCAGGCCGACTATGGCATTTTCCTGGAGCCGGAAGCCAGCAACCTCGAAAGAGACGGCCATGGCAAGGTGGTCGCCTCCATCGCCCAAGAAGTAGGGCAGGTCGATTTCACCTCCTTTACCACCACCGATAAATACTTGAAAGAGAATCCGCAGGTACTGAAGGCGTGGACTAAAGCCGTGTACCGCGCCCAGCAATACGTCCGCACCGCGCCTCCAGAGGAACTGGCCACGCAAATTCAGTCTTTCTTTCCCGGACTATCGCAACCCGAACTCGTGCGCGCCATCGAGCGCTACCGCCCATACAATCTCTGGAAGCAGAATCCGGTCATCGAGCCGGCCGCCATGGAGCAGCTGCAAGACATGCTCATCGCCTCGGGTCTGCAGAAGAAAGACGAGCGCGTGGCCTATGCCGATTTGGTCGACACGACATTTGCGCGGGAGGTCATGCAATGAATCACGACATCCTGATGGCCGAGCGTCCGCCCCGAACCGCCTCTGAATCCGAGCGCATAGAAATCGAGAACGTTTCCCTACGCTACTTCACCAAGCAGGCGGAAATCCTGGCTCTGTCGGACATCTCACTGACCATCGAGCCGGGCGAGTTCGTCAGTCTTATCGGCCAGTCAGGATGCGGCAAGAGCACGTTGCTGTCGATTATTTCAGGAATCCTGCCGCCCTCGGAAGGCGTTGTTCGAGTAGGCGGCAAGCCGGTCACAGCGCCTTCGCACCGTATTGGCTACATGCTCCAGCAGGACTATCTTTTCGAGTGGCGCACCATCCTCGATAACGCGCTGTTGGGCGCAGAGATTCAAAAGCGCGACATGAACGAGGCGCGGCAGCGGGCCATGCACCTGCTCGAAAAATGTGGCATGGCTCACTTCATTGACCAATACCCTCGCGCCCTGTCGGGAGGAATGCGCCAGCGTGTGGCGCTGGCGCGCACCCTGACGACCAATCCCGATGTAGTCCTACTTGACGAGCCTTTCTCGGCCCTCGATTCGCAGACGCGGTTGGCGATTGCCGACGAGGTGGTAGATGTCCTTAGAAGCGAAGGGAAGTCCGTCATACTGGTCACTCACGACATAGGCGAAGCCATTTCCATGACAGATCGCGTTGTCGTGTTGTCTCGGCGGCCGGGCCGCATCAAATCTCAGCATCGCATTACGTTTCCCAGCATGCCCGGGCGTCGGCCTACACCGTTCGAGGCACGTGGCTTACCGGAATTCAACACCTACTTCAACACACTTTGGGACGAGCTCGACGTTCACGTCGAGGGCTAAAGGCAGGGGGCAACCATGGCAATCAACTCACCAGCCACCCAAATCAGTGGCGCACGAGAAAAGGTGCCACAAGCGGCGCCCAGCGCCGAGTACGCAGCATACTTGCGGCAAGAAGCGCGGCGCGCCAATCTTGTCACGGCAAGCCGCGCACTTTTGCTGTTGGCGTTTCTGGTCCTGTGGGAGGTCCTGGCCAAAACGCATATAGTCAACCCCATGCTCACCAGCTACCCTAGTGCAGTGTGGCCCACCTTCTTCGATTTGCTAAACAACGGCGATTTAATCCTGCACACATGGGCCACTTTTCGGGCCACGTTAATTGGCTTTGCCATAAGCATGATCCTGGGGGTCGGCATCGCGGCCATACTATGGTGGTCCACCTTTATCTACAAGGTATTGGATCCGTTCCTGGTCATTGCCAACGCCATGCCAAAAATTGCCTTCGTCCCCATCTTCTATATTTGGCTGGGTTCCGAATACTCGGTGTACGGCATGGCTGTGGCCATTTCGGTGTTCATCACCATCATGGTGGTGTTTGAAGGCTTTCGGGGAATAGACCCCAACAAGATCAAGCTGGCCTTGACCTTGGGCGCGACCCGCAAGCAAGTACTAACCATGGTGGTGCTGCCGGGAAGCGTCCCCACCATTCTGGCTGCGCTCAAAATGAATATTGGTTTGGCGCTGGTGGGCGTCATCGTGGGCGAGTTTCAGTCGGCCAGCGAGGGCCTTGGCTTTCTTATCATCAACGGCAGCCAGGTCTTCAAGCTAAACATAGTCATGACCGCCATTGTCGTGCTGGCCGTGCTTTCAGGTCTTATGTATTTGGTTATTGCTCGAATCGAAAAATCGACGGTTCGCCGTTATTCATGAGAGGCAGCCATGCAATTTCCTCAGTGGGTGATCGACAGGGTGTTGACGCGCCAAGGTGTGCTGCATCCCTATGACCAGTTTCCCGCAGGTCGGACCGCCTTTGTCGTCATCGACATGCAAAACTACTACACCCAACCAGGTTACCTCGGCGAATGCGCTGCCGCCCGGGACACCATTCCCAACATCAACCGATTGTCAGCGGCCCTGCGCGACGCGGGTGGGCTAGTGGTATGGGTGCAAACCAGTTCTGACGATGCCGACGTATTCTGGTCCCATCATCATCGCTATATGCTCACTCCAGAACGCAGCGCTCGGCGTTTGCGCGAATTAGCCACTTCACATCCCGGGCATGCTCTGGCGCCGGGTCTGGACGTTTGCGATAGTGATGCGCGCGTCGTGAAGCGTTGTTACAGCGCCTTGTCGCCCGGTTCGTCCAACCTGCACGAGGTGTTGCGGTCGAATGGCATCGATACCGTCTTGATTGGCGGCACGGCTACCAATGCCTGCTGCGAGTCCACAGGGCGCGACGCCATGATGATGGATTACCGCACAATTATGGTGGACGACGCCCTGTCATCATTCACCCCGGTCGAACATATCAACGCCTTGCATAACTGGATCCTGTTTTTTGGCGATGTGCTCAGTACCGACGAGGTTATCGAGCGCTTGCGGCCCACCGCGCACCTTGCCAGCGCCTTGCCCATCGATGAAGCGGAAGACCCTGCGCAGTAGGCAATCGGCCTTCCTGTGCTGCCTTATCCTCTTTACGCCGCAGAGCTAGTTCGGCGTATTGGCTACCGGAGGGGGAGGTGACTCGTCCTCCTCTTCTTCGCGAGTCTCATTCGCTTCATCAATGTTGACGTCCTCAGCACTCGAGATATTGATGAGTTCGTCCTCTTTGGGCTGCTCTTCACCTTGGGTTTCAGACGCTTCTGTTTCAGCGCGTTCGATGTCCGTTTGCTGGCGCTGTTCCCTCTCTGTTTGAGGCTCTTGCCCATTATCACTTCCGGCGAAGGGAGAATCGCCCTTTTCGCCCGGTCGGCCGTTGTGGTTATCTGTTGCCATGGCTGGACTTCCTTACTGTTCACACCTGCGGTGTAGTCTCGCTAATACAGCAACCACCGTGCCTTTCATACTTAAAAGAAAACGGTGACGGGCGGACAGGG
>JAJUGB010000107.1 GCA_029268595.1 Alcaligenaceae bacterium | reverse complement strand
TGGTTGCGCACGCGGAACGCGGTGGCGAGCACGGGCCCATCGCCTTGCTACTCACCCGCCGCATGGTCATGATGGTGCTGCGTCAACTGCTGAATCGGCTGCCGGAACTCCAGGGACTGGATCAGACCCCAGCGCAGTATTGGCAAGAAGTGCTGCAAATGGCGCATCAACGTGCTCTAGAAGCGCACAACAGCCGGAAAAAGGACGACAAGGACAAAAAAGAACAGCAAGCCAAGGACAAAGTAGCGGCTTCTAACGAGAAAGATGGCGGCAGCGCCGACGCTCACCCTGAGAAGCCGCCTTTTGCGATTTATCTGGCTACCGAACTGACGCTTCAACCGCGCGAGAGCGAGCTGCTCATCGCTTTCAAGGGTTTGCCGATGCCGACGGCAATGACGAAGGCAAGTACACACGAGCCAGTACTGGCAATGAGCCTCAAAATCGACAATGTCCACCAGCTAATTCAGCTGCTGATTGACAAAGCACAAGAAGCGCAATGGCACTTACCAGTCGATTTGCCCTGGCTGGAAAGCCCAGCGCCACAACCCACGAGTTTGGGCCGGTCCACCGTGCATTAGATGGCAGTGGGCTCACGCGCGAGCTTACCCTGCTCTCGTGCAAGCCTAAATGCTACCAGGCCTTATGCCGCCCAAAGCGGCCTCAAAGCCTGCTTAAAGCCGCTCAAGAACCGTCGTCTACAATACTTTTTTCTCTAAGCCGGCCTTGCCTTTTGCCGGCCGCTCCTCTTTGTATTGGAGACACGAATGCCGACTTTGCAGGTCGTTTCTCGCGAACGTTTTGCCGATAAGCGCTGGAAGCGCTATTCCTCTTATTCTTTCGCCGCTACCGAAACCATTGCCGGCCTGGTTCTGCAAGAACTGCCGCGGGCTTGTTTGACCCTACCGATTGCCTTCGTGCAAGTGGGCGAAGGCTTCACGCCTGTGGCAGTGCAGGGCCTGCGTAACGGCCAGAACTTGTTTGTTGCGCCAGATGGCCGGTGGCTGGCCGAGTACACGCCGGCCGCATACCGGGGCTATCCGTTTGCTTTGGCCAAAACGGAAGACGGGCAAGAGGTGCTTTGCTTTGATGAAGACAGCCAGCTGTTGTCCGACTCGGAAGGAGAGCCTTTTTTCGCCGACGACAACCAGCCCACAGAAGATATCAAGAAGATACTGAACTTCTTGGCCCAGGTCTCGGCCAATCGCAAGCAGACGCAGGCGGTATGTGCGGTACTGCAAAAACACAATATTATTCAGCCCTGGCCGATTCAAATCAAAATGGATCAGGGCCATCAGACGGTGGAGGGCCTCTACCGCATCGATGAAGCCGCGTTAAACGGTTTGCCGGTAGAAGCGCTGGATGAGGTGCGCCGTGGCGGCGGTCTGCCCGTGGCGTACTGCCAATTGTTGTCTATGCAGCATTTGCAAAAGCTTGGTCAGCTGGCCGAAGCGCACGCAAAGGCGCATGCCAGTGCTCAAGAAGCGCAAGCCACCTTGGCGCCCGAGGGCGAACTGGATTTAGAATTCTTGAACGATGGGGACACGATCAAGTTCAGTTAATCTGTCGGGGCTTACGGTTTTGGGATTCCCGGTCTGATCGGGTTGCCACCGCTGCGCCAAGGTCGAATAATGCTTGAAAACGCCCTTGTTTCCAACCCTTGCAAAAGCACTGCTGGTGGTATAGTTAAAGGCTTTTTTAGTGAACGACAGGCCGAATTACGGCCTGTTTTCTGTGGCGCTGTTGCCGTCGGCGCCCTACCCACCTTCAGGTCCTACCCATGAAGCCTAACCGCCGCACCGAACTCGGTGAAGCGCTATATCGGTTCCGCAAGACGTTTTACAGCCTTGCGGCGTTCAGCTGCGTCATCAATATTATTGGCCTGACGCCGGCGCTGTACATGCTGCAGGTGTACGACCGGGTGTTGGCCAGTGCCAACACCACCACCCTGCTCATGCTAACGCTGTTGGCGCTGGGCTTGTATCTGCTGTCTGGCCTACTGGAATTTGCCCGGTCCCGCGTCCTGATTCGCGTCGGCAACCGCTTCGACATGCTCTTGAACCAGCGCATCTTCACGGCGTCGTTCGAGCGTAATCTGCGCAAGGCGGGCGGCAATCCGTCGCAAGCCATCCACGACCTCACTAATTTGCGCCAGTTTCTTACTGGCAATGCGTTGTTTGCGTTCTTTGACGCGCCCTGGACGCCTATTTATATTGCGGTCACGTTTATGGTGCACCCGCTCTTGGGCGTGATTACGGTGGTGGGTTCGCTGATTTTGGTGGTGCTGGCCTACATGACCAACGTGGCTACGCAAAAGCCGTTGGCCGAGGCCAACCAGGCGTCCATTGCCGCGGGCGCGTTTGCCAATAACCACTTGCGTAATGCAGAAGTGATCGAAGCCATGGGCATGTTGCCGGGCTTGCGTTCGCGCTGGTTCAAGCAGCACGCCAAGGTGCTGTCGCTGCAAACCCTGGCGTCCGACCGCAATGCGCGCATCAGCACGGCCAGCCGCTTTGTGCGTATCAGCTTGCAGTCTCTTATTCTGGGTGCGGGTGCGCTGCTCGTGATTGACGGCACCATTACGGCCGGCATGATGATTGTGTGTTCCATCTTGATGGGTAAGGCGCTGGGCCCGGTGGAAATGGCCATAGGTACCTGGAAGCAGATGCTGTCCACGCGCCAGGCCTATGCCCGGCTGGACGAAATGCTTAAAGACGCGCCCCCGCGCGGCGAGACGCTTAGCCTGCCGGCGCCCAAGGGCCATCTGGCGCTGGAAAACGTCATTGCTTCTGCGCCGGGCGGCCAAGTGCCCATTCTGAAGGGCCTTAATTTTGAAGTGGCGGCAGGCGATGCCGTTGGCGTCATCGGACCCTCGGCCGCGGGTAAGTCTACGCTTGCCCGAATATTGGTCGGCGTCTGGCCGGCGCGCGCCGGCACGGTGCGGCTCGATGGAGCCGATATCTACCTGTGGAACAAGGACGAGCTCGGCCCCCACGTCGGCTACCTTCCTCAGGATATTGAGCTCTTCGAAGGTACGGTGGCCGAGAATATCGCACGCTTTGGGGAAGTGGATTCGCAGAAGGTTATTGCTGCGGCTCAACGAGCCGGTGTGCATGACATGATTTTGCGCTTGCCCAATGGCTACGACTCGCGCCTGGGCACGGATGGCGCGTCGCTATCGGGCGGCCAGAAGCAACGGGTGGCCCTGGCGCGCGCCCTGTATGGCGACCCGGTCTTGCTGGTGCTGGACGAGCCCAACTCCAACCTGGACGATGTGGGCGAAGCGGCCCTCATTCAGGCGCTGCGCGAGATGAAGGCGCAGGGCTCTACGGTCATTCTTATTACTCACCGCATGAATGTGCTGAACGCCATGGACAAGTTATTGGTCATGCGCGAAGGCGTGGCCACCATGTATGGGCCGCGTGAAGATGTGCTGAAGGGCTTGCGCCAGCAGCAATTGAAGGCCAACGCGGGTGCGGGGCAAGGCCAGGCCGGCCAACCGCCCGCTGTGCCGCATGCGGGTGCCTCGGCGCCCTTGCAAGTCGTGGGTAAGGGACAGGCATCATGAGCTGGTTCAAGCGAGATAAGGAAACGGGCACGGATCTTATCGTGCCGGAACCGGTAGACACGGATTTCCGCGCACCCCTGCGATGGGGCCTGGCTGTATTGCTGCTGGGTTTTGGCGGGTTTGCCCTGTGGGCCGCGTTTGCCCCTCTGGACGCGGGCGTCGCAGCCAACGCCACCGTTCAAGTCGCCGGCAATCGCAAGGCCATCCAGCATCTGGAAGGCGGCACGGTGGAAGAGATTTTTGTTCGCGAGGGCGACAAGGTGCAGGCCGGTGATGTGGTCATTCGCCTTAACGCCACCCGCGCCATCGCCGAGCGAGGCGTAGTCAGCGCCCAGTACATTGCCGCCAAGACCATTGAAGCGCGCTTGCTGGCCGAGCGCGACGGCCTGGAAAAAATCGAGCAAGACCCGGAATTTGAAGCGCGCTTCAAGGACGACCCGCGCTTTATTCGGGCGGCTCGTGCGCAAGAGCGTCTGTTTGCCACGCGCCGCGCCGCACTGGAAGGCGAAATTGCCATTCTTAAAGAAAACCTGCGGGGCGCCGAGCAACAATTGGCTGGCCTGACTCAGGTGCAGTCCAGCCGCAAGTCGCAAATCGGCTTCATTCACCGCGAATTAAAGGGCGTGCGAGAACTGGCCAAAGAAGGCTATTTGCCGCGCAACCGAATGTTTGAACTGGAGCGCGATGCGGCTCAGTTGCAAGCAGCGCTATCCAATGACGTGGTGGAAGCCGGGCGCACCCGCAACCAGATTGCCGAGCTGAAGCTGCGTGTGCTGCAGCGCGAGCAGGAATACCAGAAGGAAGTGCAATCGCAGCTTTCTGAAATAAGCAAAGAAGCCACGGCATTGGGTGACCGCCTGACGGCCCTGGACTATACCGTGCAAGAGACGGAAATTCGTGCGCCCGTGGATGGCTATGTGCAAAACCTTAGCGTGCATACGGTGGGTGGCGTCATCAGCCCGGGCGCCCTGTTGATGGAAGTCGTGCCGGAAGACCGCACCTATCTCATCCAGGCCCAGGTGCCGGTGCAGGCCATCGACCGCCTTGAGCCCGGCCTGCCGGTGGAAATCACCTTCCCGGCCTTCAACCACGCGCATACGCCCAATATACCCGGCGAAGTGCTGACCGTCTCGGCTGACCGCCTGGAAGACCCCAATACGGGCATGCCGTATTACTTGGCGCAGGTGGAAGTCACGCCTGAAGGCGTCGACATGCTGGCGACCAACACCATACGTCCCGGCATGCCGGCTTCCGTACTCATCCGCACTGGCGAGCGCACCATGCTTAGCTACCTGCTCAAGCCTTTCCTGGAGCGGCTGGATAAGTCGTTCAAGGAGCAGTAAATGACAAGGCGGCAAGAGCGCACGGTTGTGCTGACCGGCTTGGCTTCACTGGAAGTGGGGCCTGCCCGTGCGGCGCCTCCCGGCGCCGGCGCATCTCCAGCTCGGCCGCCTTTCGCTGCGTTCTCTTTGAGCCGCCTCTTCGTCACAATGTGTCTGGCATTACCGGCAGTCGCTTATTCGGCCGGCGTTCCGGATCTTTCTGTGCTTCACGGAAATCCGGTACTCAGCGACAACTTGACGCCAGGTACCGAGTTCCAGGCACCTTCCGGCACGGTAAACGGGCCCGCATCAAGCGCCCCAAAAAATCCTGGCGCCACGAGCGGCTCCGGTGAAGCTGCCATACCCGGCACAACTGCCAGCGCTGCGCGCGAACCGAATGGCGCCATCAAGCGCCACGTGGTCTCCGGCAACGGCGACCCGCACGGCGTGGTTACGCAAAGGGGTGCGCCCATCCGCCTCACCCTGTCTGAAGCGTGGCGCGCGGCGGTACAGAACGACCCCAGCTACCAGGCTGCCATCAGCGAACGTGAAGCCGGTCAAACCAACCGCGCAATGGGACGCGCCGGGCTCTTGCCGCAGGTTAGCGCCTCGCTAGGCCGCAGCAAGCTGCGCGGCACCCTGGAAGCACCCACACAGACCGGCGCCATTGCCAGTCAAGACCTTGATTACACCATTAAGACCAACGAAATCCGGGCCACACAATCAGTCTTGAACTGGAGCCGCATTGCGGAATACCGCCAAGGCCATGCTCGCGCCGACTACAGCCTGGCGGTGTTCGACACGCGCGCACGGGACACGGCGGTACGCCTGGTCAACCGCTATTTCCAGACCTTGCTGTCTTACGAGAATGTCGTGCTGGCGCAAAGCAAACTTGAAGCCAACGAGCAACTGGCCGTGGCCGCTCGGCGCCGCTTTGATGCGGGCGAAGGCACCATTACCGATATCCGCGAGACCGAATCGCGCCGCGACATTTCGCGGGCGGACCTGATTGCGGCTGAAGACGCCCTGCTTGTCGCTCAACGCGAATTGCAGGAGATGGTGGGCGGCGTCCCCTTGCAGTTAAGCGCCGTAAAGCCGGATTTTGAACCGCAGCCGCTTACGCCTCCCACCCTTGCCGACTGGCTGGCCACCGCCATGGCGGGCAACGCCGATATTCGCGCCGGCGAGCAAGGTGTGCGCATTGCCGAAAGGGAAATCGACCGCACCTTTGGCGGTCACCTACCGACCTTGGATGTTGTCGCATCGCGCCGCATAGCGTCGAACGAGACCATCTCGACCCGCAACCAGGACAGCGCCACGACCTCGATCGGCATACAGGCCAACCTGCCAATATTTTCCGGCGGCCTGACTTCTGCTCAGGTAAGTCAGGCGCGTCACAACCGCGACCGCGCCGTGCAGGAGCTGGCCGCTACGCGCGAGCGGGTGGCTGTAGAAGTTACCAAGCAATACCACGCAGTGGTTAGCGGCGCCCGCCGTATAGAGGCCCTGATCGCCGCCGTGCAGTCCAGCGAAGAAGCGCTTAAGGCAATAGAAATGGGCTACCAGGCGGGCACCCGCAGTGTGGTGGATATCTTGGACGCCCAAGAACAGCTTTACCGGTCGCGGCTGGACCTCGTCCAGGCCCGGCTGGAGTATGTGCTGGCACGCCTCATGCTGAATGCTGCGGCAGACAGCTTAAATGCTGGCACAATCGACGCGGTGAGTGATACCTACTTTGGCCCGCAGCAACTAGTCCTGGGATAAGCCTTTTTCTGCTTCCTCACCCCTTTGAGAGCGGTGTCTGATCTGGGTTTCCAGCTCATTCCAAGACGGCTCCCAGGTAGATTGCGGGCTATTTGTCCTCTCAAGGACCTGTGCCTCCGATTTCTGCTGTTACGCCAACCAACGGATGGACACACTCTCGCGTCCCCGCCAGAATTGGCCCGTTCTACAATAACCTCCCTGTCATTTCTGTACGAGGACCGTCTTGAGCGAACTTTTAGTGGAAATGCCGCCGCTTCGTGAATGCGCCGAGTGGCAAGAATTTAACGCCGCCGCCAAGGCGGCTCAGGTAAGAGCCAGCGACCTGCGTATCATCAACGCCGCCGGCCTCTATATCGACATCAGCGCTCAACGACACTCCTTTGCCCTGATGGAAACTGGCCAGGCCCTGCTTCAGGCCCGGCGGTTTGACGCCATGCGCAGCGATATGCTGCAAGGCCGGGTAGTTAACGTTTCCGAAGAGCGCGCCGCCTGGCACACCATGTTGCGCGCCCCCTGTCCAGTCGACGAAGTGGTGGCCGAGCGCCACCGCATGAACGAGTTCGTGCGCAATGCCGACTCTGAACGCCGTTGGCGCAACATCGTGCACATTGGCATCGGCGGAAGCGATTGGGGCGTGCGCCTTACCGTGGCCGCCTTTGGCTATGCCCGCACCTGGCGCACCGTGCGCTTTGCCGCCAATATCGATGGCCACGCCATTGAAGGCGCGTTGTCGGGGCTGGATCCGCACGATACCCTCATCGTGCTCGCGTCCAAATCGTTTACCACGGCAGAAACGCTGCATAACGGCGAACGCGCCATGGAATGGATGCGGCAAGCCGGCGTGGCCGACCCTTATGCCAACCTGGCCGTCATCACTTCCCGGCCTGACCTCGCACAAAAATGGGGCGCCAAGAGCTCGCATATTTTCAAGCTGTGGGATTGGGTAGGCGGCCGGTTCTCGCTGTGGTCTTCTGTGAGCCTGACCACCGCCCTAGCCGTGGGAGCGGACGTTATTGCCGGGATGCAGGCAGGCGCCGCCGCCATGGACGACCATTTTGCCAGCGCCCCGTATATCGATAACGCCCCAGTACAGCTGGCCATGGCCGGCATTGTGAACCGTAGCGTACTCGGCTATGGCTCGTTAAATATTGCGCCGTACGATTTCCGTCTGGGCAACCTCGTGCCCTACTTGCAGCAGCTGGAGATGGAATCGCTGGGCAAATCCGTGGACTTCAACGGCGAACCCATAGGCGTGCCGACCGGCCCCGCCGTATGGGGCATGCCGGGCACCGATGCACAGCACACTTTCTTCCAGTGGCTGCATCAAGGTACCGAAGGGGCGCCTGTCGACTTTATCGTCTGCCAGGAAGCCGGCCACCACTGGCCCGAGCACCATTGTGGCCTGCTTGCCAACTGCCTGGCTCAACGCGAAGCCTTGCTCAAGGGCAAGACCTACGACGAAGCCTACAAAGAGTGCCTGGAATCTGGCATTCCAGAAGAGAAGGCACAATGGCTGGCCAAGCACCGCGTCCATCCGGGGGGCCGTCCTTCGACCCTGGTTGTCTTGCCCAAGCTGTCGCCCTACACGCTTGGCGCCCTCATCGCGCTATACGAGCACAAGGTGTTTGTCCAAGGTGTCATCTGGGGCATCAACCCCTTCGACCAGTGGGGTGTCGAGTACGGCAAAGTGCTGGCCCGCGGCATTACCGAAGAGCTTTCCGGCCGCAAGCAGGTCGACCACGAGAAGCACGATGCGTCTACTGCGCACTGGGTGCGGAAGTTTGCTCGGGGTATGTGTGGGGGTTAAGCCGCGCTAGATACAAGGATTTTGCCGACGGGGCGTCTCACTATCAGTGAGGCGCCCCGTTTTCTTTGGGCAGACGCTGCCTGCGACTTTGCCGATGTGTTCGCCGTTCACTGCCCGGATTTGTTCTCTGTCACCTTGCCCCTATACCGTGCCGGTACTCTTAGAGCCGATGCTTTGTCGGTTCTCTTTACGCTACCCAGCGTTCGTTTTGTAGTGTCAGCCCTTGTCCCACCCCGTCCCCATTTTCTTTGGACGCAAGGAGAAACAGCTGGCCTCTGCACGGTGCCTCGCGCTCGGGAAAACCCCTCCCAAAGAACGCTATCAACACCTTTTGATTTGGTATACCATTCCGTTTGGTATACCATCTCGCCCCCATCGCTGAGTTCCTGAGCAACGCGCGCGAGCGGCATTCCGACCTCAAGCTGCACCTCTAAGCAACACCCGTAATTCCATGGGCGAACACCGCCCACCGAACACTTTTCATCCAAAGAAGGGAAGGACATGGAGACAAGACGCAGGATGTTGAAAGCAGCGATTGCGCTCGCTGCAACGGTAGGCATAGGCGCAACACCACTTTCAGTGGCGCAGGAGAAGGACAAACTGCGCATAGGTTGGGCCGTCTCGAAGACAGGTCCGTATGCCGGCGGTGCGGCCATTGGCACCTTGCCCAACTATATGCTCTGGGTGAAGGAAGTGAACGATGCCGGCGGCATTATGCTTAGCTCGCTGGGCAAGAGGCTTCCTATCGGGGTGGTTGAGTATGACGACAGATCGAACTCGGAGGAGGCGGTTCGAGCTGTAGAGCGGCTTATTACTCAGGATAAAGTGGATTTTGTTCTTTCTCCGTGGGGAACGGCCATGAATCTGGCCATCGCGCCTACCCTCAACAAACACGGCCACTTGCATCTGGCCTTCAACACGCTTACCAACCAAGTGCCCAACCTGGCCAAGCGTTGGGACAATATTTTCTTCTTCGAGGGTCGCAGCGATCAGTACGCCGAAAGCGTGGTCGACATGTTGATCGCGCAGAGAGACGCCGGAAAGATTGGCGATAAGGTCGCAATAGTCAGCATTGCGGACAGCTTCGGCATTGACCTGGCCAAAGCGGCGCGCGAGCGCGCGAAGGAAAACGGGTTCAAGATCGTGTACGACAAGTCGTACCCGGGCGGCACCCAGGATATGACCCCCATGCTGAACGAGATCAAAGCGCTTCAGCCGGATGCGTTTTTGGCCATGTCTTATCCGCCAGATACTCTACTGCTCACCGATCAATCTCGAGTGGTGGGTTTCAATCCCAAGGTCTTCTACACGGGCGTCGGTACAGCGTTTCCCATTTACAAGAAGCGGTTTGGTGAGAACGCGACGGGCGTGATGAGCATTGGGGGCATGAACTTCGACAGCCCGCCTGTGCAAGACTACTTCAAGCGCCATGTAGAAGTGACGGGAGTCGAACCCGATCGGTTTGCCGGGCCCTTGACCTATGCCGGTTTGCAGGCTTTTCAGCAGGCCTTGGAAAAGGTCGGAGCGGTGGACCATCCAGCCATTATCAAGGAGCTGAAGCAAGGAAGCTTTGACACCATACTTGGCCCCATCAGCCTGGAAAAACAAAGCATGGAAACGCTTTGGTTCGTGGGGCAGTGGCAAGATGGCGAGTTCTATGGCATTGAACCACGCGCGCGGGAAGGCGCAAGGCCGGCCGTCATTCCGAAACCGGACTGGAAAAGCTGATAGCAAGCGACGTAGCGCAAATCAAGGAGCCGCGGTATAGGCAACAGCACGTGCCGCGGCTCCTTCAATGAAGTGAGGTTCCTCGTTGAACCACGACTCCTTCGCTAAACCGGGGCCTCTGCCCTGAGCCGCAGCTTCAGGGAACTGGGGTAGTTTGAATGAACCGGGGCTTCTACCATGAGCCGCGGCTTCAACGAACCGCGGTAGCTTGGATGAACCGGGGCTCCTTCAATGAGCCTAAGCCCGTCTTCAACATATAGACGGGGACGTAGCTAGTCGATTTCCACGCGCTGGGCCGAATCAGACACATGCTCGCCCATTAGTGACTCGGCAAGTTGCGCATCTCCGTTCTGGATGGCCTTCAACTCGGCCGTGTGCTGTTTGTGCACGCGCTTGATTCGCTCGGCGGAGTACGTTTCGCGCGCCCGATGGGTAACAGTGTCTGACTGGACCTGTTGCGACTCGGTC
>JAJUGB010000106.1 GCA_029268595.1 Alcaligenaceae bacterium | reverse complement strand
CACTCTTAACGCCAAGGCGGCTATCTTTGCGGTAGAGACGGTTTTCGAAGAGCGCAACGAGCGCCTGCCTGTCATGATTTCTGGCACGGTGACGGATGCGTCCGGACGTATATTGTCAGGGCAGACTGTGGAGGCCTTCTGGAACTCCATGCGTCATGCCCGCCCCATTACCATTGGCTTGAACTGCGCCTTGGGCGCCGCGCTGATGCGGCCGTACATTGCCGAGCTGTCCAAAATCTGTGACACCTATGTCTGTGTCTATCCGAACGCAGGCCTGCCTAATCCCATGGCTGAAACGGGTTTTGACGAGCTGCCGGCCGATACGTCTTCTCTTTTAGAAGAATTTGCTCAGGCAGGTCTGGTCAACGTGGTGGGGGGGTGCTGTGGCACAACCCCGGAACATATACGCGCGATTGTTGAGAAGGTTGCGCAGCTGCCTGCGCGGCAAGTGCCTGCGATTCCCGTGATGACGCGGCTTTCGGGGCTGGAGCCGCTCAACTTCGACGCGAACAGCTTGTTCATTAACGTGGGTGAACGTACCAACGTGACCGGCAGCAAGATGTTCCTGCGCTTGATTCGCGAAGAGAAGTACGAAGAGGCCCTGGCCGTCGCTCGCCAGCAGGTAGAAAACGGCGCTCAGATCATCGATATCAATATGGACGAAGCGATGCTGGATTCGGCCGCCTGCATGCGCCGGTTCCTGAATATGGTGGCGTCCGAGCCGGACATTTCCCGTGTCCCCATCATGATCGACAGCTCCAAATGGGAGGTCATCGAAACGGGACTGCGCTGTGTGCAAGGCAAAGCCGTCGTCAACTCCATATCCATGAAGGAGGGCGTCGAGGCATTTCTGAAGCAGGCGCGCTTATGTCGCAAGTACGGCGCCGCCGTAGTGGTGATGGCCTTTGACGAGCAAGGGCAGGCCGATACGCTGCAGCGGCGCAAAGACATCTGCGGCCTGGCATATAAGCTGTTGGTCGAAGAGGCCGGCTTCCCACCTGAAGATATTATTTTCGACCCCAACGTCTTTGCCATTGCCACAGGTATCGAAGAGCATAATCATTATGCGGTGGACTTTATAGAGGCAACTCGCTGGATTACCGACAACTTGCCCCACGCGCGCGTGTCTGGCGGCATATCCAACGTCAGCTTTTCCTTCCGTGGCACCGAGCCCATGCGTGAAGCCATTCACGCCGTCTTTCTTTACTACGCCATTCGTAATGGTCTGACCATGGGCATTGTGAACGCCGGTCAGCTGGGCGTTTACGAGGACATAGACAAGACCTTGCGCGACATGGTGGAAGATGTCGTGCTGGACCGCCAAGAGCCCCTGGGTCGCACAGATCCCGAGGACGAGCGTACACCCACAGAGCGGCTGGTGGAAATGGCTGAAACGGTCAAAGGATCCGGCGCGCGCAAAGAAGAGGATCTTTCCTGGCGTCAAGAGAGCGTCGAGCAACGACTGATCCACGCGCTGGTCCATGGCATCACCACTTTTATCGTGGAAGACACGGAAGAGGTCCGGCAAAAAATTGCGGCGAGCGGCGGACGACCCATTCAAGTCATTGAGGGCCCGCTGATGGACGGTATGAACGTGGTAGGCGACCTGTTTGGGGCCGGAAAAATGTTCTTGCCTCAAGTGGTTAAGTCGGCTCGCGTGATGAAACAGGCCGTGGCGCATCTGGTTCCCTTCATCGAAGAAGAGAAGCGCCAGATTGCCGCGGCCGGCGGCGACGTTCGCTCCAAAGGCAAAATAGTCATCGCCACAGTCAAGGGGGATGTGCACGACATCGGCAAGAACATCGTCACGGTGGTCCTGCAATGCAATAACTTCGAAGTCGTGAATATGGGCGTCATGGTTCCTTGCAACCAGATTCTCGCCAAGGCCAAGGAAGAAAACGCCGACATGATCGGTCTATCCGGACTGATCACGCCCAGCCTGGAAGAAATGGCATACGTGGCTTCGGAAATGCAAAGGGACGAGTACTTCGTCAGTCGCAAGCTGCCACTATTGGTAGGAGGGGCAACAACCAGCCGAGTACATACGGCGGTCAAGATTGCACCTCAGTACGAAGGCCCCGTTATCTATGTACCCGACGCAAGCCGCTCCGTGGGTGTGGCGACCAACCTGATGTCCGACCAAGCGGATGCCTACCTGGCAGAGCTGGCCAAAGAATACGAGTTGGTGCGTCAGCGGCATGCGAATCGCAAAGAAACGCCGCTGATTTCCCTGGAGGAGGCCCGGTCGGGGCGCCCCGCAATCGACTGGACCAGTTATGCGCCGCCGCGTCCGAAGTTTATCGGTCGACGAGTGTTCAAGAATTTCGATCTGGCCGAGATTGCGCGCTATATCGATTGGACGCCTTTCTTCCAGACGTGGAGTCTGTTTGGTCAGTATCCGGCCATTCTTGACGACAAGGTGGTGGGCGAGCAGGCTCGCAAAGTCTTCGAAGAGGGCCAGGCGATGTTGAAGAAAATCATCGAAGGGCGGTGGTTGACCGCCAGTGGCGTCCTTGCCTTTTACCCCGCCAACAGCGTCAACCATGAAGATATCGAGGTGTACAGGGACGAGACCCGGTCCGAGGTACTGTTTACATGGCGGAACCTGCGCCAACAGTCGGTCAAGCGCCAGGGTGTCGACAATAAATGCCTGGCCGACTACATCGCTCCGCGCGAGACCGGCGTAGCCGACTATATTGGCATGTTTGCTGTCACAGGCGGCCTGGGCATCGAAAAGCACGAGCAGGCTTTTCAACAGGCCAACGACGATTACTCCAGCATTATGCTCAAGGCACTGGCCGACCGTTTTGCGGAAGGCTTTGCCGAGTGCCTGCATGCGCGGGTCCGCACTGATCTTTGGGGTTATGCACGAGACGAAAACCTCTCCAACGAGGAGCTCATTGGCGAGAAATACCAGGGAATTCGTCCGGCCCCGGGTTATCCCGCGTGTCCCGAGCATGTGGTGAAGCGGCCGTTGTTTGATGTATTGCAGGCAGAGGAAATCGGCATGGAGCTTACTGACAGCTATGCCATGTACCCTGCCTCGAGCGTCTCCGGCTTCTACCTGAGTCATCCGGAGTCCCAATACTTCAATATCGGTTATATCGGCCCGGATCAATTACAGGATTACATCGCTCGCAGTGGTCGGGACGAAGACGACGTGCGCCGCAGTCTCGCGAGCGTACTCAAGTAAGGCTTGATTATGGAGCGCACAGAGGCCGCCACATCGGAGCGCCAAGCGCATTCAGTACGTCGCAGGGCGCTGGGCGATTTTCTTCGCAGCGTACGCGCTCGGGTAACTCCAGAAAGCGCCGGCCTGCCGGGCGGTGCCCGCCGACGCACTCCGGGCCTTCGTCGCGAGGAAGTCGCTCAACTGGCGGGAATTAGCGTCACTTGGTACACCTGGATTGAACAGGGACGAGACATCACGGTGTCGCCCGGGGTCTGGGCCCGACTGGCCAATATCCTGCATCTGACCCGCGCCGAACGGCATTATCTGTTCGAGCTTGCCGAGTGTGCTGACCCGGAGCACGGCGCAGCTCTCACCGACCCCCTGCCCACCGACCTCGACGCCTGTGTAAACAGCATCACCGTGCCGGCCTACGTGCTGGACCGTTGCTGGAATGTCCTGGCGCGCAACGAGCCACTGCTGGCCTTGTTCGGCGGTTGGCCTGACCGTTCACCTCAACCCAATTTATTGCGTTATATCTTTGAAGACCCGGCTGCCCGCGACCTTGTCGTCGACTGGGACTCTCGGGCCAGGCGGGTGGTGGCCGAGTTTCGGGCAGATGCCGCCCCGTATGCCGACGAACCGGATTTACGTGCCCTGATTGACGACCTGCAGGCCCGCAGTCCTCTATTCAGCCATTGGTGGACACGACAAACCGTGGTCGAGCGTGAAGGCGGGAACCGGGAGTTTCGGCATCCCCGCTTGGGTCATGTCACGTACCGACAAATCACTTTTCGGTTGGCCATACGTCCGGACTGCAAACTGGTCATGCTGCTGACCGACGTCGACTGACGCTTGCCCGGTCACCGCGTAAAGCGCCAGCGAGGCGTCCAGGCAGCGAGTAGCGAGGTAGCGGGGCAGCGAGGCAGCGAGGCACTCAGGCAGCGAGGTAGCGGGGCAGCGCGGCACGATCTGCTCGTCCGTTTGAAGGGCCATGGGCGCACCGTCTCGGGTATGTCAGTCGTCCGCCGATCTAAGAGTTGGCGTGGAGCTGGCCACTTCAGTTGCGAGCTTTTCTTTTGGCGCTTTTCTCGCATTCAGGTGAGCGGCGGCGTCGGCAGGCAGCTTCAAGAAAGAAAACAGAGACAAGCAGGTGATGGCGCCCAGGATGACGAACGCCCAGGTAATGTCTATCTGTTCCATGTGGTTCACGCCGCGCCAGGCCATGCTCAAATTGATGACGAGGGCGGCGCCCCCTACTCCCAGACTTATGCCCAGTTGCTGCGCCATGGACGCGAAGGTGCTGGCTCGGCTCATGTCACGGGAGCTCAGGTCGGCGTAGGTCAAGGTGTTGACAGCGGTAAATTGCAGAGAGCGGAAAAAGCCGCCCAGCACCAGTACCACGGTCATGATCCACAGGGGTGTGTCGGCCCGAAATGCTCCGCATAGAACGACAAAACCTCCGGCCAATAAGGCATTCCAGATAAGTACCCGTTTAAAACCAAAGCGTCGGATAATGGGCGTGGCGACGAGCTTCATCAATAAAGCGCCGACCGCGCCACTGAAAGTAATGAGTCCGGCAGCAAAAGCCGACATGCCAAAGCCCACCTGCAAAAGCAGGGCCAATAGAAAGGGCGAGGCGCCCACGGTGAAACGGCACAAGTTTCCGCCTAGTATCGATATGGCGAAGGTTCTGACCTTTAATAAGGATAGATCGATGATCGGATGCTCTGCCTCACGGGCATGCAAGGCGTAGAGCAGACCCGAAACCACCCCGGTTCCCAGTAACAGGCCCACATGGGCCGCTGTTGTGTCCGAATGGCCAATGGCTTCGAAGCCCGATACCAAGGTGGCCAGACAGACGCCGCTCAGTATGAAGCCCACCCAATCGAGCCGTCTCCGGTGGATGGGGAGGTCGTTGGGGATGTACCGCAGCACAAGGGCAATGCCCAATACGCCCACCGGAATATTGATCAAGAAGATCCAGTGCCAGGACGCATAGGTGACCAGAAAACCGCCCAACGGTGGCCCGATTATGGGGCCCAGCAGCGCAGGCATGGATAAAAACGCCATCGCCTTCAGCAATTCCGTCTTGGGCGTCTTGCGCAATAGAATGATGCGGCCCACCGGAACCATCATTGCCCCTGCAGCTCCTTGAATGGTGCGCGCGAGGACCATATGCCACAGAGATTGCGAGGCAGCGCACGCTATGGAGCTCAGGGTGAAAAGAACGATGGCGCAGATAAATATCCGCCGAGCGCCGAAGCGATCGGCGGCCCAGCCACTAATGGGCACAAAGACCGCGACGGCCAGCAGATAACTGGTGATGACCACATTCATTTGCACGGGTGCTGCGCCCATGGCGGCAGCCATGACAGGCAAGGCAGTGGCCACCACGGTGGAATCCAGCATCTGCATGAATAGCGCGCAACCCACAATAAACGGGATCATGCGCACAGCAATACGATCGCGCTCCGTCAGAGCGGCGGTTGAAGAGTCCTGATCCAAAGCCATGTGGCATTCTAACTTGACCGCCCTGGGGTAAAATCGGAGCAAGGTAACGAACTGGCATGGCACTATGGCTCAGCATTACGAATCCGAAATCACTCGATTTCTGAAGGAATACAAAAGGCAGAACCCCGACACCGAGCAGCGTCAGCGCGAAGGTCGCGGACGGCTATGGGATAAGCAGCTCGACACCGAACTCCAGGAAAACTTCCGTGCTGCTCGTGTGTGTCAGCGCCCCTACGTCTATCAGACCGACTAATTCCGCGGCCTGGTTCGCCGGGGCATGACTGCTCAGGACCTGCCCGGAATGATGGACTCTGTCATCGACAGCCGGCCTCAACTTGCTGACCCGGCGGCCGTGGCTCGCCTGTATGGCGAGCCCCTGTTCTCGCTGCCGCAAGACCTCTATATTCCCCCCGACGCCCTTGAGGTTTTCCTGGAAACCTTTGAAGGGCCGCTTGATTTGCTGCTTTATTTGATTCGAAAGCAGAACTTCAACGTGCTCGATATTCCGATGGCGCAGGTCACCGAGCAGTACCTGTCCTATGTCGAGCAGATACGCAATCAGAACCTGGAGCTGGCCGGCGAGTATCTGTTGATGGCTGCCATGCTGATAGAAATCAAGTCGCGCATGCTGCTCCCGGTCAAGAAGACCGACACGGGAGAAGAGCCTGAAGACCCTCGGGCAGAACTGGTGAGGCGATTGCTGGAATACGAGCGAATGAAGCTTGCCGCGCAAAAGCTCGATGCTCTGCCCAGAATCGGGCGGGATTTCCTGCCCGCACGTGCACTGATGGATTTACGGGTGGAGCGGATGCTGCCCGAAGTCAGTGCGGCCGATCTGCGTGACGCCTGGAGGGACATCCTGCGCAGGGCTCGTTTGAATGCGCATCACCGCATCACGCGTGAAAGCCTGTCGGTCCGCGAGCACATGACTCTTATCCTGAGGCGCTTGTCCAATGTCCGCTTCATGGAGTTCTCACAACTCTTCATGGAGCGGGTCGAGCAGGGCGAACCAGCCGCCATTATCGTGGTGCACTTCTTGGCCATGCTCGAGCTGGCGCGCGAGTCCCTGCTTGAAATCACCCAGGCCGAAGCCTACGCACCCATATATGTGCGGCTGTCGTACACTGCAGCCGCTGCCTGAACCCGGCACCCCCTATTCCCGGAGACGTTTTTGAAAGTTGTTCACACGATCGAAGAGTTACGTGATCAATTGCGTGGTCAATTGCGCGTCGCGTTTGTCCCCACCATGGGCAATCTGCACGATGGACATTTGGCGTTAATGAAGATGGCGCGCCAGCATGGTGACCCTGTGGTCGCCAGCATTTTTGTGAACCGCTTGCAGTTTGGCCCCAACGAGGATTTCGACCGCTATCCCCGCACCTTGGCGTCAGATATCGAGAAACTCGAACGGGACCGCAACGTCTACGTACTGTTTGCTCCGGATGAAAAGGAGATGTACCCGGAGCCGCAGAATTTTCAGATTCAGCCACCAGCAGACCTCGGCGGCATCCTCGAGGGACACTTTCGCCCCGGCTTTTTTACCGGCGTCGCCACAGTCGTGCTCAAGCTGTTTTCCTGTGTGCAACCAAGAGTCGCGGTCTTTGGCAAGAAGGATTACCAACAGCTGATGGTGGTGCGCAGCATGTGCCGGCAATTCCAGTTGCCCGTCGATATCCTGGCGCATGAAACCGTTCGCGACGAAAACGGCTTGGCCTTATCCTCTCGTAACCGGTACCTTTCCGATAGTGAAAGGGCGGAGGCTCCGAATCTTTATGCGGTGTTAGACGGCATCAAGCAGCAGGTGCTGGCCGGCAATACGGACCGCCTGCAGCTCGAGGACGAAGCCATCCGGCATCTGAACGCCAGAGGTTGGCAGGTCGATTACGTCGCTTTGCGTCGCCAGCGCGATCTGTTGCCGCCTACATCGGAGGAGATCGCCGCCGGCGAGCCGGTGGTGGCATTGGCCGCTGCTCGACTGGGTGATACCCGTCTTATTGACAACCTTGAGGTGCAACCGTCCAGCTCGGTTTCTTGGCTGTAAGAACTGACAGGCGACAGGGGGGCAAGCCTGTGCAAGAATGCCCAGCACATACAAACGAGGAGGCATAAAGATGGTTCACACCACTCATGCAGTTCAGTCGTTTTTTGCTCAGCTCACCCCGCGCGAGCGCGATGTCATGCATCTGGTTGCCATAGGCAAGCCCAATAAAATCATCGCGGCCGAACTCGGTGTATCGCAACGCACAATCGAGGCCCATCGCGCACGCATTTTCCAAAAAATGAAGGTGCGCAACGCCGTTGAACTGGCCCGCCGGGTAGTATTGCATCTGCCTACGGCAGCTGTACCTCCGGCCACTTCCGGAATGTATGTGGCGCAGCCGCCCCAGCGTTCTTCTTAGTTAGCTGCGGTCTTCGCACTGAGGTGCGGGCGCAGTGTTCAGCTCGTCAATGCCGTCAACATCGGGCTGGCGCGTCAAGCGATATTCCAGGGTGGGACGTACACCGTTATAGGCGTCTACACGCAGCACATTGTCGTTTACGAAGGTGAAGCTGCTGGCGGCAGCTGTTTGCTGGCTGCGCAGCACGATGCGCCAGGGCTGGCTTCCGATGATATCCCAGCAACCTTGCGTGGCGGTATGTGCGGACGCCCCAAGTTCTTGTGTTCGCGACCGCCACTGGCCGTTTGGCGCCAAAGTCAGCGTCACGCGTGCAGCCGGACACGAATCCCCTGTCAGACAAGGTATTGTGCCGAGAAATGTTTTCGGTTCGCGTAA
This sequence comes from Alcaligenaceae bacterium, assembly GCA_029268595.1. Taxonomy (GTDB): domain Bacteria; phylum Pseudomonadota; class Gammaproteobacteria; order Burkholderiales; family Burkholderiaceae_B; genus JAJUGB01. The sequence continues at coordinate 2,219 of JAJUGB010000106.1, read as the reverse complement.
GGGGCGGATGTCTTCGCGCTTTGCGTCGGTGCCCTGCTCTTGGGCAGCCTGGGCATTGGCTTCGGCCTTTGCTTGCCGTTCTCTTTCTTTTAGTGCCTCTTCGCCAAAGCCCAACTGAATTTGCGACGGTGCACGTGCGCCTTGGCGCTGCGCCTGATGTTGCGCGTCTGTCAGGGTGCTTTCACGTTGGGGGGCGTAGTATCCGGCTTCTTTCTGCTGGGCGCAGCCCGCTAATAAGAGCGCAGTGAAGGCAGCGCTTGCAGTCAGGGCACGACGCGAGCGACTAGGGACAAAGCGAAGGCAAGCCATGGCGCAATTCCATTTGCAATATACGGGGGATTTCGAGCGTATGTTAACAGGGTCGTCGACGGCTGCACACCTGCACATACCGCCCATGTGGGGACTGCTGCTTCTAGTCAGCTTGACCGGCATGACGGCGTGGTGCGTTGCACAGTGGGCTTACCGCTACGCTCGACGCCTGTGGGTGGCTTTCGATCTGTCTCTGATTGTGCCCAACCCGGCGTCGGCCCATACATCTGCTGGCCGCTACCGTATGGCGGCGGTTGCTTCAGTGACTGCATGGACCTTGATCGTCTACTGCCTTAACGGCTTGTCGGCCCATTTTGCGATGTTTTTCTTCGTCACTTTAGTCTTGCTGGCCCTGGCGATTGTCGATCTTCATATTCAGCTACTGCCCGACAGCCTTACCCAGCCGTTGCTCTGGACGGGGCTGGCCATGGCGTGGTTCGAGTTGGGCCCTTCGCTGCACTCGGCCGTAGCCGGTGCAATGGTCGGCTACGGCCTGCTTTCGGGGGTGAGAGCACTCTTTTATGCGTGCGCCGGGCGTGATGGAATCGGCGGAGGTGATGTGAAGCTGGCCGCGGCACTGGGCGCCTGGCTCGGCTGGCACTTGCTGTTGTGGGCGTTGCTGCTGGCTTGTCTGGGAGGGGCCCTGTGGTCGCTCGCGCGCCGTAAAGGCTTGCGGCATGAACTGGCGTTTGGGCCATTCCTGGCTGCGCCAGCCTCCTTCGTCATGGGAGCCGCTCGCTGGATCGAGCCTTACCTCTAATGGGTTTAAGCCAGAGCCCACTGGGCAAAGAAAAAGGCCCTCGATTTGAGGGCCTTAGGTACGAATTTTTGGTCGGGGTGACATGATTCGAACATGCGACTCCTGCGTCCCGAACGCAGTACTCTACCAGGCTGAGCTACACCCCGACGGATAAATCGTTAAAACCACGTTACGTGGCCGGCACCTTCAATGGCTTCGGGATTATCCTTGAAGTACCGATTTTAGCGGTCGCGCTCGACCGCAAAGGAAGAGAATTTTAGCAAAGTTTCCCGGTATTCGGAAACTGGGAACAAGCCAAGCGACATGCTGGCTTTCTCGGCTTCGGCAATAGCGGCCTGCCGGGTGTGTTCCAGCGCATCGGTTTCTTGTATGGCGTTAGCTACGGCCGCAAAGTCGGCTTCGCCCGTCTTGATGGCATCACGAATAAGTTGCTGCTGCGCAGCCGTGCCCACTTGCATGACACGTATCAACGGCATGGTGGGTTTGCCCTCGCGCAGGTCATCGCCCACGTTTTTACCTAGGGCGACCGCGTCCCCGCTGTAATCGAGCACGTCATCAATCAACTGAAAGGCTGTGCCTATATGACGGCCGTACGCGGCGGCCGCTTCCTCTTGCTCGGGCGTCGCGTTTGCGAGGATTGCACCGACCTGAGCAGCCGCTTCAAACAGCTTGGCGGTTTTGTAGCGTACAACCTGCAGATACCGGCTAAGCGACACTTCGGGGTCGTGAACGTTGAGCAGCTGCAGGACTTCTCCTTCGGCGATGACAGTGGTGGCTTGCGACATGACTTGCATGACCCGCATGGAGTTCACTTCCACCATCATTTCAAAGGAACGAGAGTAGAGGTAGTCGCCGACCAGTACGCTGGCAGCATTGCCAAATACCGCATTGGCTGTGCTTCGTCCGCGCCGCAAATCCGATTCGTCGACGACGTCGTCGTGCAGCAGGGTCGAGGTATGGATGAACTCGATGATCGCCGCCAGCGTGTGGTGCTGGCGCCCGGCATAGCCCAGGGCGCGCGCGGCCAGCACGGCCAGCAACGGGCGCAGGCGCTTGCCGCCGGCGGCGACGATGTGTTCGGAGATCTGGTTGATCAACACCACGTCGGAAGCGAGGCGGTCGCGGATGAGGGCGTTGACGGCCGCCATTT
>JAJUGB010000105.1 GCA_029268595.1 Alcaligenaceae bacterium | reverse complement strand
GTATGGAAGCTTCACAGACGTCCTTCCTGGACCAGCACTCGGTCTCGCGCATCGCGGCTCAACATAATGTCTGCCCCTACTACCTGGCGCAGGAAATGGTGCGTTGGAGCGACGTCATCGTCGGCGACTACAACCACTATTTTGACGCGAGCGCCATGTTGTATGCATGGACGGTGTCCGAACAATGGCAAGTCGGTGTATTGGTGGATGAAGCGCATAACCTGCTCGAGCGTGCGCGCAGTATGTACAGCTGCACCCTCAATCAGCACGATCTGCAATCTTTACGACAACAAGGCCCGCATGCTTTACGAAAAGCGTTCGAAAGCCTGAATCGTGCGTGGAATGACATGCATCGCCACCAGACAACCGGCTATGCCGCTTATGACACGGCACCAGATGCTTTTATCGGTGCTTTGCAGCGCAGCTGTGCAGCCGTGGGTGATTACCTTGCCGAAAATCCTTCTGTCACAGATCAGTCGCTGTTGCGCTTTTACTTCGACAGCCAGTTTTTTCTGCGTCTGGCAGAAAACATGGGCAGTCATTCTATCTTTGATGTCACCCTGCTTGGAAGCGGCCAGGTCAGACGCTCGGAGATATGCCTGCGAAATCAGCTTCCGGCCCCGTTTCTCAGGTCTCGATTCGCAGCCGCCCAAACCGGCACCTTGTTCTCGGCCACCCTTGCCCCCTGGGATTTTTACGCCAACGTCCTCGGTCTCAATGGGACCTCCGACTGGACTGAAATTGCGCCCCCGTTTCAATCACATCAATTGCAGGTCAATATCACGACCGGTGTTTCCACCCGTTATCGCGACCGTGCTTCGTCCATCGCACCCATAGTAGGTTTAATAGCTGCACAATACCGTCGACAGCCGGGGAACTACCTAGTGTTCTTAAGCAGTTTCGAGTATCTGGAGCAAGTGCGTGCCGCCTTGCAGCAGCAGGAGCCGCACATACCTGTGTGGGCGCAGGTACGCAATATGGACGAAGCGGCCCGACAGCAATTTCTCGATTTTTTTACTGAATCAGGCCAGGGGGTGGGATTTGCCGTGTTGGGTGGTGCGTTTGCCGAAGGCATAGACCTGCCCGGCCGACGTCTTATTGGGGCGTTCATCGCAACGCTGGGGTTGCCAGTAGTCAACGAAGTCAATGAGCAACTTCGCACCCGAATGCAGACGACATTTGGACGTGGCCACGACTACACCTACTTATACCCCGGCCTGAGAAAGGTGGTGCAGGCCGCAGGACGGGTCATCCGCTCACCCACGGACCAGGGCGTCGTCTATTTGATGGACGAACGTTATTTGCAGTCGAAGGTACGCGCCTTACTACCCGACTGGTGGCAAGTCCGCACGCTCACACCGTGAGGTAGGCACGCTTGACTTCGTCATTGTCGGCCAGTTCTGCCATGGTGCCATGGTAGCGGATCTGACCCTTCTCGAGCACATAAGCGCGATCTGACACCAGTTGCGCGAAGTTCATATTTTGCTCCGACAGCAGAACACTGACCCCGTGGTTCTTGAGCTGCAAGATCATATCCACCATCTGCTCGACGATGACGGGCGCTACCCCTTCCGAAGGCTCGTCCAGTAGAACCACGAGAGGGTTGCCCATCAAGGCACGCGCCACCGTGAGCATCTGCTGTTCTCCACCGCTCATACGGCCTCCCGGCCTGTCAGGCATGGTTCCCAAATTAGGAAACAGGGCAAACAAACGTTCCGGAGTCCACTCGGGCACCTTCAGGCCGTCTTCGGTCCTGCGTGCCGGCTGCCGCCCTATTGCAAGGTTTTCGCTTACCGTCAGATCGGTGAAAATACGGCGGTCTTCAGGAACGAATGCCAAACCCAGTCGCGCAGCGTGATGCGGTTCGCTACGAGAAATGTCGTGACCCAAAAAGGAGATTTCGCCGCGCCTTTTAGTCAACATGCCCATCAGCGCCTTCAAGGTGGTCGACTTGCCGGCGCCGTTGCGTCCCATTAGCGCGACCACCTCTCCTCGACCGACGTATAGATCGAGGCCAAAAAGAATTTGTGCGGCGCCATACCAAGCCGCCAAACCCCTTGCGTGCAGAAGAGTGGAAGACAGGGTCGCCATTACGCAAGCTCCACAGAGGCGGGCTTCTCAAAGGTCTTTCCTGTGCCGAAATACACCTCTTGCACCTTGGGATGGTCGCGTATTTCAAGAGGCTTGCCTTCGGCAATAAGGCGGCCTCGCGCCAGCACAATCATGCGGTCGGCATAGGCGAACACCACATCCATACTGTGCTCCGTAAAGAGCACGGCAAGGTTGCGTTCGACCACCAATCGCTTGGTCAGGGCCATCAGTTCGTTGCGTTCTCGAGGCGCCATCCCAGCCGTGGGCTCGTCCATCAGAAGCAGCTTGGGATTGTTGGCGACTGCAATGGCAAGTTCTACCCGTTTGACATCGCCGTAGGCCAGCGTACTGCAGGGCCTGTCGGCCTGTGCAGCCATACCGACCTGCTCAAGCAAGGCCAGAGCTTGGTCGCGTTTGTGGTCGGCCGCCCGTCTCCAAGTTGATAAAAGGCGGTTATCGGCAGACAGCAAGGCCATCTGGACGTTCTCGGCTACAGTAAACGAGCCGAATGTCTCGGCAATCTGGAATGTACGCCCTACTCCCAGTCGCCAAATCTGCCGAGGTGCTAATCCGATCAACTCGTGACCGTCCAACTTGACAGAGCCGCCATCAGCCCTCAGTTGCCCGTTGACCATGTTGAAGGTCGTGGATTTTCCAGCGCCATTAGGACCGATCAGTGCGAGGAGCTCGCCGGCCGCAAGATTGAAGTCGACGCCATCGACCGCCCGAACACCGCCAAATGATTTACTCAACCCTCTTACCGTCAAGAGACTCATTTCAAACCTCCGTGGCTCGTGCCGAGGCATTGAGTCGCGCCTCGGTAGCGGCGTGGCGGCGCGCAGAGCGCCCCTCGTAAAGTTGCTTGATGGTGCCTGCAATACCCTGCGGAAACAGCAACACCAACAGCAAGATGATTCCGCCCAGCATCGCACGCCAGAAATCCGTATTGCGCGCGACGGTATCGTGCAGCCATGTAAATGACACGGCTCCTACGACCGGTCCGACCAAAGTCTGCATGCCACCCAGCAGAACCATCACCAGTCCGTCAATGGATTTGTTTACGTGAAGTGTTTCCGGGGCAATGCTGCCTTTGGAAAAAGCAAATAAGGCGCCGGCCAAACCTGCAACCAGGCCGGCCAAGATAAAGCCGTACCAATGGATGCGCTTCACATTGATGCCTATGGCGTCTGCCCGCAGATAGGAATCGCGACCGGCCCTCATGGCATAACCAAAAGGAGAAAATAAGACTCTGCGCAGCCAGAGAATCCCTGCGGCGACAAGAACCAGCGTCAAATAATAGTAGGTGGTTTTGTCTGCCAGCCACTGCGCCGGCCATACTCCCGTCAGGCCGTTGCTGCCCCCGGTGAAGTCGTCCCACTGATAGCAGATAGCCCAGGTTATCTGTGCGACAGCCAATGTAAGCATGGCCAGGTACACGCCCGACAGGCGTACACAGAACCAGCCATATACGAAGGCGCCTACTGCGGCTATCAACGGCCCTACTATAAGGGCGAGCTCCATGGGTAGGCCGACGCTTTTTACCAGCAGGGCCGCCCCGTAGGCCCCTAAGCCGAAATAGGCGGCATGGCCAAAGGAATGCATGCCGCCCGGGCCCATGATGAAGTGCAAGCTGGCGGCAAACAAGGCGGCCACCATCAGGTCGATGACGAGAACCGTGATGTAGGGCGACTGAGCCGTGACAAGCGGGAACGCCACCAAACAGGCGAAGAAAGCCAGGGTTACCAGCTGGAAGCGCCGGCTGGCAGGCCGTAGTGGCGATTCTCCGGCGGCGGCTTTGTGTCCGGGAGGATTGGGTTTGCCAAAAAATCCCCAAGGCCGCAGGATGAGAACAATGGCCATCACCAGAAACTCCACGACCAGAGTCAGCTTTGAGAACGAGATGGACATTCCGAAAAGCTCGACGACGCCCAGCCAGATACAGATGGCCTTGAGTTCGGCAATAAGCAAGGCTGCGACGTAGGCGCCAGGTATGGATCCCATGCCGCCGACGACGACAATAACAAACGCCGCCCCGATAATGTGGATGTCCATTTCAAGGTTGGCCGGCTCTCTGGGCAGCTGAAGCGCGCCACCGAGAGCCGCCAACATGGCTCCCAAGGCGAACACGGCGGTAAATAGCCAGGCTTGATTAACGCCGAGCGCACTGACCATGGCGCGGTCCTGCGTGGCTGCACGAACGAGGGTTCCCCAATGAGTGCGCGTCATCAAGAGCCACAACAGCCCCAATACCACTGGGCCCGCGACGATCAGGAATAGATCGTAAGTGGGGAATTGACGGCCCAGAATATCCACTGCTCCTTCCAGACCAGGAGCTCGTGGCCCGAGAAGCTCTTCGGGGCCCCAGTACCAAAGCACCGCATCGCGCAGAATCAGGGCGACTGCAAAGGTGGCGAGCAGTTGGAAAAGTTCTGGAGCATGATAGATGCGCCGCAGGAGCACCATTTCTATCAGTGCTCCGAGAACGCCCACGGATATGGCCGCCAGGACTATGGCCGGCCAAAACCCGAGGCTCTCCTCCAGATTCATGACCAGCGAATAGGCGACATATATGCCCACCATATAGAACGAGCCGTGCGCAAAATTGACTATGCGCGTCACCCCGAATATGAGTGACAATCCCGCCGCCACCAGAAACAAAGATGACGCGCCGGCCAGCCCGTTTAATAGCTGTACGATAAAACTGGAGAGGTCCATGGCAGCCTACCGCTTTGAACGATTGGAAAAGGAATCGGCAAGCGCCGTCTAACGGGCGGACAACATTGCTTTCACTTCTTCATCGCTGGGTTGAAGCTTGGTCCCATCGATGTACTCGCCGTCGGGCATGACACCTTTGCCGTCCTGGACGGCCAGACGACCTACATGAATCCCCATGGTCGACTGGTTATCCAGCTCGCGAAAATACGCCGGCCCGAACGGCGTCTCGAACTGCAAACCCTTGAACGCCTTGATCAGGGCTTCTGTGTCGGTCGAGCCGGCTTTCTCGATGCCAGCGGCTAGCGCCTTGACATTGGCATACGCAATGACGGAATTCAACCGCGGATACTCACCAAAGCGTTTCTCGTAAGCTTGTATGAAGGCATCGTGTTCAGGCGTATTGATGCTTCGGTATGGGTAGCCGGTAACTATCCAGCCTTCGGGTGCGTCGCGACGCAAGGGATCCAGATACTCTGGTTCCCCTGTCAACAGGCTGACCACGTCGCGGTCCTTGAACAGGCCTCGGGTTTTGCCTTCGCGCGCAAACTTGGTCAGGTCGGGGCCAAACAACACATTGAAAATGGCGTCCGGCTTTGCATCTTCCAGCGCTTGCACGACTGGCCCCGCGTCCAGGCGCCCAAAGGGAGTCGCTTGCTCGGCGACAAACTCAACGTCTGGACGGAGTTTTTTAAGCTCGGCCTTGAACGATGCGGAAGCGGCCTGGCCGTACTCGTAGTTGGGATAAATCAATGCCCAGCGCTTGGCGTCGAGCTTGGCAGCAGCCGGAGCCACTGACGCCGCCAAAGCATGGGTGCCCGCGCGCAGACGGTAGGTGTAGCGATTGCCGTTCTGCCAAACCACCTTATCGCTGAGCGGTCCCGATGCGAGGAAGAACCGCTTGCGTTGGTTGGCAAAATCGGCGACCGCCAGGCCCACATGAGACAATGTGACACCAGTCAATATGTCGACCTGCTCGCGGGAAATCAGCTCTTCTGCGACCCGCACCGCCTCGCCCGCATTGGCATTGTCATCCCGAAATATCGTTACCAGCTTTTTGCCAAGTACTCCGCCCGCCGCGTTGATTTCCTCTTGCGCCAACTGCCAACCTTTTTTGTATGGCTCGAGGTTGGCCGGCAAGGCTTTATAGCTGTTTATCTCGCCGATGAGAATTTCATCGTCGGCCTTTGCTTGCGCGCCAGCGCTGAACAACAGAGGCATAACGGTTAATGCGGTCAGTGCAACTGCATGTTTCCAGGAGTTCATAGGTGCTCCACAGTGTTTACCCGGCAAGAGGGCGATCAGGCGCCGTGAATTCGCATCCGCGTGCCTTCCTTGAAGAGTAGAGTGAACACTAAAAAAATTTGTAGTGATCACTCAATTTCGAAAAAATACTATGTGAAATGGAACCCATGCGCAACGCCGGGTTGACCCTAGGTTTGCAACCGGACGTACGACCGAGGTTAGGCGGACACCAGTACCTGATTCAAGACAAAGTCACTGATATAAGCAGCCCATTCATGAATGCTGTCCTCTTGCATCAGATCGGTGTCTAGAAATGCTGAAAATGTGTAACGATTCGACACATAAAAGTAGCCCAGTGCCGTGATTGCTATATAAAGTTTTTTGCAGTCGATGTCGTTTTTGAAGACGCCCTGCGCCTGGCCCTCCTGGATGACACCTTGCAATATGTCGATCACCGGCCGCGAGTACTGGTGCGCCGTGGGCCATTTAGCTATGTGCTTGCCTTTTTGCAGGTTTTCGGTGCTTAGCAGCACAATGACTTCCGGGTTGGCTACGTAATAGCGCAGAGGAAACTCGATGATTTTCCTCAGTGCTGCGACCGGATCTTGCAGATTCAGGTTCAAATCCTGTTCTGCTTCGTAAATGTCCCGGTACGCGTCCTCGAGAACTTCGACGAAAAGCTTCTCTTTGCTGCCGAAGTAGTAATAAATGAGGCTGTCATACGAACGAGCGGCCTTCGATATTTTTTCTATACGTGCGCCGTCGTAACCGGACCTGGAAAAGACCTTTTTTGCCGCTCGGAGAATGTTTTCTCTTGTGGATCGACGCGGCCTGCCCCTGGGCTTGCGCTTTATTGACGTCTCCATTTCGAGTGGGGCATCAACCGTCTCCAATACCTCTTCTGCCTGGTCTTTCTTGAGCATCGTCCGGACCTTCCGAAATTAGTTTACTTGACCCGCTTTGGCAGTATATTATTTTCATGTGTAGTGAGCACTAAATAAATCAAAGAAGTGGAAGGCCCTATTTCGCGTCAGTATCTGATCTCGTTCGACAACTTCTGGAGGAGTCATGGGCAAATATGCTTTGAACACTTGGTATCCCATCGCATGGTCGAGAGATATCACCAACAATCTGGTGGCGCGACGCATTGTTGAAACCGACGTCGTGCTATACCGCAACAGCCGCAATCACGTCGTGGCGCACAAAGACATGTGCCCTCACCGCATGCTTCCGCTATCGATGGGCAGATTGCGGGGCGACGCTATTGAATGTGGTTACCACGGCATGACCTTCGATTGCTCCGGAACCTGTGTCCGGATACCGGGCCAACGACTTTTGAATCCCCCGCCCAAGATCGATACTTACCCCACTTACGAACAAATGGGCTTGGTGTGGATATGGATGGGCGATCCCACTATGGCCGATCCATCCCTAATTTTCGATTTGCCTCAGTATCACGATGCAAACTGGAGCGCAGTGGAAGGAGACGCCCTTGAGCTCGATTGCCATTATTTGAATCTGGCCGACAACCTATGCGATCCCTCGCATGTCAGTTTCGTGCATCTGAGTACGTTGGGCACTCCAGCTGGCGAAGACGTTCCGGTGCGCATGGAGATGCAGGATGGTCACTTAGTGACTTGGCGCTGGATCAACAACTCACCCGCTATTCCGCTCTTTCAGAAGTTTGGCAACTTCTCCGGCAATGTAGACCGCTGGCACTATTACCACTATTACGCACCTAGCATCGCCATCATCGATTTTGGCAGTGCACCGACAGGCACGGGCGCGCAAGAAGGCAACCGAAGTGACTGCATACAAATCTACGCATGCCACTTCATGACGCCAGTGGACGAGAACAAAACCATTGACCACTGGCTGCACGTAAAGAACTTCCATGCTGACGAGGCTACGAATCGGGCGCTGAGCGCAGAGTTCCGCAAAGCCTTCCAGGAAGACAAGCTGATACTTGAAGCAATTCACAAGAACGAACAAAAGCATGTCAATCACACGCCGGTCAAGCTGGCCCTCGATGCCTCGCCCATTAAAATGCGCCGTATGGTGGCAGACATGATTGCCACTGAAACAGCGCCCTCTATGGTGCCCAGTACCGTGTAGTTCAACTACCGCGTTCGTCGCAAACCCGGGACCCGCGGCCAATGTCGGCATAGGCGCCGCCATTCCACCACACCGCGCACTTCCTGGACTTCCCGGCGCGGCAATCCGCTCGTTCGACTCCACTCTTCTTCCGTTTATTCGCCTTTCGGTCGTGCGCCGAAAGGCGAATTGCTTTCATGTACCCCTGGTTACATATCAGATCATCACAGCGCACGTCTTCATTTAAGAATCGTCTTAAGTAATAGATGTAACCCACTGAACTATTGGGAATTTCGGCTTTCTCTGATATTATTTTTGCTCGCTCGGAAATTTGCACATTTTTACTTGGCCGACATGCTATCCCTTCGCTCACCTGCCCGCTTATGCCGTCTGTTAGCCCTTCTGACCTGTGCCGGCATAAGCGGCCAATGGGCGTATGCTTCTCCTCCCAACCAGGCCAATCTTAAAAATCAAGCACCTTCTGTCGGTCAAGCTCAAAATCAGCTGGCTCCCCGCCAGCCTTTACATGCTCTGACGGGCCACTCTGCAAGCAAAATACAGGTTGGGCTTCGTCAGCCCGGCCCACCCAATATCTTTATCCCGGCTCCTGTCATTCCCGAGGGCCTGGTCTCACCTGATGCGCGCGCTTCGCTGCACTCAGAAATTGCTTTTGTACAAGACCTCGAAAGCTCCACGGTGCTTTATCAGAAGAATGCTGCGCAAGTCCGCCCGGTAGCGTCCATTACCAAGCTAATGACCGCGCTTGTTGTGGCCGAGTCCAATCTGCCTTTGGACGAACAACTACGCATTACTGAGGCCGATATCGACCATCTGCGCAATTCTGGTTCGCGCCTTTCGGTGGGCACTGAACTGAGTCGAGGCGAAATGCTGCATCTGGCGCTTATGTCGTCGGAAAATCGCGCCGCCAACGCTTTAGGTCGCCATTATCCCGGCGGCTTGCCCGCCTTTGTGAGGGCCATGAACGACAAGGCGCGCGCATTAGGCATGCGCGATACACAGTTCGTTGAACCCACCGGCTTGTCCGCTGATAACGTTTCGTCTCCGCGCGATCTGGTAAAACTGCTCCGCGCCGTAACCAAGCACCCCATTATTAAAAAGTACAGCACCGATGACACCCACCAGGTCCGCGTCGGCAAGGGACGCCACCTGGTGTATAACAACACTAACCGGCTGGTTAAAAACGATAACTGGACCATCAAGGTGTCGAAAACCGGCTTCATCAACGAAGCCGGTCAATGTCTGGTCATGGTTACACGCATCGATGGCCGCGATCTGGCCATTGTGTTGCTCAATGCGCAAGGCCGTTATTCACGCATAGGCGACGCGGTACGTGTACGTCAATTTGTCGAAAAAGAAGTCAATATTGCCATGCTGTAATCGGCTTAGGCCCTTTCATGTGTATTGCCTACCTGGCCCTTGCGGCACACGCGGACTGGCCTGTATTCATTGCCGCCAATCGCGACGAGTTTCATAAGCGTCCCACCCGCCCCGGCGGCCCCTGGCCCGATCACCCGCATATTTTTTCCGGCATCGACCTTGCAGCACAGGGCACCTGGCTGGGCGTCACGGCCCAGGGCCGGTACGCCCTACTTACTAATTATCGCGACCTGAGCATTCCGATGATGCCCCAGGCGCCTTCAAGGGGAGAGCTTGTGAGCAATTTCCTGATGGGTGCCGACACTCCGCCCACGTATGCACAAGACGTAGCGTCACGAGCTCATCAATACAATGGCTTCAATCTCATCGTCGGCGATTTGACCCAAGCCTGGTATGTGGGTCACCAAGGCAAGCAAAGCAGCAACACGGGTCGCCTGGAGCCAGGGCGCTATGTACTGTCCAACCATTTGTTGGACACCCCCTGGCCAAAGGCGCGGCGCTTGCGCCAAGCACTGGATCATTTTCCTGGCCCAGATCTCACCAGCTCGTTTGGCGACATCTTCGACATCTTGAAAGACCCTACTCAGGCAGCAGACGAGACCCTGCCCAACACCGGTCTTAGCCTGGAACGCGAACGCTTGTTAAGCAGCCCCTTTATAGTCAGCGCCGATTATGGCACGCGCTGCTCGACCATCATTGCCATACACACCAGCGGGAAAGCCTGGTTCAGTGAGGTCACGTACGACCCTCAAGGGCGCGCGATTGAACGCCACGATTGGCCTTTTGACGTTCAAGACCAAGCGCTCCAGCCGGCGTTTTAGCTAAGACATCACGATAATTTCGCCGGTTGTCTTCATTACCACTAGTGCAAAGTAGTATTGGGCGGCAATTTAAAGGCGGATGCCGACGAGCTGCCTGTCTCCGGGTCATTGTCCGAGGCGTCATTACCCGATTCGGGGCGTGAGCACGGGTCTTGTGGTGATCCTTGCGTGGGAATGGCGTCTGGATCCTGCTGGTTCAAATCGCTTAATGCTGCCTGCCAACTGTGCAAGGGCACGCAAGTCTGCAGGCGATAAATGGCTTGGCGAATAAGGGCGTCATGCAACTCGTGACCGACCTGAGAGGCAATATCCAGGGTGGCGTCGCCCGACAAATTTCCCAAATGGGTATGGGTTTCTCGCATGACATCTACTGGTACAACCGGATCGTTGGCGCCATGCAGTAAGTGCAGAGTGGT
>JAJUGB010000104.1 GCA_029268595.1 Alcaligenaceae bacterium | reverse complement strand
GACCCTTTTATTTCACAAGGGGTTTACACCGCCGAAATCAAGAAATGGATGCTCATGGAGGGCGGCATGTCCGTCACCGTGAGTTTCTCCAAGCAAACTTACCAGCTGCGTTAGCTTTTTTTCGGACAACTCAATGAAACATCAAGTGTTCACATACCGTGGACTGGGGGGTGCTGCGCGCCCGGGTTTGGCGGTCGAGGGCGTCTTGTACGATCTTCGAGCTCTACTGGGCCACCGGTATCCGCACTGGGAGTGCGTTGACGACCTGCTTCAGGAATGGAGCCAGGCCAGCGCCGTCTTGCAGGAGCTGGCGTCTCAGGCGGCACGTGGCCCAGCCGACACGCGGCTTCCCGCGACTTTACAATTTCTGCCTCCTCTTACGCGCTGTGGTGTGGTCTACGCCGCCGGCGCCAATTATCGGGATCACGTAGAAGCCATGGCCCGGGCAATGAACATGGCGTTGGTGCTTGATCCTAAAGCGGAAGGCATACCACCCTGGCATTTCATCAAGGCGGGCCAGGCAACGTTAGCGGCGCACGAGCAAGAAGTATCCCTCCCGGCACATACTCAGAAACTGGATTGGGAAGCAGAGTTGGCGGTCGTCATTGGGCGACGGGCATCGAACGTTTCCATTGAAGAAGCGCTCGACTACGTGGCTGGCTATTCCTGCGCCAACGATCTCTCCGCCCGAGACAATCTGCGCCGCGAAAAGGTGGATGCCAGTTCGCCGTTCAGGTTCGACTGGATAGGGCACAAGTGTTTCAAGGGCTCCTGCCCGATTGGCCCATTTATTACTCCCAGCCAATACGTCGAAAGCCCGGAACATCTCGATATCAAGCTGTGGGTCAATGACGAACTGAAGCAGGACTCCAACACAAGCAACCACTTGTATAGCGTGGCCGAGCAGATCAACTATCTCAGTCATCGGCTAGATCTGCTGCCGGGCGATGTCTTGCTCACCGGCACACCGGCCGGGACGGGAGCTGAACGCGGCGTGTTCCTCAAGCGTGGAGATGTCGTCAAGGTATGGATAGACGGGCTGGGAGAGCTCGAGACGCGAATTTCCTGATTCGCACCACTCAAGGAGGATGACTATGAGAATGTTAAGACCTACTGTGCTGGCCACGCTGCTGGCTATTGGCGCGCTACCCGGCGTTTCGCAAGCAGATATCAAAGTGGGCTTTATGGGGACACTTTCGGGCCCTTCAGCAGATGTCGGCAACGATCAGCTGGATGGATTCAAGCTCGCGCTTGAGCAGCTTGGCGGAAAATTAGGCGGGGTGGACGCCACCCTTGTCACGGAAGATGACGGGGTCAAGGCCCAAACGGCCCTCGATAACGTCAGCAAGATGCTGGAACGGGACAAGGTCGATGTAGTTACCGGACTGACTTTCGCCAATATCCTCATGGCATTACAGCCCAAAATCGAGGCGACGGACGTCCCGTTTATCGGTACGGTCGCCGGCCCCTCGCCCACCGCCGGCAAGCTTTGTAAACCCAATTTGTTCATTACTTCCTGGCAAAGCGACATGCCGGCGGAAGCCATGGGCAAATACCTGAGCGACCAAGGCATAAAGCGCATCAGTACACTGACCCCAAACTTTGTGGGTGGTAAAGACAAAATTGCCGGGCTCAAGCATTATTACAAAGGGGAAATCGTCGACGAGATCTATACCCCGTTGAATCAGCTGGACTTCTCGGCGGAACTGACCCAGGTAGTTTCCAGCTCGCCAGAGGCCATCTTCATGTTCTATCCCGGCGCTCTGGCGGTGAGCTTCGTCAGGCAATATCAGCAAGCCGGCCTCAACCAGAAAATCCCGCTGTTTTCCACCAACTCGCTTGAGGGCTCTTCGGTCGTTGCCATGGGTGAGGGCGCCATCGGCACCATAGTGGCAGACACCTGGACGCCGGGGATGGATAACGCTCAGTCCAAACAGTTTGTCTCCGCGTTCGAGGAAAAGTACAAGCGTTTGCCTTCCGCCTACGCGGCGTTCAGTTACGACGCGGCCATGTTGTTAAATGCAGCGGTCTCAGCCATGAAAGGCGATGTATCGGACAAGAAGGCGTTCTCCAAAGCCATTAAGCAGGCCCAGTTTGACTCCGTGCGCGGCGATTTCAAGTTTGGCGCCAATAACTACCCCGTTCAGGATTACCACATTTTTAAAGTGGTCAAAAATGAGGGGGGCAAGGTGGGCTTCGAGATGGTTGAGCCGAACGTCTTGAAGGATCACGTGGATCCGTACGCAAAAGATTGTTCGATGTCATAGAACCGTGCTCTAAATCCCTTTCTTCTACTTCTTTGTCTTCGGCGCTGCACTGAACCACTATGGCCCTCAGTGCGGCGCCAACTGTTTTTTACCGATGCTCTCGGGTTATCGGGCGGTCCCTCAAGGCTCGCGGGCATGCGCACATGCGGCCCTGATGCCGTTCTGCAGTGCGGCATCCTGAGAGCTCCGATGCGAGGAGGCGGATCTGCATGCCCCCGGCCTGCTTGGGCGAAAACCAACGTGGGAAGATTGAACTAGGGGATAACTCTAGCTAACCATAAATCATTAATGATTTATATTTAACGCATAGCAAGGAGGAGACACTCATGTTTGTTCGCAACGCTTGGTATGTGGCCGCACAAAGCGAAGAGATCACCCATGCGCTGACACAGCGGTGGATTATTGGCGAACCCCTCGTGGTGTACAGGACGCGCGCGGGCGAAGTTGTTGCACTGGACGATCGGTGCCCTCACCGACGCGCCTCGCTGTCCAAAGGCAGCTTGGTGGGTGACGACGTGCAGTGCGGATATCACGGAATAACTTTTGATTGCAGCGGCGCCTGTGTACATGTGCCCGGTCAAGAGCGCATCCCGCCTGCCATGCGCACACGCAAGTATCCAGTCATAGAGCGGTGGAACTGGATCTGGGTGTGGATGGGCGATGCTGAGGCCGACGAGTCGCTGTTGCCTGCCTTCCAGTACAACGATAGTCCCGGCTGGAAGGCAGTGGGTGGTGTGTTGCAGGTCAATGCCAACTACCAACTGCTATCCGACAATCTGCTCGACCTCACGCACGAGACTTACGTACACGGCAAGACCATCGGCAATTCAGCCATTGTTGAAACGCCTATGGAATATGAAGTGAAGGGTAACGAGGTGCACATCAAGCGAATTATTCATGATGCGCCCCCGCCGCCGTTATTTAAGCGGGTGCGCAATTTCGAAGGCAATATCGACCGTTGGCAAGTGATCCGGTTCCAGGTGCCCGCACATATTTCTATTGATGCTCGCGGTTACCCGGCGGGCTCCGACGATATGGCCCGCGCGCTGCGGTGGTTCTCCATGAATTCCATCACGCCCATAGACGAACGCCGAAGCATGTACTACTGGACCATCACCCGTTGCTTTGATCTCGAGAACGAAGAGTTGTCGCAACTGATTTACGACAAGATTTTGGCGACTTTCTTAGAAGATGTTGAAGTCATCGAGGCTCAACAAGTGCTCATCGAGACCGATCGACGTGGCCTGATAGACACCAGCGTGCGGGCCGATAGCGGCTCCATTTCCGCTCGACGCATTATTCAGCGACTGTCCGAGGCCGAAGCAGCGGCCGATGCAGGTGTCACGGCATAAATTTCGTAGTTTTCAACCCCGCAGGCGTCCTTGAGCAGGTCTAAGCCGACCACAGCTCAGGATCCCTTCTTGTAATCAAAGTCAGAGAGTTGTATGGCAGCAGTAGAACCATTTCGTCCACCTACCTCGGTTGCTGAAAGCATAGCAGCTACCTTGCGTGACCGCCTTGCGAGCGGAATCTATGCGCCTGGTACCTGGATCCGTGAAAGCAGTCTGGCCGAAGAGTTCAAGTTCAGTAATGGGCCTATTCGCGAAGCTCTGCAAACATTGGTGAACGAAGGGCTGCTGGTGCGCGAACCCTGGAAGGGAGTGCGCGTCGTCCACTTAAGCGACAACGAAATCGTCGAGATTTTTGAATTGCGGCTGGCGCTGCAGGAGCAGGCTGCAGAATTGGCGGTGCATTTTGCGACAGACGACCAATTAAAAGAGGCGCGCGCGCTGCTAGATCAGATGAAGGAAGTGCTGGAGCGCGGCGATATCGAAGCACAAATGCCGCTGGGCGGCCGTTTAAGTCAGTGGTTGTGCTCGTGTTCGGGCAATTCGCGGCTAGAGCAAAACTGGAGCCGACTCACGTATTTGACGCGCATGTACATCTACGCGTCGTTAAGAGACTCCAAGGATTTGCGTTCCGTCGCCATTGCCTGGGAACAGCTCGTGACGGCCATCGAGCAGCGCGACGTTTCCGCCGCGCGCCAATCGGTGCGCAACCTGGTCCGCAGGACCTTGCGCGATCTGGGTCTGCAGCTGCGGATAGATGCTCAAGGCAGGCCGCAACCCCGTAGTACTTAGGTAGTTCAACAGGACTCGCCATAAGCGGGCATGGAGGAGACAACTCAATGAAATACAGAAAATTGTGCATGCTGGCCGCCTTGGCGCTTGCCTCTGCAACCACGGCCGCTCAAGAAGTACGGGTGGGCTTACTGACGACATTATCCGGTCCTCTGGCCGGTTTGGGTCAACACGTAAAAGACGGATTCGAGTTGGGCGTTGAGGAAGCCGGCGGCAAGCTGGGTGGCCTCTCTACCACTGTGTACGTGGAAGACGATCAGCTGAAGCCCGATATAGCGCGACAGGCGGTCGAGAAGCTCGTTCAACGCGACAAAGTCCAAATACTGACCGGCGTGATTTTTTCGAACATTGCCATGACAGTCGCCAAGCCGGCCCTGGATAACGATGTTCTTTTTATAAGTCCCAACGCGGGGCCGGCCACGCTGGCAGGCAAAGGATGCGAACGCAATTTCTTTGCCACCGCCTGGCAGAACGACCAGCCTCATGAAGCCATGGGGGCGCATCTGCAAGAACAAGGGGTAAAGAGCGTGTACTTGCTGGCCCCCAACTACAACGCAGGCCGAGAAGCGTTGCAGGGTTTCAAGCGTGCCTACAAGGGCACCGTGGTCGACGAGCGGTATGCCGCCATGAACCAGCTGGACTTTGCCGCTGAGATCGCTGAAATCCGTGCCGCCAAACCAGAGGCACTGTATGTGTTTCTGTCGGGCGGCATGGGTATCAATTTTTTTAAGCAGTATTCGCAGGCCGGCCTGACGCACGAAATACCTGTGTATTCAGCATTCACCATTGACAGCATCACCTTACCCGCAGTGGGAGACGCAGCAGTGGGCACCTATCAGACCAATTTGTGGAATGCCGATCTGCCTAACGCCGCCAACCAGAAATTTGTGGAGACGTTCCGCAAGAAGTACGGCTACGAGCCGTCCAACTTTGCGGCGCAGTCTTATGACACCGCCCGCCTCATAGATGCCGCCTTGCGGCAGACGAAAAGCGCAGACGATAAAGAGGCGCTTATTCGCACACTCGAAAAGGCGCCCTTCGAATCAGTTCGTGGCCCGTTCGCCTTCAACACCAATCACTTTCCCATAGGCAACTTCTATCTGGTCAAGGTCGTAAAGGGCGAAGACGGGCAGGTACGGCAAGTGACCGAGAAAACGGTGCTGGAAAACGCCAAGGACGCCTATTACGGCGAATGCAAAATGGCGGCCGAAGGCTGAGCGAAAGTGGATGGCGTCCGATGATAAGGCGCCTAATACAAAAGGAAGACAAACGGGATGACAAGCACCGAGCTATTGCAGCAAAGCTGTGCGTATATAGACGGCCAATGGGTGCAGGCAGAGTCTGGCGAGCGGCTGGCGGTCACCAACCCGGCCACCCTTGAAGAGGTGGGCACGGTGCCCGATATGGGTCAACAGGATGCTCGGCGCGCCATAGACGCCGCCCAGCGGGCGTTCCCAAAATGGAGCAGTAAAACAGCCAAGGAGCGCGAGCAGGTCCTGAAAGAATGGGCGCGCCTCATTCGGCTCAATGCCCCCGCTTTGGCGGCCTTGCTTACTCAGGAGCAGGGCAAGCCCTTACTCGAGGCGCGCAACGAAGTCATGTTCGCCGCCTCGTTCGTGGAGTGGTTCGCGGAAGAGGCCAAGCGCACCTATGGCGAGGTGATACCGCCGGCCCATGCGGGGATGCGCTTCATGGTTCAAAAAGAGCCCGTGGGCGTATGCGCCGGCATCACCCCGTGGAACCTACCCAGCGCCATGGTGACGCGTAAGGCGGCTCCGGCACTGGCGGCGGGGTGCACCATGGTGCTTAAACCGGCCGAGCACACGCCTCTTAGCGCATTGGCGCTGGCGGCCCTTGCCGAACAGGCCGGCATTCCGCCCGGGGTCTTTAACGTCATCACATCCAGCCGAAAAAACGCCGCAGAAATCGGCGCCGAGCTGACATCCAATCCCAACGTAGCCAAAGTCAGCTTCACTGGCTCGACACAGGTTGGAAAAATTCTGATTGGCCAGTGCGCCGAATCGGTGAAAAGAGTTTCGATGGAGCTAGGCGGAAACTCTCCGTTCATCGTACTGCAGGATGCCGATCTGAAGACGGCCATCCAGGCCGCGCTGTTCGCCAAATTCAGAAACGCCGGCCAGACATGTATTGCGCCGAATCGCTTCTTCGTGCACGAGGCCGTGAGTCACGATTTTGTACAGGGCCTGAGTAAGGCGATGGAAGGTTTGAAGTGGGGGGACGGAGCCCGGGACGGAGTCAATCTGGGCCCACTGATCAGCGCTCAGGCGGTTGAGAAGGTGGAGCGCCACGTGAACGACGCCCTCAACAAAGGAGCTGCGCTGGTTTGTGGCGGTGAGCGTCCCGAGGGGCCGGGCTATTTCTACAAACCCACTTTGCTTACTGGAGTGACGCCCGAAATGCTCATGACGCAAGAAGAAACGTTTGGTCCTGTGGTCGGCGTGGGCGTGTTTTCACGCGAAGAAGACTTGCTCAAGCAAGTGAACAACACGCGTATGGGGCTGGCTGCCTATCTTTTCAGTTCCAGCGCCGCGCGCATCCAGCGACTATCCGGACACCTCGAAGCCGGCATCGTGGGCGTCAACACCGGGCTCATAGCGACCGAAGTCGCGCCATTCGGCGGCTACAAGGAATCCGGCCTGGGCCGAGAGGGCGCCCGCCAGGGCATTGATGAGTTCATGGAAACAAAATTCATATGCGAAGCCTTTGTCGATGAAGGCAACGAGGCAGAGGTGTCGGCATGATGGCCAACCATCCCATTCTCGAAGGCAAGACGGTAATTGTCACCGGCGCCGGTATTGGCATCGGTAAGGCGATCGCCTTGTATCTTGCTCGCAAGGGCGCGTTTGTCGTGGCCTCAGATGTCAAAGAGCCCACGACAACCGCCTCGGCCATCCAGAGCGAGGGCGGGCAGGTTCTGGCCTTAGCGGCAGACGTGACCTCGGCCAATCAGATTCAGGCAATCATAGACGCCACGCTTAGGCAGCGCGGAACAATAGATGGATTGGTGAATAACGCAGGAATCTATTCCTCGATCGTGCCCCGGCCCTTCGAGGAGATTTCCCTTGAAGAGTGGCGACAGCTTTTCGAGGTGAACGTCTTCGGGCTGATGTCGTGCTGTCAAGCTATTGTTCCCCACATGAAAGCCAACGGTGGCGGACGCATCGTCAACATTGTCTCGGGCACACCGTTTAAAGGCATACCCTACATGCTGCACTACGTGGCAAGCAAAGGGGCCGTAGTTGCCATCACGCGGTCGCTGGCCAACGAACTGGGGTCCAGCAATATCCTGGTCAACGGCGTTGCGCCCGGCTTTACCCTGAGCGAGGGCGTGTTGGAGAACACGGTACAGGTCGATCGCTTGCGCGAAGTGTCTCGCAACGCGAGGTCTTTGGCGCGAGACCAAGTACCGGAAGACGTTGTCGGCGCAGTCGGTTTCTTTCTTTCTGATGCCGCTGACTTCATTACTGGTCAGACGATGTTGGTGGACGGCGGTTCGTATTTCAATTAATACCCGGGTACCTCCGGGAGAGCAGGTGGCATATGAGTAAGGCCTCGGAAGTCATTATTGTCGGAGCCGGTGTAGGAGGGCTTACTCTAGCTCTCAGCTTGCATCAGGCGGGTATTCCATGCCGCATTTTCGAGGCAGTACCCGAACTTCGGCCCCTCGGTGTAGGCATCAATCTTATGCCGCATGCAGCCAGAGAACTGGCCGAATTGGGCCTGTCAGAGCGGCTCGACCAAGTCGGCGTCAAGGCGCAAGAGTCCGTGTTCTTCAACAGCCACGGACAACTCATTTACCGAGAGCCAGCAGGAACCGGCTTAGGGTATCCCTGGCCGCAGTACTCTATACATCGAGGCGACTTGCAAACCGTCCTGCTCGAGGCCGTGCACGAGCGGCTTGGCGATGATGCCGTTCAGTGTGGGCATCGCTGTGTGGGCGCCACCCAAAATGAAGACTACGTAACGGTTTCGTTTACCAGTCCATCAGGACAGCCGCTTGAGCCGGTGACGGGGCGCATCGTGGTTGCATGCGACGGCATACATTCCAGTCTGCGCAAGCAGCTTTATCCTGCCGAAGGGGCGCCTCGGTACTCAGGCGTCAATATGTGGCGCGGGACGGCTTACTGGGACCCCATACTTACCGGGGCCAGCATGATACGGGCAGGATGGCTTTCCGTAGGCAAGATGGTTATCTACCCCATTCGAAATGCACGGGACGGCAGCGGCAAGCAGCTAATAAACTGGGTGGCAGAGCTCGAGTCGCCCCGACCCGCCGAACGGGATTGGGGCCGCGTGGGTCGGCTCGAAGATTTTCTACCGGCGTTCGAGAGCTGGAAGTTCGACTGGCTGGACGTGCCGGCGTTGATTCGCGCCTCTGAGTCCGTCCTGGAGTATCCGATGTGCGACCAAGACCCATTGCCTACATGGACTCACGGTCGCTTGACGCTACTCGGAGACGCGGCGCATCCCATGGTGCCTCGGGGTTCGAACGGCGCAGGCCAAGCGGTACTTGATGCAAGAGTATTGGCAGGATTATTGAAAAAAGAAGGGCTCGGCCCCATGGCGCTGCAAAAGTACGATCGCGAGCGCGTCGCCGCCACCACGCGAGTTGTGCTGACCAATCGCAGTAATCCGCCTGACGCCATATTGCGCGAAGTACACGAGCGCTCTCAAGGAAAGCCCTTTGCGCGCATCGACGATGTCATTTCGCAGTCGGAGCTGCGCGAGATTGCCGAGAACTACAGACGCGTAGCCGGGTTCGATGCGGCAACCTTGGGGACCAGGCCGTCCTACGTATGAAGGTCGGATGCGGCGCCGCGGCGCCACCGACTGACCAGGGGTGGGTTAGCCGCCTGTGCCCGTTACGAGGCGTATGCCGGGCAATACCTTTGCGGCCAGCTCGGGGTCTTGCGTAGCGTACTCTACGTTCATGCGCGCGATTTCCACGTGTTCTTCACCTAGCGCTTGAGCGCGGGCCCCCTGGCCTCGCTCGATGGCGTGCACCATGGCGTGGTGCTGATGGTGGGCCTGCTGCATGGAGCGCGTACCGGCCTCCAGGGACGACTGCATGGGAAGCATGGCGCTGGGGGCGGCAAAGGGCTGCCCATTAAGCATTTCCATCATGCGCAAAACGGTTCTGTTTCCGCAACCCTCGAGAATTAATTCGTGCAGTCGAGTGTTCATCTCTACATACAGCGCATAGTCGTCGAGATCCATTTGCGGCTTGTTCACGGCTTGGTCGCCTAGTTCCAGGCACTCGTGCAGCAGGCGTGACAAGCGTTTCGATACGCCTTTTTCAGCCAGCAGACGCAGCGCGTAGCCTTCGAGCACGCCTCGGGTTTGAATAGCTTCCGACACCTCTTGTGTAGTAAAGCCGCGCATTCGATAACCGCCGCTGGGCATGGCCTCGATAAGCCCCTCGTATTCCAGGGTCGCCAGGGCCAGACGAACGGGCGTACGTGAAGCTTGCAAGCGCTCGGCTAAAGGAATCTCGGCCAGCCGTTCGCCGGGGTCGAACGCCCCTTTGAGGATCAGGTCGCGCAATTGGATGAGGACCCTGGATTGCTGGGATTCGGAAGTCGGAACTTTCATGGCGGTTCGGCTTGTGACTCGATGGATTGATTGTATGCAAGAAGGGGTAGGTCTGCATACACTGCCTAGTTTTTCTTACTAGTATTTACCCTAGGGAGAGATGGGGGCTACGTCGTTCCATTTTTACGGCGACACGATGACGTTTTTTTCGTAACCTGTTGATATTTAACAGAAGGTATAAGTTTCTGAGGCCGAATCCCTACGTTCCTGACGCAACTTTTTTGTATGAACTGGCGGAACGGCACAATTGACAAGCCGGCCCATATTGCTAACACTGCATACAACCTGTCTCAAGCGAGAATTGGAGGATAACCCGTGATTACTGCCGAACAAAATGATTTTATGACCCGCGTGGGGGCTGATCAGCCCGCGGGCAAACTGCTCCGTCGTTACTGGCAGCCCGTTGCGCTGGCTGAAGAGCTGGACGGGCCTCGTCCCGTAAAGGGCGTCAAGCTACTGGGTCAAGACCTGGTGCTGTTTCGCGACGACAAGGTCATACTTGGCCTGTTGGATCTAGTCTGTCCGCATCGTGGCGCAGATCTGGCTTATGGTCGCCTGGAAGACGGCGGTCTGCGATGTGCCTTCCACGGCTGGCTATTTAACGTCGAAGGCAAATGCCTGGAGACTCCAGCCGAACCGGCCAATAGCCGATTCAAGGACAGCATTCAGCAAGGTGCTTACCCTGTCGTCGAGCGCGGCGGCATCATCTTTGCGTATCTGGGCGAGGGCGAACCGCCCGCCTTCCCTGAGTTCGACTGTTTTGTAGCTCCGGACACCCATGTCTTCGCGTTCAAAGG
>JAJUGB010000103.1 GCA_029268595.1 Alcaligenaceae bacterium | reverse complement strand
AGTACTTATATGTGCTGCCTGAAGCCAGACGCCCGACCACTTCGGTGGAAACAAGATCAACCGTCACATGTTTAGGCTCGCGCTTACCAACAGGCTCGCCGACGGCCGTCGGGTCTTGAGCTATATCGAGACCCTCGGGTTCTTCCTTGACGGCCCCATCACCCACGATCAACTTACCGAACATGCCCGCAGCCTTGTGTCCGGGCAAGGTGCACAGATACTCGAAGACGCCCTCTTTATCGGCGCGAAAGACTATGGAAGTTGCAGCGCCCTTGCCAACCACATTGTCCGACTTCGCGTCGAACTCAGGTATGGCGATGTCGTGTATGGCCCCATCGGCGTTGACCAGGTTGATCTGGACAACGGCGCCTTTGGGCACTTTCAAGTCGGGGTTGATCTTTCCGGCCAAGTCGCCCGTGACCCCGCGGAACACCAATTTGCCGTCCGCAATATCAGTTTCCAAGGTAATGGTGATGTCCGGCAGCACGGTGACGGAGCGATCTGCAGCTTCTTCATGAGCGGCAAAGGCCGGCCAGACCAAGCCGCTCGAGATCAGTAGTAGCAGGTAAGCAAAAAATCTGCGCATGGGCCCTCCCTGAGCCAAGTAGTATTGTTGAGCTCGGACTTGGCGGCTGGGCCAAGTGCGCGAGCCACTACATACAGCCCCCAGCAAAAACCCTACGCCTACTGCCCGGCATCCCTTAGGATACCGCCACTTCTCCTTGAAGGCATAATGCGCCTGTAAGGCAAGCTTTCGCTTCCAAAGGACTTGCGAGCGCGTCGTCAACTGCGCGCCAGGCAATGAAACCATCTGGCCGAATAAGCACTGCGCCGGAGCGCGATATGCCGTACTGCTTCGTCCAAGGTGTATCAGAAGGTCCGGCATCCTGGCTTTGCATTTGATGCACAACCAATCCAAGTCCCAGCTGCGCATCGGCCTGCGCCATGGCCTCGCACCAGGCGCCGCCATCGGGGCCGACCAATGCCACCATGCAACGGCTGGCCAAATCCAGCACTGGCACCGCCTCGTCGTTTAGCCTGATCAGGATATGCGGCGCCCGGCTACCCGGCCGACCTGTGGGCGTACGAGGGTCCTCCAACAAGCGGCCGTCATCCCCCTCGACCGGCATAATTGCTTGCGAGCGATACAGATAGCCAATTTCCATGCTCAAATCGTCCTCCAGAGGCTGTACGTCCTCGCGACTTCGCTCTGGATGGATGCGCAAGACATAGCGGGTATACGCTTGTTCCACGGTCAGCGCTGCAACAGGTCGGCGCTCGTCATCGTAGGTGTCCAACAGAGCCGGGCCCGCCGCTCCCTTCAAAACTAAAGCCAGCTTCCAACATAGGTTGTGGGCGTCTTGCACACCGGTGTTCCCTCCAAAGCCTCCGGTAGGGGGCATGACATGCGCCGCGTCTCCCATGAGGAACACTCGACCCGATCGAAAGCGCTCGGCGGCGTCCGCCACGGCTCGCCAAGGCGCTATATCTTGGATCTCGATGGGTAAGTCCGCCAGCCCAATACCGGACCGGACCAGCTGCTCGGCACGATCGTGGTCGATATAGTCGGCGATGTTATGCGCTTCCGGCAGTGAGACATCGCCCACCGTATTCACGACCAGAAATCCCGAATCGCTGCCTTTAATCATGCGGAAGAAGCCGCGCAGCTGCGGGTTATTGACATAGATGACACCAAGGTTTCGATCACGCAACAAATCCGTGCAATCGGCCTTGAAGTAGATGGTGACGCTATGCGATAGCTGGCCGTGCCCCACCATGGCAATACCCAGTTTTTGGCGTATGGGGCTCCGATTGCCATCGGCAGCAATCATGTAACGCGCCCGAACGGTTTCTTCCTCACCGTTATCAATATCGCGGACAAGCGCCGTTACTCCCTGCTCGTCCTGTTCGAACGAAACGAGCTCTGTCGCATAACGAAGCGTTGCACCAGTTGCGTCCGCATGCCGTTGAAGTAGAGGTTCGAGGCTTTGTTGGGTAAGAAACAGCCGTCGGCATGGGCTTACCTTTTCCACCCCTTCGTTCAGGTTCGCTATATAGGTGGCGATCTCCCTGCCGGCCAGCGACTCCACAGCCGCAATGCCGCCGTCCGGTTCAAATTGTGCTTCCGAGGCGGCCACTACCGCTGGCTCCAATCCTACCGAGCGCAAGGCCTCCAGGGTACGTAAATGGAAATGGCCCGCGCGTGGATGAATGGCGGTTCCGCGGTGGCGTTCGACCACCGTGCACGACACGCCGTGATGGGCCAACAATACAGCAGCCGACAAACCAACCAGACTGCCTCCCACGATTAATACGTCTGTCTCTCTCATTGCTCTTCCTGTGTGCTCAAGTGCGATGGGCCGAAGCGTTTGTGGCTACCTTAGTCCTGTAGGGGTAAACAAGCTTTCAAAAAACGGCACTTGGTATATAGAATCTTGACCTAACACCATGATTTCCGAGAAGGCTGGCCGTGTCCGATCTCAACCGCATGCCTGACGCAGTCGAACGCGAATTCCCTGTCACGGAAACGCATGGTATTGCCCGTCTTCAAAATAATCGCCTGCTTGCATCCAGCGAGGGCCTGGGCTGGAGGCATCTGTATGCCTCCCTGGCGTCAGAACAACCCTGGTCGGCAACAGTGCGCCCAGTGCAGCACCATTGCCTGGCTTATTGCCTGCATCAATCGGCCCGAATCACGCGCCGCCTCGCCGGCGGCCGCGTCAAGCACACGGCGCAATTGCGACCCCGCCACTTCGGAACTGTGCCGCAAGGCATGGAATCGCACTGGGAAGTCGAGGGTTCGCCACAAGTTCTATTGCTTTACCTTCACAAGTCCTTGATGGACAAGGCTATAGAGCAGGCTTGCGAAAAGCCGGCCGACACAGTCAGCATTACTCCCATCTTGGGCACCCCTGACCCACTTCTGGAGCAGTTGGCAGGCGCTGTCTTGGATTCAGTTCGACAAAGGGATGGTACGTCGACGTTGTACATAGACTGCCTCGCCCATACTATCGCGGCCCACCTGTTGCACCGATATGGACCCAGGTCGACTTCCGAGGCCTTTGGGGGCGCCCGCCCTGCACTGAGTCAGTCAGGCCTGCAACGTGCGGTCGATTACATTGAAAGCGCGCTTGAAGAGGATTTAAGCCTCGAGACGCTTGCCGCCCATGCCGGTTATAGCTCGCATTTTTTTGCTCGGGCGTTTCGGGAGCAAATGGGCGTGAGTCCGCATCGATATGTGCTGGACCGACGTATCGAGCGCGCGAAGCGCTTGTTGATCCACACGGATATGCCGCTGGTGCATATTGCTCTTCAGACCGGTTTTTCCAGTCAGAGTCACTTTTCGTCGGCGTTCAAGCGTATGACGGGGGTGACGCCTGGGGGGTATCGGAGGGGATAGTTGGCCGTTGTTTTTCGAGTTCTTTAGACGCCGCGTGGCGGGTGGGGTGGATGGCGCCCTCGCGTCATGCGCCCGGCCGGAGGCCGGGTCCCCACGATTTCACCATCCGGCCGGGCGGCGCAAGAACTCGACCTCACTGCGTTCGGGACTCGCCAGCTTGCGCCTAAAAGACTCCCGGCCGAACGGTGAAATCGCGGCGCATGCCAAAGTCGGGCGCCTTCCACCCCACCCGCCACACGGCTGCAATCGAGGAATTTTGGGAGAGTACAACCTCCCCTTAGCTCACGAGCCGCTCTTGGGAGCTGCTCTTGGGAGCTGCTCTTGGCGACACCCGAATGGGTTTGCCAGTCCCGACCTTGTGCAGTTGGGACCGGACAGCATGCGCCTGAAGACTCCCGGCCGAACCGTTAAATCGTGGCGCACGCCAACGTCGGGCGCCGATCAAGCCGCGCCTTTGACGTCGCCGGAGTTCGCTTCGAGGTCGATGCCGGATTTTCCGGGGGCGAGGATGTTGTTGGGGTCGAGGGCCTTTTTGAGTGTGTGGTTGATGGAGCGCTGGACGGGTCCGTAGCTCTCTGCGACGCGGTTCATATAGGCGTTGTTCACCCGGTACACGCCGTAGCCATGTTCTTCGAATCCGTCCAGTAGTTCCGCGAAGCAGTCGTAGGCGCGCTGCATTTCTTCAGGGTCCGTGCGGTCGTACAAGACGTCGATGATGTGGTGCATGGCCCGCTGACCTACGATGAACTCGCCAACGTAGTCGAGGCCGTGTTTATTGAGGATTTGCGTGGCGAGTTCCACTTGCTTGCGTGTCTCTGAACCTCTGGCCTGGCTAACCGGGGCGAACCACATGGAACCGCCGCCTCCCCTCCAGTTGTATAGGCCAAACTCCGTCATGGTCATATTCCCGCGCATGAGGTCGGCCCGGTATTTGAAGGCTGGGTCGTCGCCGGCGTCTTCCTCGAGGATGATTTCGCCTTTGCCGGATTGCTTGATGAGGTCGGAAACTATCTTCCAGTTGGTGTCCACCTGCTCTTGGGTGCCGTATAGGGCGGCGTACACGGTCCAGGCGCCAATGTTGTGCTCGTCTCGTATTCGTTGAATCACTTCTTTAGGCGTCGCCCCTTTCTCCTTCGTGTAGTCGCTGCGTCGCACTGTGGCGCTGGCTTCGTATAAGGTGCCCGCAAACACCACGCCGTTGGGAATGGTGCCCGAGATACTCAATGGCCTGAACAGCTCCACGAGATCTTCGATGTCTTCGTCGTCCTTATAGCGCACAGAAAACGGCATATACGCAGGAGGTTCGGGCATGAGCCAGATTCCCAGCTTGGTGACAATGCCGTAGTTGGACTGGGTGAAAATGCCATCCAGATAAGGGCCGTAGCCCCACTTGAAGACCTGCCAGGTATTACTGCCCTCAACGCCGCCCATGGCGGTTCGCAGCACCTGGCCGTCGGCCAGCACGACCTCCATGCCGCACGAGAACATGAAATGTTCGGAGTAAGGGGTATACCCCACCCCGCGATCCAAGGTGTTTCCGACGGGTCCTGCGATGGCTGAGGGAGCCGGAGGGTCGACCCACAGTTTGTAGTTGTTTTCCTTCAGGTAATTGACCAGTTGCTGATAGGTGACGCCGGGTTCTAGTAGGGCCGTGCACATGACCGGATCGACCTCGATGATCTTGTTCATCTTCTTGAGGTCAAGAATGATCTGGCCACGGTGATGGGGAACGGCCGTGCCATAGCCCAGGTTCTTACCAGTGGAAATGGTCCATACCGGCACTTTATGTTCGTTGCATATGCGAACTATGCCCTGAACTTGCTCTACGGTGGTAGCGACGATGGCGGCCGATGGGGCGAACTCCTTGATATCTACCGGCATCATTATTTTCTGGTATGGCGCCAACTGTGTGGGCTGAACCAGGACGTTTTCTTCTCCGAGCAAATCCCGCAGTTTATTTAAGGCTGCGTCAAAGTTCGCCTGAGTGGAGTTTCTGGGCAGCACAACATTGTTATCTTCAGCCATGACGGGCTCCCTGGGTATCGAACGAAAATGAAACGAAGCTACCGGCATGGGGTGTGGCTGGAACGCCGGCCAAGGTGTAATGAGTGGCCGGTGACGAGTCCAGCCGCGTCAGTACATAACCCAGCTGGGCGGGCCACTTGTCGGCAAGCCAGCTTGGTGCGTCGGTGGACGGCAATTGCCTGCCAAGCTGTTCGCAACACAAATCGCTGGCGGCGACAAGAACGGTATGCCGGGTAGAGTCAGGCCCGCCCGTGTGTTGGGCCATCCAATGCATCCGGGCTTGTACCGCACGAGCAAGACCAACAATAATGGCCGCGTTCGCATCGTCGACCAAGCCCATGACCCGCGCCGGCTTGCCGCTTTGCAGCAAGGCGTCCAGTGCGCTGACGTAGCCCAGACTGAGATCACTGCTCATTTGAGTCAGGGGAACGCGTGCTTGACGGGCCATTCGGGCTGCTTGCGCTCCCGCCAGGAACCCGCTGTCAGCCATTTTCTCGTCCAGCACCAGATGCAAGGGTAAGGGCGGCGCTCCCGGTTCTGAATACTGAGAGGCAAATGCGGGAGCGATTGATGGCAGGGCGACGGTCAACCCCGAGGCCCCGATGACTTTCAAGACGTTACGACGACTGGTATCCATGTCGCCCCCTTATTTAGCCGTTGCCGGATTGGCAGTTGAGCCCGGTTTGGTTTGAGTCGCACCTGCGCGGGCAGCACCGGTTGCGGCTGCCGAGCTGGAACCGGGCGCTGACTGACGGCCCGAGCCCGAATCAAGGGTTGATTTGGAAAGATATTCTCCCACTTCTCGAAGCGTCTTATCGTCGATGAAGGTGGCCTGAAAAGCGGGCATGGCGCGCAACCCGTTGCGAGCCATGGCGATGAAGAGTTCGGGAGGAAGGCCTCTGCCCCTGAGCTCGGGTCCCACCAGACCCCCATCGTGGCAATAAGCACAGACCTGCTGGTAGGCCTGCACCCCACTAGTCCACTGCCCCTGCTGGCTTGGACTTCCGTGCGCGGAGTCACTTTCTGATGAGCTGCTCCGGGCCGCGCTTGGCGCGGGTTGTTCCGGCTTCTCTGGTTCCTGCGCGGCCCTGACGTTCATTGAAGCGAGAGCAACGCCGGCACTGACGCAACCCAGGATCAAAACCTTCGTGATGTTGTCGCAACTTGCTAAAACGGCCGACAACGCTTTCTTGCTGCGTGGATTGCCTAGCTTCATGGTTCGCTCCTGTGGAACAACGCCTTGGACGAGTGCAGCGGCACCTAAGCACTCTATTCGTTCACCATTTTGACCGTCAAGCAATGTCAAATCTGCTGACACTTAAATCAAATCGTATCTGAGGCCGCACCCTGCACTGAAAGACACCGGTGTTACCAGTCTCCTTACTTGCCCTATGAGCAAAAGAAAGGCCCGCTTCCTAAGACCGGAACCTGAGGCTTGGATTGCTTGTCCAAGAATGCAGGGCTGGGTCTCGTGGAAGCGGGCCTTTATTGACCGCCATTACTGCTGAAGCGGTTTAACGGCTTTGGCGCAGCTCTTGATATTTGGCGAAGCGCTTCTGGTATTCCTCACCGTAGACGTCTTGTGACAGGGCGCCAAACGCATGGTCAGTGAAACCCGCCTCACGCCAGGCGGCCAGGTCGCGCTTGGTTTGTTCGCCCACCGACACTTGCTGGTCAAGGGCCACCGGAGCCTGAGTCTGAGCCACTGCGGCAGAAGCCAAAGTCAACGCGCCCAATGCGGCGGCGACGCTGGTGATAGTCGTCTTTTTCATGGTCCTTCCTTTTCCGTAGATACTTGTAGGGGCGTCATCGAGGCATAGTGTTGCCTTGCATCTAAACCCCCTATGTATGTATTCTAAGAGTTCAAAGAAGCGTTAAAAACACCAAAAACGGAACTCTGGCTTCCGAAAAACGAAAACAAAGGAAGGCATGGCAGATAACATTAACGACTTTCGGGTCTTCGTCGATATCGTGGACGCCGGCTCTCTCAGCAAAGCCGCAGTCAAGCTGAATAGCTCGACACCGGCACTCAGCCGGCGCCTGGCGGCGCTCGAACAGCGGCTCGGCGTGCGCCTTATCGAGCGGCACGCGCGCCGCTTCCAGGTCACCGAAGCCGGCACCGCTCTTTATCAGCGGGCTCAAGATATCTTGACCGAAATTGACAACGCGGAGGCCGAAGTGGCCAGCCATGGCAAACACCTGACTGGCCGGTTGCGCATTGGCGCCATGTTGCAACTAGGACGCCACCGCCTTGCACCGGAGGTGGCTCTCTTTGCCCGACGCTATCCCGAACTCAGGGTGGAAGTGACGGTATCAGATGACCCCATGGATCTCATGGAAGACGAGCTGGACATCCTGTTTCAGGTTGAGGTGCCGGACAAACCGGACATCATTGCCCGCAAACTTACAGAAAGCCGTCTACTCTTGTGCGCCTCACCCGAATACCTCGACCGACACGGCCGCCCCCAGGTACCTGATGACTTGTTGCAGCACCATTGCCTATGCTTGCAGCGCGGACGCCGGGTGCTGAACAGCTGGCGCATGCGTGAGAACGGCGCCACACGAGAGGTGGAAGTAAGACCGAGGCTTGTCTGCAATAGCGGCGAGGTGCTTTATAACTGGATATTGGACGGTTATGGGATAGGCCTTCAATTTCAATGGGATATCGAGCAGGACTTATCCAGCCAACGCCTCGAAGAATGCCTCCCCGAGCATAGCGATTGGCCTTTTTCGCTGCACGCCATCTACGCCTATAGCCCCTACCCCTCACCCAAGGTCAAGGCTTTTCTGGACTTCATGGAAGAACGCACGGCCGGGACCGCAGACCTTTCCCCATGAAGTCCTGAGCAAAGGAGATTTCCGGCTGGTGCAGCTGAGGCCAGTAGGCTGGTGCAGCTGAAACGCAGTAGGCTCGTGCAGCTGAAACGCAGTAACCTTCTGCAGCTGAAACAAAGTAATAAACGGATCACACCCCCTGATCCACCCACAGGATGAGCCGCTCTTTCCAAGCTGCTGGAACCAGTGGCTAACAGCGGCAAAATCGTATTCGCTCCTGCAGCTCTATTGACGGGCCGCTGTTGCGACCTTGCTGTCCGGAGAGGACGGTCGCTCGCGCCCGGTGGCGTTTCAGGCCGCTCGCCCAGTAGGATGGGAATCAGGGTCTTCGTCGTTGGACGCGGGCGAAGGCGTTATTGTCGCCAGTGTGGCGCTGTCATTTCGGAACCAACCGGTAAGGCTCCATCGAACCCGCCGAGCCGGCAAGACGGAATGTGGAATGAGGTCGCTGCGAAAAATCGCAACTCGGCCGAAGCGAGGCAGGACGCGGCGCAACTCCTGTTGAGCATCTTGAGGGTCGTAAAGACACAGCTCTCCTCCGTCCCCCTGTGCCCAATCGCGGTTCAGATACAGCACAAAAGAGATTTTGCGGTGCGGTTGACCGTGGTGCTGATCCAGATGACGACGATAGCCCGCGCCTGGCTCGTAACGAGCAAAATGAAACTCCGAACGTCTCAACCCAAGGAAAAAATACCGATTCAGGTATTGCTGGAGTTGATCGGCCCAGGCTTGAAAATCGTGGTAGACCGACCCCGCGCTTTCAGGCTCTAACCAACAGATGGTGTCACCACGCACACTAACGTCGCGAACAGGCTGGTGGGTGGAGCCCACCCTTGCCTCGCGGAACCCACCCTGCTGCCAGACAAGCCGGCTTGTGGAACGCAGATTCTCGAGTATCGCGTCAGGAATCAGGTCGTCGACAATAGCCCAGCCCTGACTCTCGAGATCGGCAAAGACCAGTTCGTATTTATGCGGGATAAGCATGATCGCGTTCGCTTGGTGAAGCCTGTTGAATAACGGTTCTTGCACACGTCGCAGGCGCGGCATGACAGCCTATAAATATATCAGTAAAGCCGCAAAGCCACCGCCCGAATCAGGGATACCGGACGGGTTTTCCAGGCAGATCCGGTAAGGGAATGAATTCGGTCTCGTCCGGTACGGCAGGGAAGCGCTGGTTGCGCCAGTCGTCTTTGGCTTGCTCAATCCAGTCCACCGAACTGGACACGAAATTCCAGGTCAGATATCGGGGCCCGTCCATGGGCTCTCCGCCCAGCAATGCAAGACGAACAGGCGCGGGTGCAAGCGCCTCGACAGTGATTGCTCGGCCCGGGCGCAGAACAATCAGCTGCCCCGCATCAAAGCGACCATCGCTGCCCAGATCCAAAGCCCCTTGAGCCACATAAATCGCTTGCTCTGGGTACTCGGGCGGGATGTCTATTCTTCTTCCTGGAGGCAATGTCAGATCGACTTGAAAAAGGTCTGACAAGGTTTCCACCGGCGAACGCTGGCCGAAGAAACTGCCCGCCACGATACGGGCCGTAATCCCGTTGTCTTCCAGGACGGGCAGTTCGTCTTGACCTGTGTGATGAAAATCCGGTTCGATCTCTTCGTATTTTTGCGGCAATGCCACCCAGCACTGGAGCCCGAACAAGGGCGACTCT
Source organism: Alcaligenaceae bacterium (assembly GCA_029268595.1). GTDB lineage: Bacteria > Pseudomonadota > Gammaproteobacteria > Burkholderiales > Burkholderiaceae_B > JAJUGB01. Next base: position 908 of record JAJUGB010000103.1, on the reverse strand, counting down.
CCTTGCCGGTCCTCGGTCGCCGTACGCTCGGAGTGCACTATGCCCTTGCCAGCGGTCATCCAATTTACATCGCCCGGTTGGATGCGCTGCACAGATCCCAGACTGTCCCTGTGAAGGATCTGGCCCTCATACAGATAGGTAACAGTGGCCAAGCCGATATGCGGGTGGGGCCGCACGTCGAGCCCCTTGCCTGCACTGAAGACGTGCGGACCCATTTGGTCTAGGAAGACATAAGGTCCCACCATGCGCTTTTGCTTGGAAGGCAAGGCCCGACGAACTTCAAAGTTATCGCCCAGATCGTGAGTGCGAGGTACAACTACGACCTCGACAGCTCCGCGGGCCTGCAACGGTTGCGACATGGCGAACTCCTTGCGATGACATCGAGCTCGCTCAAGATTAGCGCCAAACCTCGCCGGGCACCACCCCGTTCTACGGCGGCTTAATCGGCGGTAGTATCCGGAGTGAAACAGATGGAGGGCACATGACTGCACCGCGGCTCTATGCGAACGATTTGATACTGTTTGCCCAAATTGTCGACGCCGGCAGTTTCACAAGGGCGTCGGACACAACCGGCCTGCCAAAATCGACGCTTTCGCGGCGGCTTACCGACCTCGAAAACCAATTCGGCGAACGCCTGATGCAGCGAACCACCCGCCGGCTGGTTCTAACGGAATTCGGCGAGCGCATACTTGACCACGCCCGTCGCTTGCAAGAGGAAGCCGAAGCCGCGACGGCACTTGCGCTGCATCGCCAGGCGACTCCCCACGGCACATTACGGGTTTCTTTACCGCCCGAATACAAAGCACTGGCGTTGGATTCGGTGGTGTATGAGTTTCGCAGCCGATACCCGGCCGTGCGCCTTGAGCTGGATTTATCGTCGCGGCGGGTCGACCTGCTGGCCGAACGTT
>JAJUGB010000102.1 GCA_029268595.1 Alcaligenaceae bacterium | reverse complement strand
CCCTGCCCATACTTTGCGCCAGCCTGCTTACGGCAGACACCTTGGCACTGCGTAATGTGCCCGCGCTAAAGGACATAAACACTACCCTGAAGCTGCTGGAGCAAATGGGCGTCAAGGCCCAGCAATCTGTCGACGGCGCTTTAGAGCTCAACGCAGCCCACATAAACAGTGTGGAAGCGCCTTACGAGCTCGTGAAAACCATGCGGGCCTCTATTCTTGTGTTGGGCCCCCTTGTGGCCCGGTTTGGCGAGGCACGAGTTAGCCTGCCAGGGGGTTGCGCAATCGGATCCCGCCCTGTCGACCAACATATCAAAGGCCTTGCGGCCCTGGGCGCCGACATTCGCATAGAACATGGCTTTGTTGTGGCCAAGGCGCCGCGTCTGAAGGGTGCGCGCATCCGAACCGACATGGTCACTGTCACAGGTACCGAAAACCTGATGATGGCTGCCGTGCTGGCCCAGGGCCAAACGGTGCTGGAAAACGCTGCGCGAGAGCCAGAAGTGGTCGATCTGGCCGAGTTGCTCATCAAAATGGGCGCGCGCATTCAGGGTCACGGCACCGACCGCATTGTTATTGATGGCGTGGAGAGCCTGCATGGCGCTGAACACACCATTATTGCCGATCGCATTGAAGCGGGAACTTTCCTCTGCGCAGTGGCGGCTGCAGGTGGCGATTTGACGCTGCGCCAAGCGGCCCCCGAAACCATGGGCGCCATTGTGGACAAATTGCTCGAGGCCGGGGTGTCAATCGACTGCGGCCCGGACTGGATACACGCAAGCATGCAGAACCGGCCCCACGCCGTCGGTTTCCGTACATACGAATACCCCGCGTTTCCTACCGATATGCAGGCTCAGCTCATGGCCATGAACACCATCGCCGACGGGACCGCGGTGATTGTCGAGAACATATTCGAAAATCGCTTCATGCACGTGCAGGAACTGTGTCGCATGGGCGCTCAGATCGATATCGATAGCCACACAGCCGTCGTCACCGGCGTTCCCAAGTTGTCTGCAGCCACCGTCATGGCCACGGACTTACGGGCCTCGGCCAGTCTCGTCATTGCTGGCCTCGTCGCAGAGGGCGAAACCACTGTCGAGCGCATCTACCATCTGGATCGCGGATACGAACGAATGGAACACAAGCTGCGCAGCGTGGGCGCCGATATTCAACGCATTACGGAGAAGGCATGAGCACGCCCACCCTCGACAAGCCGCTGACATTGGCGCTATCCAAGGGGCGCATCTTTGAAGAAACGCTGCCCTTGCTGGCCGAAGCCGGCATTGACGTCCCGGAAAACCCCGAAAGCTCGCGCAAGCTGATTCTGCCCACCAGTGATCCGGGCTTGCGCCTGATTATTGTGCGGGCCTCCGATGTGCCCACCTATGTGCAATACGGGGCCGCCGACTTCGGCATTGCCGGTAAAGACGTACTTTTCGAGCATTCGGCCGAAAACGGCGGAGGTCTCTACCAGCCTGTCGACCTCAATATTGCACGGTGTCGTTTATGCGTTGCCGTGCGCGAAGGCTTTGATTACCAGGAAGCGGTACTGCAAGGGTCGCGTCTGCGCGTGGCCACCAAATACGTTCAGGCGGCTCGCGAGCATTTTGCGCGTAAGGGCGTCTATGTGGACATCATCAAGTTGTATGGATCAATGGAACTGGCGCCCCTGGTGGGCTTGGCCGACGCCATTGTCGACCTGGTGTCCACTGGCGGCACACTGCGGGCCAACCACCTTGTCGAAGTTGAAGAAATCGTGCCTATCTCTTCGCGCTTGATCGTCAATCAGGCATCGCTCAAGACGCGCTCGCGTGACCTGCAACCCCTTATTGACGCCTTTGCCCGCGCATCGCACTCCTCTGCATAAGCTATACTTTTGATTTATAAAGAAATTGACCGTCTCACTCGGTCATGACAAATCGCTTTTCCAGTGCATCATGCCCCTGATCAAACGCCTTAGCTCGCGAGATGCGCAGTTTTCGCAATCGCTGAGCACTTTGTTGGCCTTCGACGCCTCCGAAGACGAGTCCATCGAACGCGTGACGGCTCAGGTCTTGAACGAGGTTCGCCAAAGGGGCGATGCCGCCGTCCTCGACTACACACGTCAGTTCGACCAAGTGCCTGCCGATAATGTGGCAGCGCTCGAAATTCCCAGAACAGAGTGGGAAAGCGCCCTGCAAGCACTTCCTACCGCCCAGCGCGAGGCGCTCGAAATCGCGGCCGAACGCGTGCGCACCTACCACCGCCATCAGCTAGGCGAAAGCTGGTCCTACACCGAGGCCGACGGCACGGTCCTTGGGCAAAAAATCACTCCTCTTGATCGCGTCGGGCTTTACGTGCCCGGTGGTAAGGCGGCCTATCCCTCATCGGTGCTCATGAACGCCATTCCAGCGAAGGTGGCCGGAGTCGCCGAAGTGGTCATGGTGACTCCCACCCCCAATGGGGTGCGCAACCCCCTGGTCTTGGCCGCCGCTGCTGTGGCTGGGGTCGACCGTGCATGGGCCATTGGCGGCGCACAAGCGGTTGGCGCCCTTGCCTATGGCACGCAAACCATTCAGCCGGTCGACAAAATCGTCGGTCCGGGTAATGCATACGTGGCCGCCGCAAAGCGCCGCGTCTTCGGCACCGTCGGTATCGACATGATTGCCGGCCCCAGCGAAATTCTCATCATTGCAGACGGCACCACGCCGGCAGACTGGGTCGCCATGGATCTGTTCTCGCAGGCCGAGCACGACGAATTGGCTCAATCCATTTTGCTGTGTCCCGACGCGGCCTATCTGGACGAAGTCGAATCGGCCATCGAGCGCCTATTGCCGCAAATGCCGCGCGCCGACATCATCCGGGCCAGCCTCAGTGGTCGTGGTGCGCTAATTCTGGTTCGGGACATGGACGAGGCCTGCAACATCGCCAACGACATTGCCCCCGAACACCTGGAAATTTCCGCGCAAAATCCGCAGCAGTGGGCCGAGAAAATCCGCCATGCAGGCGCCATATTCATGGGCGCATATAGCTCCGAGGCGCTGGGCGATTACTGCGCCGGCCCCAATCACGTACTGCCCACCTCTCGAACTGCACGGTTCTCATCCCCCTTGGGCGTGTATGATTTCCAAAAGCGAAGCAGCCTCATACAGGTGTCACGCGAAGGCGCCCAGACTTTGGGGCGCATTGCCAACACCCTGGCTTTGGGCGAAGGCCTTCAAGCCCATGCAGCCAGTGCTCAGTACCGTTTAGACGACTAATTACCGCCCCTGCGGTGCGCCGCAGGGCTCGGGCGCCAATGCGCCCACCACTAGAGAAGTAGATGAGCGCCCAGCAAGCGCCACCGACCGTTATGCGTACTGCCGAAATTCAACGTAATACCAACGAAACACGTATTCGTGTGGCCATAAATATCGACGGCACCGGCCGCCAGACCATCAATACCGGCGTGCCATTCCTTGACCACATGCTCGATCAAATCGCTCGACATGGCCTCATCGACCTGGACGTGCACTGCGATGGCGACACCCATATCGATGATCACCACACGGTCGAAGACGTTGGCATTGCCCTAGGGCAGGCTTTTGCCAAGGCGGTCGGCGACAAGGCCGGCTTACGCCGTTACGGGCACTCGTATGTGCCGCTGGACGAAGCATTGTCGCGCGTCGTCATCGACTTTTCGGGCCGTCCTGGTCTGTTTTACAACATCCCCTTTGTACGCTCGCATATCGGCAAGTTCGATGTGGACCTCACACGCGAGTTTTTCCAAGGATTTGTCAACCACGCCTTGGCCACTGTGCATATCGACAACCTGAAAGGCGAAAATGCCCACCACCAATGCGAAACAGTATTCAAAGCGTTCGGCCGCGCCTTGCGCCAGGCTTTGGAACACGACGAGCGTAACGCCGGCGTCATCCCATCCACTAAAGGCGTCCTGTAACCCAGCCAGAGTCTACTCATGAACTCGATCGCCATCATTGACTATGGCATGGGCAATTTCCATTCGGTGGCGCGAGCCCTGCGCGCGGCGGCGCCGGATGCCGACATTCGCATCTGTCGACAAGCAAAAGACATCGACTCTGCTACACGGGTTGTGTTTCCCGGTCAGGGCGCCATGCTGGACTGTATGCGCACCCTTGATGAATCGGGCCTGAAAGAAGCTGTGCTGCGTGCGGCCGCCACCAAGCCTTTGTTGGGCGTCTGTGTCGGCGAACAGATGCTGTTTTCTCACAGTGAAGAAGGCAATACGGCATGCCTTAATATCTTTCCAGGCCAAGTGAAGCGCTTTTCCGGCCCACAGTACGCGTCTGCCAGTCAACCGGTCGGCGCTGAAGAATTACTGAAAGTGCCCCATATGGGCTGGAACAGCGTGACTCAGACGCGGCCCCACCCGCTATGGGCGGGTATCTCCGATGGCACCCACTTTTACTTCGTACACAGTTACTACGTTCAGCCTAGCGACCCGGATTTAACGGTCGGAACAGCGCATTACGGGGTAAGCTTTACCTGTGCTGTGGCACAAGATAATATTTTCGCCGTGCAGTTTCACCCGGAAAAAAGCGCCGAGGCGGGCCTGCGGCTATACCGCAACTTCGTCGACTGGAATCCCTAACTGCCGGTCTTACAGACTTCCTTCCTGATTAATAAATTCAGATCATGCTTCTCATCCCCGCTATCGACCTCAAAGACGGACACTGCGTCCGCCTGCGGCAAGGCGATCTTGGCGACGCCACTGTTTTTTCCGAAGAACCTGCGGCCATGGCTGCACAATGGCTGGATCAAGGCGCACGCCGACTTCATCTGGTCGACCTGAACGGCGCCGTGGCCGGCACCCCCAAGAATCAAGCCGCCATCAAAGCCATCCTGGCAGAAGTGGACGACGAAATTCCGGTGCAAATCGGTGGGGGCATACGCGATCTAAACACCATAGAACGCTACCTGGACATCGGCATCAGCTACGTCATCATTGGCACGGCGGCCGTTAAAGACCCGGGCTTTCTGCGCGATGCCTGCAGCGCCTTTCCCGGCAATATCATTGTGGGCCTCGATGCCCGTGACGGCAAAGTGGCCACCGACGGCTGGAGCAAGCTCACCCGGCACGACGTGCTTGATATTGCTCGCAAATTCGAAGACTACGGGTGCGAAGCCATCATTTACACGGACATCGGCCGTGATGGCATGCTGTCGGGCGTCAACATCGAAGCCACCGTCAAACTGGCCCGTCATGTAAATATCCCTATCATTGCCTCTGGCGGTGTCACCGACCTTTCCGATATTGAAGCCCTGTGCAGCGTCGAGGACGAGGGGATTGAAGGGGCCATCCTGGGCCGCAGCATCTACGAAGGCACCTTGGATTTTGCCGCCGCACAAGAATTAGCCGACGAGCGTAGCGCATCATGACCTTATCTGCCGCGCAGGCTGAACCATCCCCCGCGTCCGAGCCCAATAATGACAACACGTTGACCCGCCGCATCATCCCCTGTCTGGATGTCACTGCTGGCCGCGTTGTAAAAGGCGTCAACTTTGTCGACCTCGTCGATGCGGGCGACCCAGTAGAGATTGCACGCCGCTACAACGAACAGGGCGCCGATGAACTGACCTTTCTGGACATTACCGCCACCAGCGACAACCGGGACCTTATTCTTCCGGTCATCGAAGCGGTGGCCGCAGAAATTTTCATTCCTCTGACCGTTGGCGGCGGTGTGCGGCAAGTCGCCGACATTCAACGGCTGCTCAATGCCGGCGCCGACAAAGTCTCCATCAACAGCGCTGCCGTCACTTCGCCCGAGCTCGTCCGGGCCGCCGCCGACTATCACGGTTCGCAATGCATCGTCGTCGCCATCGATGCGCGCCGCGTCTCCAGCGCCGACGAAGCGCCCCGCTGGGAGGTCTTTACTCATGGCGGTCGCAAAGCCACTGGCATCGATGCCGTGGAATGGGCCACCAAAATGGCCAGCTACGGCGCAGGCGAAATCCTGCTCACCAGCATGGATCGGGACGGCACGAAGCTTGGGTTCGATCTTGAACTGACTCGCGCAGTGGCCGATGCTGTGCCAGTGCCGGTGATTGCTTCCGGCGGCGTGGGCAACCTGCAGCACTTGGCCGACGGCGTCACCAAGGGCCGTGCCAGTGCAGTGTTGGCAGCCAGCATCTTCCATTATGGGCAGTACACAGTGCAAGAAGCCAAACAGTTCATGGCCCAGCAAGGCATCAAGGTCCGCCTGCGATGACGCAAAACCAGCCGGCCTGGCTGAACGAAGTTCGCTTCGACGGTAACGGCCTCATCCCCGCCATCGCACAAGACCACCAGACAGGCGACATTCTCATGGTCGCCTGGATGAACGCGGAATCATTAGCCGAAACCGTCGCCACCCGACGCGCCGTATATTGGTCTCGTTCTCGCAGCAAATTGTGGCGCAAGGGCGAAGAATCCGGACACCACCAGCACGTGCACGAAATCCGGCTCGACTGCGACGGCGACGTGATTCTGCTTAAAGTGGAACAGGTGGGCGGTATTGCTTGTCATACGGGCAGGCACAACTGCTTTTTCCGGCGCCTCGAGGACGGAAACTGGGTGATTACCGATCCTGTGCTCAAAGACCCGGAATCTATCTACAAATGACTGACCAACCTGCCGAATTCACAGATATTCTTGCGCGCTTGGCCGACACGCTGGAGTCTCGCCTGCCACAGAACGGCGGCGATCCCAACGCGTCCTACACCGCAAAGCTGCTAGCCAAAGGGCCCGATGCCTTTTTAAAGAAAATTGGCGAAGAAGCGACGGAACTGGTCATGGCCGCCAAAGACAATGCGCCCGACCGGATCGTGTACGAAACCGCCGATTTATGGTTTCATTGCCTGGTGGCCCTGGCACACTATAATCTGCGGCCCGAAGACGTATTGCGCGAATTAGCGCGGCGCGAAGGCGTCTCGGGGCTGGTCGAAAAGGCCACCCGCACACCATAAAACATCACACATCCGCAACGCCTTGTCTAATTGCATGGTTGGGGAAATCCCCTTCAGTGATATGACGGGGGTTGGGTAGAATGGAACATTACGGGCGCAGGCCCGGCATAAACAAGCGGCCCAGGCCGCCTGACGGAGATAAACATGGGTAGTTTTAGCATCTGGCACTGGCTGGTCGTCCTGGTCATCGTCGCCCTCATTTTCGGCACCAAAAAGCTTCGCAATATGGGTGAAGATTTAGGTGGTGCGGTCAAGGGCTTCAAAAAAGGCATGGCTGACGCCAACGAGCCCGTCAAGCCCGAAGCAGTCACCACGGAACGCAATCAGGACGACACCATCGACGTCCAGGCCAAAGAAAAGCGGGACGTCTAATGCGGGCGCCGCTGTCTCGCGGCGCCGCCTAGGCGAACCATACCGTTATGTTTGACATCAGCTTCACAGAGCTCCTCATCATAGGAGTCGTCGCGCTCGTCGTCATCGGCCCCGAGAAACTTCCCAAAGTCGCTCGCACAGCGGGCCACTTGTTGGGACGCGCACAGCGTTACGTCAGCGATGTGAAATCCGACATCCAACGCGAAATCGACGCCGACGAATTCAAAAACCTTAAAGGTCAGGTAGAGGATGCCGCGCGCACCGTCAAGGCATCGGTCGAGGATGCCAGCAAGACCTTCAGTAATCCCTTGGATGAAGCACGGGACGCCCTTAAAGAGGCTGCCGATACCGTCAACAGCACGGCCCGTCAGACAGAGGCTCAGATAAAAGGGCTGTCGAGCTCAGCGCAAGGCGCCGCGGGCGATTCTGCGAAAGCACCAGCGTCCGCCACTGGCGGCGTCGCTTCGTCCTCCAGCGGCGCGGACTCGTCCTTTACTGACGCAGATTCGTCTTCCCCCAGTGTTCGTTCTTCTTCTACTGAAGTTCCCCACCCGGCCCCGGCTACTACTTTGAGTCCAGCCATGCAGCCTGGCGATTCCGGCGCCAGTGCTCTGACCCGTCCTGGCACCTCGGCAGCCATCACGGCCGAATCGTCGACGTCATCCAGAGTCGAACCGGTGCCCGAATGGAACGAAACCGCTGCCGAACCAGAAATCCCGCACGAACTCTTATGGGATGCCTCTGAAGCGGCGCCTCCTTCAGTACCCCGGGCCGGATCCGTACCCAGCCAGCCCGAAAAGCCGGCCGCACGCAACCCAGAAACAAAACAGGCCTCGACTCCCCCTGTGGGCCCGCGTCCTTCTAGCGAGACCTCGACGTGACGGTAGAAGAAGAAACCAAAGACACTTTCATATCCCACCTCGTAGAACTACGCAGCCGTCTGCTTAAGTCGGTCGTAGCGATATTGGCGATTTTTGTAGTCTTGTTCCTATATCCCGGCGCGTCCAAAATCTACGACGTATTGGCCGAGCCCATGCTGGCGTCCTTGCCGCAGGGCACAACCATGATCGCCACCGGCGTGATCACGCCATTCATGGTGCCCATCAAGGTCACCTTGCTAGCCGCCTTCATCCTGGCGCTTCCGGTGGTCTTGTATCAAGCATGGGCTTTTGTCGCTCCGGGTCTATACCGACACGAACAACGCCTAGCCTTGCCACTCATTGCCTCCAGCACTGTGTTGTTCTTGCTGGGGATGGCGTTTTGTTATTTTGTGGTGTTCCGCACGGTGTTTCACTTCATCGCCGGCTTTGCACCGGAATCCATTACCCCGCGCCCGACATCGAAGCCTATGTGGGCTTTGTCATCACCATGTTCGTGGCTTTCGGCATTACCTTCGAGGTGCCTATTGCAGTCATTCTGCTGGTGAAAAGCGGGATGGTCTCAGTGGAAAAGCTGCGCAGCGCGCGCGGGTACGTGATCGTCGGCGCCTTCGTCATCGCCGCAGTGGTAACGCCGCCTGATGTACTCAGCCAATTCATGCTGGCAGTACCCTTGTGTCTGTTGTTCGAGCTCGGGTTATGGGTGTCCAGCTTTATGAAGAAGCGGGAACTTGCCGAGGCGGGGGATGAATTGACTCAGGGCAATAACGAGTGAGTTTTTTGGCCGTCAGTGCGGTGGGTTCTTAACGCGCTGACTGGTAATTTTCGAGCGTTTGTCTCATACGTTGGTATTTAGACTGCATTAGGAAGACCGCATCAGGGGACGTTCTTACCGTGTCGATTGCTCGGTGTGTTTCCCCCTCTGGTCTGTCTGGATTAGGTTGGTTGTTGGGATGTGGGATGGTGGGTTCTTAAGCCGCCGACTGCTGGGTGCGGAGGGTTTGCGCCCTTACGTCATGCGCCCGGCTAAAGCCGGGTCCCCAAGTTTTCGCAGTCCGTCCGGGCGGCGCCAAAACTCGACCTCGCTAACGCTCGGGACTCGGACAGCGGGCGCCTCAACTACCCCCGGCCGAACCCCAAAAACTCGGCGCATGCCAAAGTCGGGCGCCAGCCACCCCACCCACCATCCGACTCGAGAATGGCAAATTGTGGCTCTGTCAGTTCGCTGTAGGACAGGCTGTCTTTTCGGGCTTACGGCCTTGGGCGCTTCGGGCTCCGGGCTTTCCGGCTTCGAGACTTCGAGGCTTCGAGGCTTTGAGGCTTTGGGGCTTTGAGGCTTTGGGGCTTTGGGGCTTTGGGGCTTTGGGGCTTTGGGGCTTTGGAGCTTTCGGGCCTTGTTGTCACACGGTGCTATGGGCAGGGCGACGCTTAGACGAGGGATGTGGTAAGACCGGGGGAAGGGACTCACGGGTCGCAGACACCTGCCTGCGCCGCCCAACCCATGTCCAAGCCGACTCCCCCCTCTAGTAGGGGCATAGTGATTTATGAAGGGGCGCCGGGTAAATGTAGAGCACCGATGGTGCGAGTTGGTGCGGCGGCTCTGGTGGTTAAACGAGTGAGAATCTCAGGAGATAGAAATGGCTGATGTGTTTCCTAAATTTCGGGCAGCAGCTGTGCATGCGGCTTCGGTGTTTTTGAATCGGGACGAGTCGATTGCGAAGGCCTGCCGGCTTATTGAGGAGTCGGCGGAACAGGGGGCCGACCTGGTGGCGTTTCCGGAGACGTTTGTGCCGGGCTATCCGTTCTGGATCTGGACTCACACGCCTACTCGGGGCGCGCCGCTGTACTACGAGATGTTCACCAATAGTGTGGAAGTCGGCAGTGATGCGACGGCTCGTATTGGGGCGGCGGCTCGGCGGGCGGGGGTGTATGTGGTGCTGGGCATGTCGGAGCGCGACGGCGGCACGTTGTATAACACGCAGCTTTATTTTGATCGCAGCGGCAACATCATGGGGCGCCATCGCAAGCTGCAGCCGACGCATGTGGAACGCACGATCTGGGGGCGCGGCGACGGGTCTGATCTGCCGGTTTTTGAGACAGATATCGGCCGTATGGGCGGGCTTATTTGTTGGGAGCACACCATGGATCTGGCCCGCTATGCACTGACTAGCCAAGGGCAACAGATCCACATCGGCTGCTGGCCTGGCATTTCGGCGCTTACGCACGACCCCAACTCCGGCTTCTTCAACGGTGTGGTGGAAACCGCTGCGCGCTACCATGCATGGGCGGGTCAATGCTTTGTCGTCAATGCCAGCTCACGCATCGACGAGGAAGTCCTGCGCCGCCTAGAACTGGAAGACCAGCCTGAAATGATCCGCACCGGGGGCGGCTGGAGCGCCATTGTGTCGCCCACCGGACAGATGCTGGCCGGGCCGAACACTGAAGATGAAAAGATTCTCGTCGCTGACGTAGACCTATCCGAGATCGTGTTCCTCAAGTACGCCTGCGACTCGGCCGGCCACTACGCTCGACCGGACATCTTGCGTTTGGCAACCAACTTCGAGGCACAGCCCGTCTCGCAGTCGTTCAGCAAGCTTCCTGCTCAAGGAACGCGGCCTGCTCCGGCCAATGCTGCCATGGAAGAAGTCGACGCCGAGACCAGCGCCTAAGAAGCAGCAGATGATGACGGGCTCACCACTACGGTGGGCCCTTTCAAGCCGCGGCGAAGGCAATCATAGGGCTGCTGTGGGACGTTTCCCGTAGAAACTCGCAACCCGGCGCTTTCAGCCAGGCCTCACACCAAACGCCAGGCTAAGCTCCT
>JAJUGB010000101.1 GCA_029268595.1 Alcaligenaceae bacterium | reverse complement strand
CAATGGAAAGCAGGGCGGCTTCCTGCTCGACATGTGCAAAGGCAGTCAGGGGTACGGGCGCGCCTGCCGTCGTCTGCACGTAGACGTTGCCCAAGGACGTCGGGCTTGTGCGGTATTGCGGGGCGACTTCCAGTACAACCCGATACTGGGTCGACTGGGTAAAGATCGTGGAAATCAAGCGTTGACCAAACGCGTCGTAAAGAGCGTCGTCTATGGCCCTCTGGGTAACGCCCAGCCTGGCTGCCGCGTCGCGATCCACTCTAAGCACGGTCTGCAACCCGTTGTCCTGCAGGTCGCTGGCCACGGAAGACAGCTCGGGCAGCTGTTGCAGCGCATCCACCAGCCGCGGCGCCCATTCTTGCAGTACTGCCACGTTTGGATCGGATAAGGTCATCTGATACTGCGCACGACTGACTCGGTCATCTATGGTCAGGTCCTGCACGGGCTGCATGAACACACGCATGTCCGGTATGGACGCCACGCGGTCGTTCAAACGTTGAATAATGGCCGATGCGTTGTGCTCGCGCTCGGCGTCGGACCTCAGTTCTATCTGAAGACGACCGGTGTTCAGGGTCGAGTTGGTGCCATCAATGCCAATGAAAGAAGTTACCTTAGAGACATCCGGATCCTCCAAGATAGCTTGCACCACCTCGTTTTGCCGTTGCGCCATGGCGTTGAATGACACCGTGGGCGCGGCCTGGCTGATAGCCTGTATCAGCCCCGTGTCTTGCGGTGGAAAGAAGCCCTTGGGCACGACCAGGTAGAGCAGCGCGGTCAGGACAAGCGTGCCTGCCGCCACAAGCAGGGTAAGTGTCTGGTGGTTTAAAACAACCTCCAACCCCCGTTGATACGCGTCCACCAGGCGGTCCAGGATTCTCGCCAGCCATTGTTGCAACCGCCCCTGCTTCTGTTCGTCTTCGGGTTTGAGCATCAGTGCGCACATCATGGGAGTCAAGGTCAGCGAGATGACCAGGGAAACCAGAATGGCGACCGCCAATGTGACCGCAAACTCTCGGAACAGCCTGCCCAGCACATCGCTCATGAAGAGCAGGGGGATCAATACGGCAATAAGCGAGAGCGTCAGGGAAATCAAGGTGAACCCGATCTGCGATGCCCCCTTTAACGCAGCTTGCAGGGCATTTTCGCCCCGCTCCAGGTGTCGCGCGATGTTCTCGATCATGACGATGGCGTCGTCCACGACAAACCCCGTGGCAATGGTAAGCGCCATCAGTGTGAGATTGTTGATGCTGAAGCCCGCCAAATACATGACGCCGAATGTGCCTATCAATGACAGCGGCACCACCACACTCGGTATGAAGGTGGCTCTCCAGGTCCTCAGGAACGCAAAGGTGACGAGCACGACCAGCACGATGGCAAGCATCATCTCGTGTTGCACCTGATCGACCGAGGCCCGAATGGTGCGTGTCCGATCAGTCGCTACTTGCACGTCCACTCCTGCAGGAAGAGACTCGCGCAGGGAAGGCAGCAGTTCTTTGACCCGATCAACCACCTCGATGACGTTAGCCCCCGGCTGTCGCTGGATATTCAGCAAGATGGCCGGCTGGTTTCCCACCCACGCCGCCTGGCGCAGGTTTTCTGCATCCTGGACCGCGACCGCCACATCCTTGAGTCGCAAAGGGGCGTTGTTGGTGTAAGCCAGAATGAGGTTTTCGTAGTCTTCGACGGACCTTAGCTGATCGTTGGCATTGATGGTGGTCGACCGCTCGGGCCCCTCGAGGTTTCCCTTGGGCTGGTTGACATTGGCTTCCGTAATCGCGCTGCGCAAGGACGATAAGGTCAGGCCGTGCGCTGCAAGTGCACGAGGATTTGCTTGTATGCGGACGGCGGGACGTTGCCCACCTGCGACGCTGACCAGTCCCACCCCTGGGACCTGGGAGAGTTTTTGCGCGACCCGTATGTCAATAAGGTCGCGTACCCGATGCAGAGGCAGGGTGGGCGAAGTAATGGCCAAGCTAATTACTGGGGCGTCGGCCGGGTTCACCTTGTTATAGACGGGCGGCGAGGGCAGGTCGTTGGGAAGCAGGTTGGATGCCGCGTTGATGGCCGCCTGGACTTCCTGCTCGGCCACATCCATGGATAAATCCAGGTCGAACTGCAGAGTAACCTGCGAAGAGCCCCCAGAGCTCGTGGACGTCATCTGGGTTAAGCCGGACATTTGTCCGAACTGCCGCTCTAATGGCGAGGTCACCAGTGCGGCCATTACGTCGGGGCTGGCGCCCGGATACAGCGTGGACACCTGTATGGTGGGGTAGTCCACCTGCGGAAGGGCCGCCACGGGCAGCAAGCGGTATGCAAGGAATCCGCTCAATAGCAAAGCAACCATGGCCAGGGTGGTGGCGACGGGGCGAAGTATGAACGGGCGAGAGATATTCACGGTAGGGCCTAATTAGTGGGGGCTGCCCGTGCGCACATTAGCGCCGGCAGGTCGCGCTGGCTGAGGCGATGCCCCGGCAGCCGCTCCGGCGGGGTCGTCCTTGACTACTTCAACCGCCGCACCCTCGCGTAAGCGGTCAACGCCTTCAATGACCACCTGGTCGCCGGCTTGCAAGCCGCTTTCTATGGCGACGCGGGAGCCGTCGACTGTCCCTGCGACGACCGGCTGGATCCTGACTTTGTTTTCCGCCGTCACGACATAGACAAAAGCACCTCGCGAACCCTGCTGAATTGCTCGGGTGGGGGTGACGAGAGCCGGCTGATTCAAATTCACACCCAAGCGTACATTCACGAACTGGTTGGGGAATAAGATCTCGTCCTCGTTATCGAATTGCGCCTTGAGCCTGAGTGTCCCGGTCGTGACGTCAATCTGGTTATCAATGGAAACCAGTTGCCCAGTAGCGAGCTTGCGCGTATCGGTACTGTCGTAAAGTTCCACTGGCAAGGTGCGGCCCTCGCGCAGTGCAGAGATCACTGGCGGTAGCTGCGCCTGGGGCAGAGTGAATAGAACAGCAATGGGCTGGGTTTGAGTGATCACCACCAGGCCATCGGTACTGTTGGCGGCAATGAGGTTGCCCTGGTCGACGGTGCGTAACCCCAAGCGTCCGCTGATGGGCGCGGTGATGCGTGTAAAACTGAGCTGCAGGCGTGCATCGTCCACGGCGGCCTGATCGCTTACCAGGGAGCCCTCCAGTTGTTGCACCAGGGCCGCCTGGGTGTCCACTTGCTGTCGGGCAATGGAGTTTTGCTTAAACAGCAATTGATAACGCTGCAGATCGCGCCGCGCGTTTTCCAGCTGTGCGCGGTTTTGCTGCTGCTGGCCCTTGGCCTGGTCAAGTCGCACCTGATAGGGACGAGGATCTATTTGCGCCAACAGATCGCCTTCTTTGACCTTTTGCCCGTCCTGGAAATAAATTTTCTGAAGTTCGCCCTCCACCCGGCTACGCACGGTCACGGTATTGAGGGGAGTGACGGTGCCTAAAGCACGGAACACCACGTCTATGGTGCCTTGTTCTGCTGTGGCGACTCGTACGGGTACTTGCATGGGGCCGAACATTCCCGGCATTGCCGCCATACCGCCGGAATTGGGGACGTCCGAACCCGAGTCGCGCCCCCAGAACCAGTAAGCGCCTGCCAACACTGCGGCAATAATCAGTAGCCAGGCCCACCAGCGACGTCGTGGGGTCCGGCTGTCGTCATAGCGGTGGTCCGCCATTCAGTTTCTCCGTCGTCAAAATCGCACAAGTCGTATTCTCGCCGATAGTGTGTGCGCTGCGACTGGAAAGCGGACAATTGAAATCCCTCGCAACATATTCCGCAAATGGCCGGCTGTGAGGCCACAGTTGTTTGGTCCAGAAAGGTGTTGGGAGTAGTGGTCAGACCGCGCAGCGCGCTAATCGGAAGGGGATGTCCCGATTCGCCGGCTGGGGTTTGAGTTCGCTGTCTTGTGTGGAGAACCGGATCCAGATCACGTACTTATTGGCGCTCATTTCGGGAAATACCCCGGACCCGCGATCTACCCAGACACGCAGCAATTGATAGGTTTTGCCAGTGAGCATTTCCTGGTACGCACCTTGGCGAGCGAGAAGCTCGATGGTGTCGCCGGACTCGCGCAGCATGCGCAATATTAGGGCCAGGCCATTGTACAGGGGCAGGAAAGGGCTGATCCACGACTTGAGATCGGCTGTGCGTACATCGCTTGGCTTGATCTGCCAAGCAAAATAGGAAGGGATGTCGGCAGGAGACGACCCACCTGGAACAGCCAATCGGCCCCTTAGGGTGGTGAGCCATTCGTTGTCGCGCAAGCCCTGACCAACTCGGCCCTGGGCGCCGAGCTCGGTGCTGGCGCGTTGAATATCGTCCAGCATAGACTCCAGCGCCCGGGCGTCGACGCCGGGGTGTTGGCTCAAGGCGTTGAGTGCGTTGCGATGGCGCTCGAGGTCTTGCAGGACCGAGCCGCGTAAATCTGTCCGTTCGGATAGCTCGAGGAGGTTGAACAGGGTTTCAACGGCAATCTGATGATGGTGAACATCGTCATCGGCTGCAAAAAAGAACAGCCGGCCAAACAAGTGCTCTACTCGGAGTAGAGCGCGTACGCGTTCGTTGCAAGGATATTCATACAGAATCACGCGACCAAAACCTTTGTTCGTTGATACAGCAAGCCCGGAGACTGAGCGCGGGCGTTCTAGGCAGACGCCTGCTTGCACCTCTGTTGATGAAGTTGGAGGGCGCGTTGCTCGAGTTCGGCCAAGGTGGTTTTGCCGTCGTTGCAGATAACGTCGTCGGCTTGCGCCAGCCTTTCTTGTCGGGACGCCTGCACCGCCATGATACGCTCAATGGCTTCCACCGTCAGCCCGCTGCGCGCCTGGACCCGGGCAATCTGGGTGGCCGGGTCTGTGTCCACGACGCAGATGCGATCTACTCGGTCTCTCCAACGTCCAGACTCTATCAATAAAGGCACGACGAACACAAGATAGCATCCGGACGCAGCCTCGGCCCGACTTTTTGTAACCTCGCCTATCATGGGGTGCAGGATGCCTTCAAGCTGTCGGCGGACCTCGGGATCGTTGAATGCGCGTTGGCGCATGGCAGCCCTGTCCAGCGAGCCGTCCGGAGCAATGACGCACGGCCCAAAGGCTTCTTCAATGACCGGCATGGCGGCGCCATTGGGCCCGGTCAGCTCGTGTGCAATGGCGTCTGTGTCAATAACGGTGGCGCCCCAGCTGCCTAGCAAATCGGCTACCCGGCTTTTGCCCGAACCGATGCCGCCCGTCAGGCCGATTTTGTACATCTCGCCCGTCACTGCTTCGCCACTGCCTCGATGGCGATTTTCAAGGTCACCTCATCGCTCACTCCAGGGACAAATTTTCCCGCTTTGAATTCGGACCGCCGAATTGTGGCGGTTGCATTTGCGCCGATCGCGTCTTTCTTCAGCATGGGGTGTTCTTTGTTCACGAAGTGGGTGACAGTCAGTGTCACTGGACGCGTCACGCCGTTCACGGTGAGCTCCCCCTCGATGCTGGAGGGTTTGTCGCCCTGGAACTCTACGCGCGTGGACTTGAACGTTGCCGTGGGATGTTGAGCAGTGTCAAACAGGTCCACATCCTGAATATGGTCGTCGAACTCTTTTGATCCGGTGTCGACCGACTTCATGTCTATGGACACCTGCACGTCGGCCGTCCTGGCTTCTTTGTCGTAGGTGATCGCCCCCGTTGTGGAGTTGAACCGTATGGTCTGCGTGGACAGGCCCATGTGCGAGTAAGACATCTGAGGATACGTGTGCTGGGGGTCCACCTCGTAGGTGACCGGGGCGGCCATAGCACTGCCCACAAATGCGCTCGCCAATGTGACGGCCAAAAGCATTTTTCTCATGCGTTGCTCCCTGGTTGAGTGGTGAATTTCAGTGCAAATCGCGTGTATAGACGAACTTCGGCATGCTCCACCCGTAGCGCAGGGCTAGCATGCGAAGCAGGAGGCCCGAGGCCATTGCCACGAGGGTGACCAGGTCGTGATTGAGCTTCGCCCAGAGACCCAGCAAGTAAACGGTGCCGGTGAAGACAGAAATCGTCGCATACAACTCTGCTCGAAACAACAGGGGAACCTGGGTGCACAGAATGTCACGCAGCACGCCACCCACACAGCCGGTAATCATTCCTGACGCAATGACGATCAGGTATGGCATGTCCATGCTTAGCGCCACATTGCACCCGATCACCGTGAACAGGACGAGACCAACTGCATCGAGCAACAAAAATACATGACGCAGGTGGTGCATGAGGGGTGCGATGAAAATGGTGATGAGCGCGGCTCCGGCCGTGATCACCAGGTAGATGGGATGCTCAACCCAAGTGAGCGGATGGTGACCTAAAAGGATATCTCGTACCGACCCTCCGCCCAAGGCGGTGACGCATCCCAACAGGCTCACTCCCACCCAGTCCATATTGCGGCGCCCAGCGGCCAAGGCAGCCGTCATGGCTTCCACCACAATGGCGATGACAAATGCGGATTGCAATATGAGTTCGGATTGATCGGGGCTGGACAAGATAAGACTACGACTTTGGATACTGACAGGCGCCGCCACGCTCAGCGGCTTCGTGCACACATAATATTCGAGAACATGGGGACGCGGTAGTAAGCGGGGGTGGGTGGAGCAGAATCCCCAAATCGACCCGATTGTTCCGTTTTTGCAACCAGTAAGTTGCTGATTCGCAGGTTTATCTCATTCTTCTGGAACGGTACATTGGACACATGGTGTGGAGGCGAAGACGAATGACCCGTCCTCTCCCTACCACAATCAAGGAGAGACTCATGATTACCGTCAGAAAGGCAGGCGAACGAGGCCGCAGCGCACACGGCGGTTGGCTAAAAAGTGCGCACACTTTTTCCTTCGGCGATTACTTCGACGTCCGGCATCAGGGTTATGGAAACCTGCGCGTCATCAATGACGACACGGTGGCTCCGGGCGCGGGGTTTGGCGCCCACGGTCATCGCGATATGGAAATCATCAGCTACGTGCTGGAAGGGCAACTTGCTCATAAGGACAGCATGGGCAACGGTGAGGCCGGTGCGCAATATAGCGGCATTCTGCGTCCCGGAGACGTGCAGCGTATGAGCGCGGGCACAGGCGTGCGCCACAGTGAGTACAACCACTCCAGCACCGACTCTGTGCATTTTCTCCAGATCTGGATACTGCCTCGCTTCAAAGGTGTGCGTCCCGATTACGAGCAAAAGCATTTTTCGGCCGAGCAGCGCCGGGGCCGGCTGGTGCGCCTGGTATCGCCTTCCGGCGAAGACGAGTCGTTGACGATGAACGCGGACGCTTCGATTTGGGGCGGCCTGTTCGACGAAGGAGAGTCGAGCTATTCAGTGTTAAACCCCGAGCGCTTGACCTACGTCCACTTGGCCAAAGGCGATTTGAACGTCAACGGGCTCTCATTGACGGCCGGCGATGGGGCTTTGCTCGATGGTGAGAGCCAGCTGATGTTGAGCGAGGGGAGGGGCGCTGACGTGTTGGTCTTCGATCTGGCTCGACAGTAATACCAAGGGTCATCGAAAACCCGGTTTCATCAAGGCGGGCGAGCCGGCCCCTGTGGTTCGGCTCCGCTTTCGCAAATACTCTATCTTCAGGAATTCATTGCTATGGCTAAAGTTTTAGTTCTCTATTATTCAACCTATGGGCACATTGAAAGCATGGCTGAGGCCGTTGCCCAAGGGGCGCGCTCTGCGGGCGCACAAGTCGATATCAAGCGGGTGCCTGAAACCGTACCCGAGGAAGTGGCCCGTCAAAACCATTTCAAGCTGGATCAGACGGCTGACGTGGCGCACGTAGAAGACTTGGAACAGTACGATGCCATCGTGCTCGGAGCACCCACGCGTTTTGGGCGCATGCCTTCCCAAATGGCCGCATTTCTCGATCGTGCGGGCGGTTTGTGGGCTCGTGGGGCGCTGAATGGCAAAGTCGGAGGGGTGTTCACCTCAACGGCGACGCAACATGGCGGACAGGAAGTCACGTTGTTTTCCATGATCACCAATCTGCTTCACTTTGGCATGGTGATTGTGGGGCTGCCCTACAGCTTTCAAGGGCAGCTGACACTGGAAGAGATTGCCGGCGGAAGCCCTTATGGCGCCACGACGATCGCCGGCGGCCAAGGCGAGCGCCAGCCCAGTGCAATCGACCTGGAGGGCGCGCGTGAACAAGGGCGTCTCGTTGCTGAAACGGCGAACAAGTTGTTCGCGCCCGTGACGGCCTGAGACTTTTTGACTGAAGCGTCGGGCTTGCCGCCGCCAAGGCTTGGGCGGCATGCCCGGCGGCGGCAGCGCTAAAGGCTGCCGAGCTGCCGAGGGCATTAGTCAGCCCAAATGGGTGCGGCGGGGCCGTGTGGGTTCGGTGTCTAACGAGGCCAGGCCCTGAATAATGCCGCAGGCGTCCACCGACTGGTCCTCTTGGCATTGGGCGCGTATGGATTGCAGCTCTTTCTTTAGCTCAGTCAGCTCGGCAATACGCACGTCGACATGGGCAATGTGGTCGTCCAATAGTTGGTTCACTCCACTGCAGTCGTCTGCATGCTTATCCATGAACGCAAGAAGCGCGCGTATTTCCTCGTGGGTCATGTCCAAGCTACGGCAATTACGGATGAAGCGTAAGCGTGTCACATGGGTTTCATCGTAGCTGCGATAGTTAGAGGCCGTCCGGCCGGGCTCGGGCAAGAGACCTTCCTTTTCGTAATAGCGGATGGTCTCCACCGGGCAATGCGTGGCTGTAGCCAGTTCACCTATTTTCATGGTGGGTACTCCTGAGCTTGACCCTGTAGTAACTACAGGGTGTCCAATAGACCATAACATATGAAAAGAGAAAATGTCATGGTCAACCAAGAAGCTCCTCAAGCTCGGGCATCGTGCTGCGCTGACCACGTCCATACCGAGCGCCACGGTGGTGTTTCCCGGCCCCGCGACGATCGTGCACGACCCACTACAGCTATCTTCGACAACTTGCCCGAGGGTAGCGAAGTCAGCCGCCTCTACATTGAACAAATGGACTGCCCCACGGAAGAGGCTCTCATCCGGAAAAAGCTGGGGTCCATGCGTCAAGTTCATGCGCTCGATTTCAACCTGATGAGGCGCGTACTGACGGTGGCGCACGCCAATGGCGCCGGCTCGAGCGTCCAGGCTGCCATTGGCGAACTGGGCATGAACGCCTCCACCGAGCCTCGCGATTTCGCAGATAGGGCCCGCGATCATGCGCACCACTCTCACGGGCATGGGGAAGGGGGGGCGCACCACCATCATGGAGCTCACACCACCATAGCTTGGTGGCCCTTGGTCGTCGCCGGGCTCATGGCTCTGGCTGCAGAGGTGGTGCATTGGATGGGCGGTGCTCAGTGGGCGCAGGCTGCGCTGGCGATTACGGCGGTGGGTCTCAGCGGCGTGGAGACCTATAAGAAAGGCTGGATAGCGCTGCGTCATCGCAATCTGAATATCAACGCGCTAATGAGCATAGCCGTCACCTGCGCTCTACTGTTAGGGGCGTGGGCCGAGGCGGCCATGGTCATGGTGCTGTTCACCTTGGCAGAAGCGATTGAGGCTCGGTCTCTGGACAGGGCGCGCAATGCCATTTTGGGACTTCAACGCCTCGCGCCCGATGTCGCTACTGTTCGGCAAAGCAATGGGCAGTGGGTCGATGTGCCTGCCCACGAAGTGATATTGGGTCAAACCGTGAGGGTCAAGCCGGGCGAGCGCATCGCGCTCGACGGACGGGTCATCAACGGTATGTCCACCGTCAACCAAGCACCCATTACCGGTGAAAGCATGCCGGTGGAAAAGCAACGCGGTGATGCCGTGTATGCCGGAACCATTAATGAAGCAGGTTCGTTCGAGTACGAGGTGACCGCCGCTGCCGGTGAAACCACTTTGGCCCGCGTCATCCGCGCCATTGAAGAAGCGCAAGGTGCGCGGGCGCCCACCCAGCGATTCATAGACCGATTCGCGAGCGTTTATACGCCTGCTGTAGTTGGCTTCGCGATATTGATCGCCGTGGTGCCGCCCCTGTTTTTTGATGCGGGATGGTATGACTGGATATATCGCGCTCTGGTCTTGCTCGTTATAGCTTGTCCGTGTGCTCTTGTCATTTCTACCCCGGTCACCATAGTAAGCGGCTTGGCCGCCGCAGCCCGTCAGGGCATTCTGGTAAAGGGAGGCGCATATCTGGAGCAGGGCCATCGCTTGTCATGGCTGGCCCTGGACAAGACGGGAACCCTTACCCATGGTAAGCCGGCGCGTACCGACTCCATAGTGTTGGAGCCGTCTGCCACTGACAAGGTCCATCAGATAGCTCAGAGTCTGGCGACCCGTTCCGATCACCCGGTATCGGTCGCGCTCGTCCGGGGCTTTGCAGCTCAACGACCCAAGAATTTACTGCCGGTGGAAGACTTTGCCGCTATCGGCGGGCGTGGAGTCGAAGGTCGAATAGACGGTGTGGTGTATCGCCTGGGCAATCATCGTTTACTGCACGAGCGGGGCATGTGCGCCGCAGACCTCGAAACCAGAATCCGGGCTCTTGAGCAGCAGGGCAAGACCGTGGTGATGGTCGATGACGGCGAGCGCGTGCTCTCTCTTTACGCGGTGGCAGACACCGTGAAGGAAACCAGTCGAGACGCTATCGAGTCTTTGCACAAGCTGGGCGTTCGGACAGTAATGTTGACGGGCGACAACGCCCACGTTGCTCAAACTATTGCCAAAGAAGTCGGCATAGACGATGTTCGGGGCAACCTGCTGCCCGAGGACAAACTCAGGGTCGTGGACGACTATGCCCGTCAAGGCCCGGTTGGGATGGTCGGAGACGGCATTAATGACGCGCCGGCACTGGCACGAGCCAACATCGGCTTTGCAATGGCCGCCATGGGCACGGATACGGCTATCGAGACCGCCGATGTTGCCCTGATGGACGATGACTTGCGCAAGATCCCGAA
Source organism: Alcaligenaceae bacterium (assembly GCA_029268595.1). Lineage (GTDB taxonomy): Bacteria > Pseudomonadota > Gammaproteobacteria > Burkholderiales > Burkholderiaceae_B > JAJUGB01. Next base: position 251 of record JAJUGB010000101.1, on the reverse strand, counting down.
ATTCGTCCGCCTGTCGCGTGCGACACGAGGCGTGCTCATGCAAAACATCGGGGTGGCACTTGGTATAAAACTGGTGTTTCTGGTGCTTACTCTCGTCGGCTTGGGTACGATGTGGATGGCGGTATTTGCCGACGTCGGGGCCAGCCTTATCGTTGTAGCCAACGGATTACGCCTCCTACGTAAGTAGAGGCGCTCGCTAGAGGCGCTCGCTAGAGGCGCTCGCTTAGAGGCGTTCGCTAGAGGCGCTCGCT
>JAJUGB010000100.1 GCA_029268595.1 Alcaligenaceae bacterium | reverse complement strand
TTGACGAAGCCGGGGCACGCATACGCATGGAGATCGACTCCAAGCCCGAGGTCATGGACAAGCTCGATCGGCGGATTATCCAGCTGCGCATCGAGTTGGAAGCAGTCAAGAAGGAATCCGACGAGGCTTCCTTGCGACGTAAACAGGCCATTGAAGACGAACTCGAAAGCCTGCAGCGCGAGTACAACGACTACGAGGAAATCTGGAAAGCCGAGAAGGCTGCGGTGCAAGGTTCCCAGTCCATCAAGGAAGAAATCGAGCGTGTCCGTGCCGAAATGGCCGAATTGCAACGCAAGGGTCAATTCGACAAGCTGGCCGAGCTTCAGTATGGCAAGCTGCCCGAACTGGAAGGCCGCCTGAAGGCCGCCGAGGCCGGCAAGACCGACGCCCCGCAGAACAAGCCGCGTTTGTTGCGGACGGAAGTGGGCGCCGAGGAAATCGCCGAGGTCGTGTCGCGCGCGACGGGTATACCGGTATCCAAAATGATGCAGGGCGAGCGCACCAAGCTTCTGGCAATGGAAGAACAGCTGCATCGTCGAGTTGTGGGGCAGGATGAAGCGGTACGGCTGGTGTCCGACGCCATCCGGCGCTCGCGTGCCGGTTTATCAGACCCGTCCCGACCTTACGGCTCTTTCTTGTTCCTCGGTCCGACCGGTGTTGGTAAGACCGAACTGACGAAGGCGTTGGCCAACTTCCTGTTTGATTCGGACGATCACATGATCCGCATCGACATGAGTGAGTTCATGGAGAAGCACTCCGTGGCACGGCTCATTGGCGCGCCTCCCGGCTACGTGGGTTACGAAGAGGGCGGCTACCTGACCGAGGCAGTGCGTCGTAAACCCTACAGCGTCATCTTGCTGGACGAAGTAGAGAAGGCGCATCCGGACGTTTTCAACATCCTCCTGCAGGTGCTGGACGACGGGCGTCTTACTGACGGACAAGGTCGCACCGTCGACTTCCGTAACACGGTCATTGTCATGACCTCGAACCTGGGCTCGCAGCATATTCAGAATATGGCGGGCCAGCCGTACGAAGTCATCAAGGAAGTCGTCTGGAACGACCTCAAAACGGCTTTCCGGCCCGAGTTCCTGAACCGTATCGATGAGGTGGTAGTCTTCCACGGTCTGGATACCAAACATATTGAATCCATCGCCCGGATTCAGGTGCAACGCCTGGCCGAAAGGCTGGCCGCCCACGACATGGAGCTTGTAGTCTCCGACGACGCGGTGGCTCAGCTGGCGCGGGCCGGATTCGATCCGGTGTTTGGCGCCCGTCCCCTGAAGCGGGCCATTCAGCAGCAAATCGAAAACCCGGTATCAAAACTGATACTGGAGGGACGGTTCGGACCTAAAGATGTGGTACCCGTCGACTGGGACGGCGAGAAGTTCGTGTTCGAGCGAACCTTGCAGTAGTGAAAAGGGCCGGTGGTCTTCGTAATAGGTCGCCGGCCTTTCCGTGACACCCGGCCTGCCTTTATTAGCGTGCGCTGCCTTTATTGGATGTAAACGCATACGCCGGCTTAAATAGACGCGCCACCATCATGGCAGCATCATAAAAGAATCAGCTCAAATAAGTCCCGTCGCCCGCAGGCGCGTCAAGCGCGTCAAGAGCAACGCCCAACCCCGGATTGCTTAAGAAGACGAATCCCGCCCATAAAACTTCACGCCGATCTCCACAGCCGGACGCCCCGATGCGCGGCGATGCCGATTGGTGTCGCGCAGCGAGTAAATACATCCGCAGTATTCTTGCTGATAGAACTCTTCGCGCTTGCTGATTTCAATCATGCGCTGAGAACCCCCGCCTTTGCGCCAGTTGTAGGTCCAATAAACCAGCCCCGGATAACGGGCAGCTGCGCGTTCGCCGCAACCATTGATCTGGTTCATATCCTTCCACCGCGACAGCCCTAGCGAGCTGACGATTACGTCAAAGCCGTGCTCATAGGCATACAAGGCGGTGCGCTCGAACCGCATGTCGAAGCAGACGGTGCAGCGCTCGCCGCGTTCGGGTTCATTCTCTAGGCCTTTGACGCGCTCGAACCAGTTGTCTTTGTCGTAGTCGGCATCGATGAACTCGATATTGTGTTCTTCCGCAAACCGGATGTTCTCGTTTTTGCGGATTTCGTATTCGCGTTCGGGGTGGATATTGGGGTTGTAGAAGAAGATGGAGTAATCGATGCCAGACGCCGTCATGGCCTCCATGACCTCGCCGGAGCAGGGCGCGCAACAGGAGTGCAGCAAAACCTTTTGCCCTGAATTGGGTAGGGTGAGAGTGGGACGGTTGTATTCAGTCATAGCAGCAAATGGGGTTGCACCATCAAGAACCTCCATTTTAGACTCGGTTGAACTCTTTGTCCTGACCCGGGCGTGCGCGGTTTTAGCTGCCCATGACCGTATCCCATAGCAGCCGCACGGCACTGCGTTCAGATACCAGCAGGTCGGGCGAAACCCGGGCTTTGTCGGCTCCTTGCAGGCGCAAGGCATGCTGCATGCGCCGGTACGTTCTGTAGGCGTTGGCAACTTCCTCGGCCAACTGCTGGGGTACCAGTCCTTGCTTGGCGGCCAAGCCCAACAGGGCGATATTGCCCAGGTTATCCAGCAGTACCGGATGGTCCCGGGAGTGCCCAAGAACAAGGCACTGGGTGACGAACTCCACATCGACCATGCCGCCGCGGTCGTGCTTAAGGTCAAAATCATCGGAACGGTTAGGATGGCCGGCGCTGATTTTGTCGCGCATCTCGCGGATGTCGGCTTTTAGTTTGATCAAATCGCGAGGAAGCAGGAGGATCTCGCGGCGAATGGCTTCGAAGCGTTCACCCACCCTCGGGTCGCCGGCGGCGAAGCGCGCGCGGGTGATGGCCTGGTGCTCCCAGGGCCAGGCGTGGTGCAGCTGGTATTGTGCAAAGGCGTCGAGCGAAACGGCCAGCATGCCGGCGTCCCCATCCGGTCGCAACCGCAAATCAATGTCGTAGAGTCGGCCCGAGGAGGTCATGGTCGAGAGCCACGACGCCATTCGGCGGCCCAGTTTGGCATAAATCTCGGGGGCGTCCTCTCTATCATCGTCGTATACAAAGACAAGGTCCAGATCAGAGGCGTAGCCCAATTCTTTGCCGCCCAGCTTGCCATAGGCAATGATGGCAAAACGGGGTGGCGCCAAGGTGTCCAACTCTTGATTGCGCGGCTGCACCAAGGGCCAGACCCGGTGGATGGTCTCTGCCAGCAACATGTCCGCCAGAGCAGAAAGCTGGTCGGCCAGTTTTTCCACGCTCAACTCGCCGGCCAAGTCCTGGGCCAGCAATTGAAAGCTAAGCTGCCGTTGCAGGTCACGCATCAGGTTCATCTGTTGCTCGACGTCGGGCCGACCATCGGGAAGCTGGCATGCGTCGAGTTCACTGTGCAATTGGCGCGCGTGTTGTGCCAGATCGAGGGGCGCCATCAAAGAGCGCCATTCGATCAGGCTATCCAGCAGCAAGGGAAACTGCGCCAGATACTGAGAGGCCCAGGGGCTGGCGCCTACAATTAATGCCACCCGGGCGAGTGTTTCCGGGTACTCGGCCAGCAACGCCAAATAAGCGCTGCGTTGGGCGATTTGCTCGATGAGGTCGAGCAGGCGCACGAAGGTTTGGGCGGGCTGAGGCGTGCGGGTCGCCGCAGTGACCAGTTGAGGGAGCAGGGCGTCCATTCGTCGCCGGCTATTGACCGGAAGGCTGCGTATACGGTGGGTATTCAACAAGGCCTGGACGCGTTGAATGAGCTCTTGGGCGTTCTCTCCTATGGCTCGTGCGATATGCTCCTCTAACTCCAGCTCGTCTTCGTCGTCCGGCTCGGAATTCGTCGTGGTGGCCCGTATCGGGTTTGTGTTGACCGCCCTGTCGTCGGTCTCTTTCATGCCCGCAATACGGAAGGCGTCTTTAAACGTGCGGTTTACGAATGCCCGATGCTCCGTCAGGGTGGCTTCAAACTGCGCTGGAGTCATTCCCATCGCGGTGCCGAGGCGTTCGCGCAGGGGCGGGTCGGCGGGAAGCAAGTGTGTCTGCTCGTCTTCACGGTACTGCAAGAGGTGCTCGGTACGTCGCAAAAACAGGTATGCCGCCCTTAGCCCGTCGGCAATGTCGGGTGATATGACACCGGCTGACTTCTGACGCTCTAAAGCCGTCAACAGGCTTGCCTCCTGCAAGGAAGGCATGCGCCCACCGCGTATCAACTGGGTAAGTTGCACGACAAATTCGACTTCTCGTATGCCGCCATCACCCAGTTTAACGTTGTGGATGGCATCCACCCCGGTGCGAGCCAGCGCTCGACGCTGCCAGTCCTGGCGTATTCGCTCGCGCAGAGCCCGCATGGCGGCCAGCGCGTCAAAGTCGAAGTATTTGCGATAGACAAAGGGCGTGCGCAGCGCCTCGAATTGCTCTTCGTCGCTGGCCGGATCACTGCCTTCAAAAGCTTGGGCCGGAATTGCTCGGGCCTTGAGCCAGGCGTAGCGTTCCCATTCCCGGCCCTGGCTGACAAGATAATGCTCCAAGGCGTCCAGACTCCATGCCAGCGGTCCGGAATCGCCATCAGGACGCAAGCGCAGATCGGTGCGGAACACCTGGCCATTGGCGTCCAGATCGGATAGCACCGGCATCATGCGCTGGGTGACGCGTCCGAAGAATTCGTGGTGACTGATACGCCGGCGACCCGTCGTCTCCCCTTCTTCGGCGTAGAGCATGATGAGGTCTATATCGGAGGAGACGTTGAGTTCGCCGCCGCCTAGTTTGCCCATGCCAAGAATGAGCATCTCCAGCGGCTGGCCTGTTTCCTCGCTGATGGGCATGCCGTGAACTTCGGCCAGATTCAAGGCTATGGCCCGGTAGGACTGCGCGACGGCCAGGTCTGCCAGGTAAGTCATCGCCTGGAAGACTTCGTCCAGCGGGGCCTGGCCCGCAATATCGCGCACCATCAGTGTGTAGAACACCCTTTGGCGTAGAAGACGAAGTGTGCTTCGTACCGCCTGAAGACGGTCGGTTTGCGACGCGCCCACTTCTGCTTGAAGTTCGGCATGCCAGGCGTTGATGCGCGCTTTATCGACCGGTCGTGTCCAGGCAGCACGCAGCCACTGCTCAAAGCCCGGATCGGCATCGAGCTTGCGGCGAAGAGCTCCGGACCACTCGATGGCAAGAGAGGGCAATGCAGTGCTAGGCATAACGGCGGTCGAAAGTAGTAAGACGGGCCCCGATTTTTCGGGTATAAGTCACGAAAGATACTGCAATTCTCCTTGTACTGGCTACCAACCTTGACGCGCATCATCGCAATACTCCGCACGCTAGGCCTTGTCGGGCTCGTCATCTATTTTGTGCTGGCAGCCGGGTATTTGGGTTTGCGCTACGTGGTGTTGCCCAACGCCAGTGCATTCCAGCCGATCATCCAGCAAAGGCTTTCTGAAGCGCTGCACATGACGGTACAGCTCAAGCGGGTCTCTGGCGATATGAAGGGGCTCAATCCCGGCCTGACCCTGCAAGACGTTGACATTCTCGATGAGCAAGGCCGAAAAGTATTGCACTTGCCTCATTTGTCGGTGCGGATCGACTGGCGCAGCCTGTTTGGAACTGTGCGGTTCGATAATGTATGGGCCCGAGGACTCGAAATAGATATCCGGCGCGACGAGGACCAGCAAATATGGTTGCTAGGGCAGTCGCTCGGTACTGAAGAGGGAGAAGGGGGGCCCGAAATAGGGCTTGAGCATCCCTTCGCGCAATGGCTGGCCCAGCTACCTGAATTCGTCCTGACCGATGCAACGATTCGCTGGGTCGATGAGGAAAGGTCGCCCGACGCCCTGGAGTTGAACGACGTACGAATGACGTATATATCTCGCTCCGGTGGACACGATCTGGCCATTCAAGCCATACCGGCCGAAGGGCTGGCCGGGCTGTTTCATATGCAGGCGCAATTCGAGTACATAAACGACTCCCTGCCGCGCACCGATCCGGCCGCTTGGGATGGGATGTTCTATCTGAACGTTCAGGATTTGGCGCCCCGGGCCTGGTCGCGCTGGGTCGATATGCCGCAGAATCTGCAATCCGGTCAAGTCTCGGCGCAGTGGTGGCTGGCATTTCAAAAAGGCGCGCCCGACCGTTTCGTATCGGTCATTCAGACCCACGATGGGCTGTGGCGGCTTGGTCCGGAAGCCGACATCCAGCTGCAGGAAGCGCGCCTTTCCACTTGGGGACCATGGGACGGGGTGGCCAATCTGTTCACTGCTATCGATGCGATGAGTGGGGGGCATACAGCGGCGGCAGTGCATCTGGAGGCTGATCTCAAGGTTGCACTAGAGGCAAAAGGCCTGCGGTTGCGTGCGCCGCAGTGGTTCCGGCACGAGTTGGACTTTAAAGAGGTACAGCTTCAAACCGAATTGAGCTCCGGCTCGAGCCCGATCCCAGTGGTCTTATTGCATCGCCTCAGTGTGGTCAATGATGAATTGGACTTGCAACTGGCTGGTACGTGGCATCCCGAGGGAAGTGGTCCGGCCGGAACCGCGGACTTAAAGGGCGTTTTTCGCCGCATGACATTGCCTGCGCTCGACCGCTATATGCCGGTCATCGTCAATCCGGAAGCGATTGAGTGGATGGACGCGGGCTTAATCAAGGGCGAGCTGCAGAACGTTTCGGTGCTGCTTAAGGGCGATCTTGAGCATTTCCCCTTCGCCAGCCGGCCCGAAGCGGGCGATTTCCGTTTGCTGGGTCACTTTTCGGGCGTCGCCATAGACTACATGCCCGAACAAGAGGGCCAACCCGGATGGCCGGCGTTAATCGACATGAAGGGCCGGGCATCCTTGAATCGCGCCGAACTTCGGATCCACGCTCAGGAAGCGTCCATGCAGCCCACCTCCAACACTGCTATTAGTCTGAGAGATGTGCTGGCGCTAATTCCCGACATTGAGGAGGGGGATGAAATCCATATAGAAGGGCAGACCAGCGCAGCGGCCGCCGGTTATCTGGCGCTTGCCCGCCATACGCCCCTCCGAGAAATATTGGATGGCATGCTGGATGACACGCAAGCGACCGGTAATTGGCGCCTACCCTTGCGTTTGCATATTCCCTTCGATAACGCCGACGATACTCGAGTCCGTGGGGAGGTCGTCTTTGAGGGCGGCACAATCAAACTGACGGCACAAGCGCCCGAGCTTAGCCAAGTACAAGGCGGGTTAGCGTTTACCGAGACGGGCCTGGCCGCCAAGGGTTTGAAGGCCCATCTTTTTGGGGGGGCCGTATTCGCCTCTGGAGGGGTGGGCGGCAAGCAGCGCGGTTTGCGACTAGAGGGACGCGCTCATGCCGAAGCGTTGCAGCGATACATAGGTCTGGAAGGTTTGGAGCGCATGCAGGGGGGCTTCAACTATGTGGGCCAGCTGGCGCGTTCGACCGATGGCAATTACTCCATGCTGTTGAACTCCAGTCTGGAGGGGTTGGCCATGGATCTGCCTTCTCCATTGGGCAAGCCGGCCGATAGTTCACTGCCTTTGAAGGCCCGCTGGCAGCAAGAAAAAGACGGTTCCACCCGCTTGGACATCAATCTGGGCGCCAGCGCAAAGGCAAGCCTGTTGCGTCGCCGCGCCAATAAGGCGACCGGACCGTCTCAGCCTTATTTCACCGCCGGAGTGGTGGCCATTAATCGACCAGCCGCTTTGCCTGCCCAAGGTCTGGATGTGGACGCCCGCTATAGCAGTATCGACCTGGACGCTTGGGACGATATGGTGACCGCTTTTTCCAAGCCCTTGCGAATCAAGAGCAAACCGGCGAATGAAGGCGCAATCAAGAGCAAACCGGCGAACGAAGGCGCAGTCAAGAGCAGACAGGCGGGTGAGGGCGTCGTCGCGAGCGAAGCCGAAAGTGCTTCTCTGTTTCCCGAATTGCGCCAGGTCCGGTTGCAAGCGGATGAACTGCTGGTACAAGGTCTGAAGCTGGATCAAGCCACTGTGGTGGCCCAACATCGCGCGCCCTCACATTGGGCTGTAGATGTGGACTCCACGCGCACGGCCGGATCCCTAGTATGGCGTGAGGCTACAGAGCAAAGGGCGGGGCGTGTACAGGCCCACTTCACCCGTCTGGCTCTCGGCTCGCCCTCCACGGAAGAGGAGGGGGGCGCGAAAGCATCGAAGGCGAAAGACAAAGACCAGGGCACAGACGACGCAGCGGAGCAAGTCAGCGAAGTCCTTGACATTCCTGCAATCGACCTTCGAGTGGACGCCTTTACGCTTTACGACATGCCTCTCGGGAGTCTCTCGGTGGAAGGGGTGAACGAGTCGCGGGGTCAACGATGGCGGCTTAATCAGCTATCAATCGAAGGCCCGGGACTGACCCTTAACGGCGCAGGTCTGTGGCGGCTTTCGGGGGCGGAACGGGGCCTGGTTCTTGATGCACGGGCGGACGCCTCTGATCTGGGGCAGTATATGCACCATATGGGCATCAGAGATGTCCTGGAGGCGGGCCGCGGCACCATGGCCGGGCAGATCGAATGGCGGAACATGCCCTGGGAGTTCAATAGGTCCGATCTCAACGGTCGGGTAGAAGTGAAACTGGATAAGGGGCGCTTCAGTACGGTGAACTCGCGCTCGGCCCGCCTATTGGAGTTGTTGTCGTTGCAATCGCTGCAACGTATCGCCACCTTTCAGTTCAATCCCGGTTCGGTATTTAAAGAGGGCTTTCCGTTTGATAGTTTGACCGGAACCCTGCACCTGAACAGTGGCGTACTCACTACCAGCGATTACAGGGTGGTCGGGCCCGTGGGCACCATCAACATCGGCGGTGATGTGAATCTGGTGGACGAAACCTTGCGGCTGCAAGCCACTGTCCTACCCAACCTCGACATGAGTGGGGCTTCCATTGCCGCAGGTATTGCCATCAACCCGGTGGTGGGTCTGGGCGCGTTCTTGACGCAATGGCTCTTGCGTGCGCCCTTGGCTAAAGCGATGCGAGTGCAATACGAGGTTAGCGGCAGCCTGAGCGATCCGCAGTTGAAGGAGTTGTCGGCTGCCGAAATAAAGGCGGAAACAAGTCAGCCCCAGTCTGAACCCGCTGAGCGGCCTTCAGGCCAGCAGTCCGCACCGCAGGCGGGCACTTCGTCGGGGGCGCAACAGGGGCGCGATCAGGCGCTCAATCAGCCGCCCGCAAAGGACGCTGGCAGCGCACAGAATCCGGTGGTGCAAACCCAAGCCGAAGACCAACCAAAGGCGCGCCCACAGCGGCAGTCCCGAGACCAGACGCCCACATTCGCGCCGTAAAAAAAAACCGGGATGCGGCTCTGCCTTCAAGCAGAACAGCATCCCGGGCTTACGCTGCGGGAATGCGATAGGTAAGGCTAGAAGCCGCGCCTTAGCACACTCCCTGTTGCAGCATGGCGTCGGCGACTTTTACAAAGCCGGCGATGTTGGCGCCGTTCAGATAGTTGACGTTCTTGCCGTAGGATCCGTAGCGCAAGCAATTGTCGTGAATGTCGCGCATGATGTGTCGCAGTTTGGCGTCCACTTCGTCGCGGGTCCAATTCAGGCGCTGCGCGTTCTGACTCATTTCCAGACCGGATACGGCCACGCCACCCGCATTACTGGCTTTGCCCGGCGCGTACATGACGCCCGCTTCGATGAAAGCGTGGACTGCTTCCAGGCTGGTGGGCATATTGGCCCCTTCTGCGACCACACGAACGCCGTTCTTTATAAGCATTTGAGCGTCTTCCAGCTCGAGTTCATTTTGCGTAGCGCATGGCAAGGCGACATCTACCGGCACATGCCAAGGACGCTTACCGGGTTCGTAAATAAGGCCATGCTCTTGGGCAAACGCCTCGATACGGCCACGGCGGCTGTTCTTGAGTTCAACGAGTCCGGCCAGCTTCTCGGGGGTGAAACCGTCCATGTCGACCACACAACCATGGGAATCGGACACGGTCACAACCCGCGCGCCCATCTGCATGCATTTTTCGATAGCATACTGAGCCACGTTGCCGGAACCGGAGACAGATACCGTCAGACCGTCCAGGGACTGGCGCGCATGCTTGAGCATTTCTTCGGCAAAGTACACAGTGCCGTAGCCGGTGGCTTCCGGACGAATCAGGCTGCCGCCAAAAGTCAGACCCTTGCCGGTGAACACGCTGGCCGCTGAGTTGGACAGCTTTTTCATCATGCCGGCCATGAAGCCGACTTCGCGAGCGCCAACGCCAATGTCGCCGGCAGGCACATCGGTGTCTGGCCCAAGATGGCGATACAGTTCGAACATCAAGGCCTGGCAGAAGCGCATGACCTCGGCGTCCGACTTACCCTTGGGATCGAAGTCGGAGCCGCCTTTGCCTCCGCCCATGGGCAGAGTTGTCAAAGCGTTCTTGAAGGTCTGTTCAAAAGCAAGGAATTTGAGAATGGATAGATTAACCGACGGGTGGAACCGCATGCCGCCCTTAAAGGGTCCAATTGCCGAGTTGTGCTGGATCCGGAAGGCGCGGTTTACCTGCACCTGTCCGTTATCGTCCACCCAGCAGACGCGGAATTGGATGGCACGTTCAGGTTCGACCAACCGTTCCAAGAGGCCTTGCTTGGCGTACTGGGGGTTCTTTTCCAAGAACGGCCACAACGAACTCATGACCTCTTTGACCGCCTGCATGAACTCAGGCTGGTGGGGGTCACGGGCTTGCACTTGTTCAAGGAACTGATTTAGGGTTGGTAGTGTCATCGAGAGGGTACTCTGTAGTACACACTGAGTTGTTCATCTCAGTAAAGGTTTGAAAACACAACGGAATGCAACCGCTGCAAGCGATGTGCCGGCCTCGGAAAAGGTTGCACGAAACGAGAGGCCAACACAAGCAAGCCTCTCCTAGGAGAGGCTTGTGGTGAACCTATTTCTTCATCATTTCGAAGAATTCGGCGTTGGTCTTGGTGGCGCGGATTTTATCAAGGATGAATTCCATCGCTGCCACTTCGTCCATGTCGTGGATGAACTTTCGTAGCACCCACACTTTTTGAAGCAGCTCTGGCTTGATGAGGAGCTCTTCGCGCCGGGTGCCGGATTTGTTGAGGTTGATGGACGGATAAACGCGCTTTTCAGCCAATCGGCGTTCAAGATGGACTTCCGAGTTGCCAGTGCCTTTGAATTCTTCGTAGATGACTTCGTCCATGCGGCTGCCCGTCTCAACGAGGGCCGTGCCGATGATGGTCAGCGAACCACCTTCTTCCAGATTACGGGCTGCGCCAAAGAAGCGTTTGGGCCGTTGCAAGGCGTTGGCGTCCACCCCGCCTGTAAGTACCTT
>JAJUGB010000099.1 GCA_029268595.1 Alcaligenaceae bacterium | reverse complement strand
TGCATGAGTCCTTGGGCTAAACGAGGCGCTTCATCTTGCCAGTCGTCAAGCCCCGCCACTTCCAGCAACAGCTTGGCGGCATTACTGTGCGGACCCATCATGAGCCACCAGTCGTCGTTTAAAGCGTTTTCAGCAAAGACGAGGTCCGTGCCCCTATTTAGCATACGTCCCAATATGGCCTGTCGTGCCTCCTGTTTAAGCTTGTCTTGTTCGGGCAGTCCTTGCATACGCTGCAATATCGACAACCAGTCGATCAGGGCAGAAGTCTGCCAACGATCATGAGCCGATTGCAGGGTTTCGAGCATGCGGGGATGCGCCCGCCCTGCCCGCGCCAGCGCTTCGACGACGGTTAGCTTCCGGGCATCGACGTCTGGTTGAGGCGACCAATGCTTCCGTTGTATGCGACCCTCGGCAAAGGCTTGCAAGCCGTTCAACATGCGGTTTCGGGTTTCAGCAGGAATGCTGAACGGCCAGCCTAGACGGACCGCCGCATCACTGACGCGTATGAGATACGCGGTAAGCACCTCGTCGCCCTCGCCGCTACCCGGAAACCAGCGAACCAGGCCCGACTCATCCAGATAGCTTGGCAACTGCAGCATCAGTGCCTGCCATTGCTCCGGGTCGTTCATTCCTATGGCTCTTGAAGCCAACTGCTCGAGACAAGTATATGGATAAGCCTCGAACCACGCTCGCACACCCGGCAGGCCGGAAGCCAGCGACGACTGCAAATACACTTGCAGTCCGCCGCGTAGTCGGCCGCTAGAGTCACGTAGGGCTTCGTCAGGAGCAGAGACAGGTAACGAAACCGGGTGATTCGCCCCGAAGCTTCGCAAAGTAGATTGCTGCACGGTCAAGGGAATAGCGGGCAATACCCTCTGGCTGACAACCAGCCGATCCGTTGCTGGGGACGCGTTTTCCGCCAGTTCGCGCGCTTCAAGACGCCAGCGCAAGTCACTATCTGAATCGGGCGCCGGCTTTGCCGCGGTCTGCCCACTAGTGGCCCTGACGTTCCACTGCGCCAGCGCCGCTTGTCCGGGCTCTATATTAAGGAGTTGCTCTTTCAGGGGAGTCGGAGTGTCTTCCCGCTGCGCAGTGACGGCTACACGCATGGGTCGATCAGAAGAATTGCGCACGGTAAGCTGAGCGAGGTAGTTGTCTCCTTCTCGGATTACTTGCGGCAGGCCTGACACCAGCTGGAGATCCTGGCTTGTCACAATAGTGGTGCTGCCTTCACCAAAGTGGCTGACCCCGTGATCTGCAATAGCCACCAGGCGAAAGGAGGTCAAGGCATCATTCAACGGTACCCTGAGTCGCGCCTGGCCGTGTTCATCCAGTTGAACCCCCGGGTTCCACATTAACAGTGTATCGAGCAGTTCGCGAGTGCGACTTTTCCCCCCGCCCCCGCCGGCGGGCACCGCCTTGCGACCATAATGCCTGCGTCCGACCACCTGCATTTGACCCGTAGCGGTCTCCACCCCCCAGCCGCGACGCTGGCGCATGGCGTTCAGAAGATCCCAACTGGGGTTGGCGGCCAGTTCAAGCAACGCTTCGTCCACAGCCGCGAAAGCCAACTGACCGCCCGAGGCTGGCGTACCGTCAGGTTGCGTCACGGTTACCACCACTTGTACCTCGTCGCGAACCCGATACTTGGTTCTATCTGTACTGACTTCCACCTTTAGAGCGTCGCTTTGGTCGCTCACCCGGATTTCCGCCACGCCGAACCGGTAAGCCGGCTTGGCCAGATCTACGAAGGCCGTCGGCGCGGCGTATTGCAGACCCGCCTGGCGGTAGGCCTGCAGCCAAGACTGTGGCTGACGCCAACCCCATTCGAAGAACGAATACCAGGGCACCTCTCGCAACCGACCTCGCAATGCCAGGACCGACACATAGACGTTGGGGCCCCATTCGGATTGCACAGGCAAGGTAAAGCGTGGATCTGCGCCGGAGAGAGAGACGACTCTGGACTCTAAGACGCCTTCGCGTTCAATGGCGACCAAGGCAACCGCGTCTCGGAAGGGCATCCGAACTTGAAACTCAGCGGCTTCGCCAGGCGCGTAAAGCCTCTTGGAGGGAATAACGTCAATACGGTCGTCGTTGCTGCCGCCGAACCACAATTCATCTTTGCCGGTTACCCACAACGAGGCAACCGATTGGACCTGGCGGCCTTCGGAATCTACCGCTACGGCAATCAAATCGATGGAGCCACTCTCGTCCAAAGAAACCGAGCAATGCAGCAGGCCCTGGGCGTCCGACTGACCGCTGCACACCTCGCCTAGATCGCGCAGCTGGGTACGGTTGTCATAACTGTAGAAGCCACCGACCAAGCGCTTTCGGGTTGAAAACACCGTGCGCCCCACCGCTCTGATGGCCATTTGCACACCCGCTCTGGGCTCCCCGTCGGCCTGCAATGCGACCGCCGTAACGTTCGCCGCTTGCCCTTCTTGAATCCACGAAGAAGTTTTGAGCCCGACAGCGACAGCCGCCGGCCAGACATGAGTCACCTGACTGAGCGTCTGAATCTGCCCATTAGGATCGGCAAAACTGGCTTCGAAAAGATAATCGACCGCCTCGGTCGTCGGGGCCGGCGCTTCCAGCTTCACTCTTGCGCCGCCATGCTCGTCCAGCACGACTCTTTGCTTGTCCAGGAACACGACGCCTCCCTCGACTTGAACGCCGTCCTCCTGCAGGACTTCCGATTGCTTCGCAGCTTCCAAGGCATACTCAGGCGCCACAAATGAAAAGCCCTCGTAGTCCGGAAACTGCAAACGACTGGTACGGCGTACCGCGGACAGCATCACGGGCAAGCCGGAGGCCGCACCTCCCGACAACCAGGAAAGCTGCACATCGGCCTGCAAAGCAGAAGGAGCAATCAGGGGACTGCCCTGCCCTTCTGACTCTATTTTGAGTGTTCCGGTGAGTAGCGGTAGCTTGAAGTCTTCCACGCGAAACTGCGCGGAGGGCCCGACGTATTCATCAGGACGCGCCAAGGTGATCGTGTATGTGCCAAGGTCGGCTTCGTCGGCCAGCTTATGAGTGCTATACGAACTTAGCCCTCCTGAAGGCGTCCTCTGCCAGCTCAGGGGTTGCTCATGCCGCTTTCCTGATCCCTGGTGTTCGATAATGACCCTATCAGGCAATGTGTCGAGCGCCGGAAGCGCCAGCCCATCCCGGGTCTGAACACGCACATAGTGCTTCATCAAAACCGTTTCGCCCTGCCGAAAAAGGCTTCGGTCCAATACGGTATGACGGACCTGTGTCGCCCCGTCCGAATAATCGATGGGTAGATTGAACCGCCAGGGCTCAATACCGTCATTCCAACTGCTCAGGGCGAAAGAAAAGTCCGGTTTGCCCCGTGCCAGTGGGTGGTCGGTAGTAATACGTGCCGACGCATACAAGCCGGACAACCCAGTAGTTTCGCAATAGTCGGCAGCATTCAGTGCTTCGACCGTATGCCACACGCCTTGCTCGTCCGTCTGGCCTTGTCCAAGCAGCTTGCCGCCGCAATCAAGCAAGCGAACTTGCGCATTGGGCACCGGCCGCCCTTCGTCCAGCGATGTCACCCACACCAGCGCATCGTCCTTGCCACGCTTTATATGCACTGCCAGATTAGTGATGAGCGCCGAGCTTCTTACGTACATGGGCTGAGCCTGTGCAAGAAGAGATTGCCCAAGACGGGGCGATTCAATCTCCAGCACATGGAACCCTGGTTCGATGAGAGGCACTCCAACGACCTCGAGCTGGTCACCCTCCTCACGACGCGGAAGCACCAGAGTTCGAGCCTGATCGATGCGGTCCAGGGCAGAAAAGGCCCTTACATCGAGGCGCTCGTCCGATCCGGCCGAATCCGGCGCTCGATCTTGCATGATGTCCTGAAGCTGAGAGCGGGTCCACTCACCACTTTCCAACCGCTGCAAACGCGCATACCAGCGCAACACCTCAATATCGTCCCGCACCACGTAATCGCGCACACGGCCGGTATCGCCTGAGAGGTCGACATGTCGTATGGTGACCGGCACACTAGGCGGGTGATCGTCCTCGTCACCGCCAGCTGGCACATAGGCAAACCGCTCTATCAAGCCAAAGGAAGATGATGCAAAGCGCGCCAGTGGCGGATTCGCGGCCGTCTTTATCGTTAAAGGGAAATCGCCCGAATTGACCAGCGGGCGCCCGGCGTCGTCGGTCAAACCGGCTGGCAAAGTGGCGAGCAGTTCCGCCTTTTCGGGAAACGGGCCGGCGAACTCAACTCGAGTCACCCAGCCGTCATCAGCTTCATCACGTACCGCAGGTGAACGCTCGGAGCCTTGCACAAGCAGGCGGACACGAGCAGCGGCCTCCGCTGATACGGGCGCATTGAAGTCCAGACCTATGGACGATACCGGCGTGCAATCGGCGCGGGCATTCTCGCGCTGGCAAGACACCTTCGCCTTGAAAGCCGGCCGCACCGTGAAATCGAACGATTGCGGGGCTTTGTTTGAACCGCCTGACGAAGTGGCGAGCGCATCGCCAAACACCAGTTGTACCTTTGCCTCCGGTGGGAGAAGGCGTTGACATTGCAGGAGATGGACGAATTCGTCGCGCTGAGCTTCTGGAACGTAGGCCGCTGCCAATAGCGCTTCGCGCCGCGTCGGATCGGTGATTAGCGATATAGGCACCGCCTCACCCAAGCCCTCCACCACACAATATGTGCCCTGCTCCAGCGACTGCGGCTGCACTCGCCCGTTGAAGCGCACAACAAAAACTTGGTCTTCATCGATTTGAGAGCCATAGGGACGCATGTCCATGACCTGTGGCCCCCCGGTTCCGAAACGGAAAACGTCGGGCCCCGACAACGGCTCTGCGGTTAGCGTCGCAAAGCCAGGTAACACCCGCGCCTCACAGTTGACTCCAGCCGGCAAAGCAGTACGGAACACGTAAGTCCAGTGCTGACTGTCCAGCCAGCGGCCCTCTCCCTGCACGGAGGGGTCGTCGCAACTTATCTGCACGGGCGCTGGAGAGTGGGCCTGCCCGAAAGCAACTACAGGCTCGTCGAACGTAACCTTTACGCTCTCCACCCCAGCCACAATACCGGTCGGGGAAAAATCACTGATGCTTGCCGCACTGGCCAGCCCCAAGGCGCCGCTCAAAACAGCCGCCAGTACGCTGCGAACCATGATTTCCACTCCCTTCCCTCTACCGACTATTTTTATGCGATAATTGCGAGCTTCACCGTGCCCCTCTAGCTCATGCTTGGTTAGAGCAGCGGACTCATAATCCGTTGGTGCCGTGTTCGACTCACGGGGGGGGCACCAAGAATTCTAAGCGAAATCAACACATTGAAGCCGCGCACGACGCGGCTTTTTTATTGTCTATGAGACGGGATATGAGACGCCGTCGCGTATCCAGAAGTCTGGGGCCGTACTCGACGACCAGTCCCCTTGTCTCTACCCGCTGCAACACCTCTTGAGGACTGTCCACTTCGATGGAGAGATCTGGAACGGGTGTCCCCGAGCCTCCTTCGCTAGCAAAACTGACCTTACATCGAAAGGGGCGGACTTACATCGCGCCTCAAGCGTTGGAGAAATGCCAACTTTTGAGGAGCAACGCAAGACCGCCCCTTGTTTACTAGTGCAGTTCGACCGCTTCAGGCCGGTAGGCTTTAGTTCAAACTAGCCACCGGCCCAAGCCAAACTATGCCTTACTTATCCATCTTGCATTCTTTGGCGTAGGGGTCGCCGTAGTCCTCAACAATGGTATTGACCGTTTTATAGTCGAGTTTGCCCTCGCTATTACGCTCGACGCGGACCATGTACCAATCCTGAATGGGGTAGTGGTTGGGACCAAATTTGAAATCGCCTCGCACGCTTTCGAAGTCTGCCTTCCGAAGGGCTTCGCGGAATTCGTCCGGCTTTGCTTTGAAATCGCCGTCAACTGCATCGAGGGCCGAGCCGATCAGACGGGCCGTATCGTACGAGGTAGCGGCATAGGCAGACGGACGACGGCCATATTCTTCCTGGAAGGCCTTCACGAATGCTTTGTTTGCCTCGTTGTCCAGCTCGTGCGTCCAACCGATGGTAAGGTTGTAACCTTCGGCCGAATCGCCGGTTGCAGCCAGCATGCGGTCATCCATGGAATACAAGGTGCTGATGATTTCGACCTTGTCTCGCAGCCCCGCGTTGGCCCACTGCTTGGCGAAGTTGATACCTGTGCCGCCCGGCAGGAAAGTAAACAGGGCTTCAGGCTGCAGCGACCGAATGCGCGCTAATTCCACCGAGAAGTCGGACTGGTCGAGCTTGGTGTAGATTTCGGCAACGATTTCGCCCTCGTACACGCGTTTGAACCCGTTCAGTGCGTCGCGCCCGGACTGGTAATTGGGGGCCATTATGACCATCTTCTTCACGCCCATCTGATTGGCAGCCAAGGCCGCTGTCTCAGCATAGGTGTCGTTCTGGAAGGCCACGCCAAAATAGTTGGGATCGCATCCCTTGCCCGCGAAAGTTGAAGGGCCTGCGTTCAGGCTGACATAGAAGCCGCCTTCCTTTACGACAGACGGCGCCACAGCGACCAGGACGTTGGAAAAGTTGATGCCGGTGAAAAGACGCACGCCGTCCTGCAGCAAACGCTCGGCCGTTTGTTTGCCCAGGCCGGGCTTGAGGTTGTCGTCTTCGATCTCGACCTTGACTGGTACGCCGCCCAGCTTGCCCTCGCCCTCTTTGACGGCCAGCATGAACCCATCGCGCTCGTCTTCTCCGATATAGCCGGCGGGTGTCGATAAAGTTGTAATGAATCCGATACGGACAGGTTCTTGCGCTTGCGCAAAAGTAGCGAAAGCGCCCAATACAATCGTTGCACTCAGCTTTTTAAGGTGCTTCATCTCCCCTCCTTGAGGTCGTTTCTAACATGCTTCTGGAGCACCTTCGGTCGGCACCCCCGATCGCACATCATACCGCCGTCGTAGGTGAACGTGTCAAAAAATGACAGGACGGTTCAAAGGAGAAGAGCAAGAATAATAATGATGGGGATCGGCACGCCCAACAACCACAGCAGAATCGGCCCCATAACGGCTCCTTAATAATTAGAATACGAATCAGAACATCAACTCGCCAAACGAGAGCTCAGCGCCTCGCGTCGTCGGCCTCCCCAAACGGCAGCCAACGCGGCGAAGAACGCCCCGGAAAGCAAGGCCACGAACATCCAGAGCGCCGTCCCGGCTGCAGCCTTGCGAGCTGTATCCGCTGCTTCTTTGGCCGCCACCTTGGCGTTTTGCAAAGCGGCGGACGCCTGCGCATAGCGATCCTGCACACGCTGTGCCGCATCTTCTGGGCTAAGACCGGTCTCGCGAGCTACAACAGTGGCCAGATACTCTTGATCAGTGGGCGCAAGCGCGCCGTCGGCCATGCTCTTCAAGAAGATGGTTGTCGCCTCTGCCCGGGCTTGTTGCGGATCCTGTGTGGGCCCCGGTTGGTCGCTTCTGAAAAGCGCATCAATGAAATACGAGATCATCGGCTCGGCACCGCTTTGCGCGCCTGATTGCCCACCCTGAGAACCGGCTGCGGCCGAGCCCGCGACCTGGGTGACCGTAGAGGCAGCAGCGCCCACTGCGCGCGCGCCGCCAGACGCCAGCCCGGATATGGCCGAGCCCATCAGCGCCGCCACAACTAGCGCTCCTACCGCCCAAGCCAGCAGGCCGTGAGCCGTATCGCGAAAGTAGACTTCGTCGCTTTCCAATCCCGGCCAACGTACTCGCAGCCGTCCTGCCAGATAACCGCCCAATCCGGAGGCCGCAATCTGAGTAAACGCCAACCAGATGGCTGTGGAAATACCGATAGCTGTCGCGTCGCCGCTGTCAAAGTCCCACGGAGATACGGCCGAAAAACCTAGTCCTACTCCCAGCACAATGAGTATGAGTGACAACGCTGCCGCGGCCACTGCTCCGGCGAAGACCGCACTCCAGGACGCTCCTGAGCCATGCAGATCCACCGACTCCACCGGTACAGATGATGTGGCGTAAGTGACATTGGCGCTACGCTCTTCTGCCATGGTGCCTCTCCTTATGATTCAGTATTTTTTCAGCACGCCGCGACCTTGGCGGTCAGCCTGAGCACCGACGGTGCCACGAGGATCCACAGCAACTTTTGTTCCTGATGACTAGCAGAAGCGATATGACTGCGAAACTCGCACGTCGAAACGGGTCTCTGCGGTTTCATCCGTGCCAGGGTCACGAGCCCCGTCCTCGCGTATTGCTCTTCGGAACGGCTTTAGCTGGTTGTCGCCTGCTGAGAGCGATACGTGGGACGGTGCGCGGGCGGATCTTCGCGCTGGCCGATTACTGCCCGGCCTGGCGGCCGCCACGGCGGCCCCTCGGCACGCAGCTTGCCAGATGCCTGCAGCCCGCTCTCCCTGAGCAGCACCGCAAATTCACAACAATTCTTACGTAGGTTCGAGCGGGAGTCGAGCCTCAAGTTCACGCCATTCGATCAACCCACTCATTCCGTCTGTAGGCGACAGGCACGGGAGTTACTCATGAAAGCACTGACCTATCACGGCACCAAGGACGTTCGTGTCGACAATGTTCCAGACCCAACTATCCAAGAGCCGGATGATCTTTTGCTTCGCATTACGGCCACCGCCATATGCGGCTCCGATTTGCATCTTTATCACGGCAAGGTGCCAGAAACGCTACCGGGCGACATTCTGGGCCATGAGTTCATGGGCATAGTCGAAGATGTCGGACCGGAGGTGCGCCATATTGCTCCCGGGGACCGTGTAGTCATCCCCTTTGTTATTGCTTGCGGGCAATGCTACTTCTGCGTGAAGAATCTGTTCTCGGCGTGCGAGACCACCAATGAGGGGCGCGGCGCCATCATGAATAAAAAGGGAATCCCGCCCGCAGCCGCTCTTTTCGGTTTCAGCCACCTATATGGTGGAGTTCCGGGCGGTCAGGCCGAGTTTGTGCGTGTGCCCAAAGCTAATGTAGGGCCTCTCAAGATTCCGCACGGGCTGGAGGATGAACGTGTGCTGTTTCTTAGCGACATCCTTCCCACTGGCTACCAGGCAGTGCTCAATGCTGGGGTCGGGCCGGGCTCCACGTTGGCAATCTTTGGCGCTGGGCCGGTCGGCCTGATGTCCGCCGCTTGCGCCAGAATGCTTGGCGCGGAAACCATTTTCATGGTCGACCGATTCGATTACCGCCTAGAGTTTGCCAAAGAAGCATATGGGGTGATTCCCATCAACTACGAAATTGGCGACGATGCGGCTGAAAGAATTGTGGAGCAGACCGGGGGGCGTGGTGTCGACGCCACCATTGATGCTGTAGGCTTTGAAGCGCACGGCAGTGCCACGGAAACAGTGCTTTCCACGCTCAAACTCGAAGGCAGCAGCGGCAAGGCCATACGTCAATGTATTGCCGCAGTTCGTCGAGGAGGAACGATTAGCGTCCCAGGTATATATACCGGCTTCATCCATGGGTTCTTGTTTGGGGACATTTTCGAAAAAGGCCTGACCATTAAGGCGGGGCAAACCCATGTGCAGCGTTTCCTGCCCGAACTACTCAACTTCATCCAGGAGGGACGCCTGCATCCCGATATCATTATTTCGCACCGGATGGCGCTGGACGAGGCGGCGCAGGCTTACCATATGTTCGACCAAAAGCATGACGCCTGCCGAAAAGTGGTCCTGACGCCCTGACGCTCTGACGCTCCGACGGCCCACGGGGCGCCGTCAGCGGCGCCCTTTAAATCCTGGCAAATCTTTATTCGCGCTCGAGCAAGTCCAGCATGTCGTGAGCGTGCTCTTCTTCAACTGCCAGGATTTCCTCGAGCAAGCGTCGCGTGGTCGGGTCCTTATCGCCGATGTAATCGATCATCATCTTGTAGCTGTCGATGGCAATACGCTCGGCCACAAGGTTTTCTTTGATCATGTCGCGCAGGTCGGTCCCTTCGACGTATTCCGAATGGCTCTTACGGGTCAGGTGATCGGGGTTGAAATCCGGCTCACCGCCCAGTTCAATGATGCGCGCAGCGAGGCGATCGGCATGATCCTGCTCTTGTGTGGCGTGCTCGGCGAATTCCGATGTGACCGCATCAGAATGAATTCCGCTGGCCACAAAGTAGTGGCGCTTATAACGCAGCACACAGACCAGCTCGGTAGCAAGCGCCTCATTGAGCAGCTCAATAACCTTTTCGCGGTCGGCGGTGTAGGTTTCCGTGATGACGCCACACTCAAGATTCTGCCTGGCCTTGGCTCGCAAAGCGGCGATATCAATCTTGAAGTCCTGGTCGGGACCAGGTTGAGTGGTAGAACTGGCATCCATATTTCGACTCCTTATTGTAAGAATGAGCGGGGTATTGCGGCATGGCGCTGATTAGCAAACACCATGCCGTCGCCACTGCTTACAAACAAAGGATTCGACTCAACTCTGGCTTGTCGCCCCAACGGTTTACGTGGAGCCGGTCGTCCCTCTTTCTGACGCAATACTTACCTTGCACACGACGCTCGCGCCCACCATCGAAAGCGCTGAACCCATAAATGCTTCGTCGCCAACAGTTCAGACGCCTATATCCTCATTCCAGACATCCGGATGTTGCTCAATAAAGCGCTGCATCATGGCAATGCACTCCGGGTCCTGAACGACCTCCACTTCAACCCCTCGCTGCCGCAAGAGCTCTTCATCACCCATGAAGGTCTTGTTCTCGCCCACCACCACTTTCGGTATCCCGTAAAGCAGTATGGCGCCAGTGCACATCGAGCACGGTGATAAGGTGGTGTAAATGACGGATTCCCGATACACAACAGCAGGTTGGCGACCCGCGTTCTCGAAGGCATCCATCTCTCCGTGCAGAATCGGGCTTCCTTGCTGGACGCGCCGATTGTGCCCACGGCCAATGATTTTGCCGTCATGAACGATGACCGAGCCGATGGGGATTCCTCCTTCAGCAAGGCCCTTTTGCGCTTCCTCGTAAGCGGCCTTCAAGAATTCGTCCATTGTCTTCTCCTCTTATTAGTTGTTTTCCAAGTGGGGCGCTACATAAATTCCCAAACTCGCTCGGCGAGCGCCGCCCCAATTTGTCGGGAAGCCTGCAGGGCCGCCAAGCGCGGGCCGCCTGCCACGGGTGCGGCCCGGCTCCGACTTAAGAACTCAACCAACATCCGCCGGCTAAGAACCGCCCATCGTGAGCAAGCTCGAACCAGCCACCACAATACAGCCGAAACAAGCCACCCTCGCCAATACTTACTTTAGCCACCACATCAGCAGCGAAGAAACCACGGCTCTCAGAAACCCCAATCAACAACGCCGCTTCTACACCCCCGCCGGCCGCGCCCGCCAT
>JAJUGB010000098.1 GCA_029268595.1 Alcaligenaceae bacterium | reverse complement strand
GTACTACGTCGCCCGCGCCAAGTACGCTCTCTCCAAGCGCACTTCCACCTATATTTCCGCTGGCTACATGCAGAACAAAGGCCAGGCTCGCCTGTCCGCAGCTGGCGGCACCGCAGGTGCGGGTCCCGTTGCTGGCGTCAACCAGACTTCCGTCATGGTCGGCGTTCGCCACAACTTCTAATGTTGTAAAGCTACTTGGCTAAGTGGGTTCGCCCTTCGGGGTGACCCACTCGGTCAGTAGGTGTAGTTGCTGTATTTGTTCTTTTTATTTCCGTAGATTTGAGTAATTTTTAGTCGGGTACGTTATACGGACCCGACTTTTTTTTGCTTCCACGCCGTCCCCTGTGCGAGGATGTCGCAACCACCGGGGGGAGCGCCTTCAGAATGGCTGCGACGTGGTGGCCGACCGCAACTTGGTATCGCGGTCGGGAGGCGCGGCGTGCGGCCGGACTTTTGCTTCCAAGACTTTTCTGGCAATCTAGCGAGCCAGTTTCCTAGCTCCCATGACTGGGTGACAGAGAAACCTCATGTCTGGTGACACGGAAAATGAAAGGACGCCGCTAACAGTAACGGCGTCCTCTATGGGCAATGATTTGACGCTATCGGGCGTCGTCTTTAGCAAGCGTAAAAAGAAGTTTGCTGCTTTCTGCCCGGATCAGAGCCCAACTACTTACGGTCGGTCAGGAACTTTCCATCGGGCCCCTGAGCGTTTTTCTGACGTCGGGTAGTGCCATCCAAACCGCCATCTACCGCCCATTCTGCAAAGCGTGTTGGACCCGGTTCAAACTCGCGCGGAGTCCACTCTGCGTCCAGGTGGTCTTCGTCGGCGTAGTACTCAATGAGGCCGCCCGCCGGGTTCTTGAAGTACCAGAAATAAGCGGAAGAAATGGGGTGGCGACCGGGGCCTAGTTGGGTTTCCCAGCCGCAACGGTCGATGTGCATGCCGCCGCCAAACACCTCGTGAATGTCCCGTACGGTAAAAGCCACGTGGTTAAGGCCGACTTTGGCGTCGGGAGTCTGCAAGAGGAATAGGTCGTGATGGCCGCCCTGCTCGTCGCAGCGCAGGAATACGCCCCGGCCTGGATAGCGATCGGAGGGCACGAAGCCCAGGCGCTGAACGTAGAACTCTTCTGTGGCCTGCAAGTCTTTGACGAAGAACACGACATGACCTACTTCGATAGGCTGGGCACGCTCATAGACGGGACTGGGCGCATTCTTTCGAGGCTGATGCGCCCAGGTGTTCATCTGAGCGCAATCCAGCTCGACATCGCGCTTCTGGGTAACCTGAAAACGCAACGAGATGCCGATCGGATCAATGCAGGCCACGCTCTGTACGTCTTTACGGAAACCAGGGACATCGGCAAGCTTTTCGCCCAAACGCTCAAGAACCTGGTTGGACGACACGCCCCAAACCACTTCCCGTAGAGTCGGGCCTTCCTCGATAGGAGGAGGCAGATCGGCCGTGGCTATCTTTACTACATTGACCCGGCAACCGTTAAGCGTGGAATATTCAAGCTTGCTATCGGATTCGGACTCGAGCTGCAGCCCCCAATCTTTGAAAAACGCCTTGCACTTTTCAAAGTCGTCGGCGCCATACGTGATGCCGTCGATACCCATGATATCCATGACTACTCCTTAATTGGCCCACGGCAAGGGCTGTTCGTTCAGCCCCCAGTAGACGCTTTTCTGCTCCATATACTGCAAGATGCCCAGCCGCCCTTTTTCGCGGCCCAGGCCACTATCGCGCCAGCCACCGAAGGGGGTAGATATGGAGAACTGTTTGTAGGTGTTGATCCAGACGTTGCCTGCCTTGACCGCTTGAGCCAGTCGCCATGCCTTCTTGTAGTCGCGTGTCCAAATACCGGCCGCCAAGGCGTAAACACTGTCATTGGCTTGGCTGACCAGGTCGTCGACATCGTCGAAAGGCAGGGTAACCAGCACAGGACCGAAGATTTCTTCCTGGCAAATAGTGGCCGTGTTTTCGAGGCCTTCGATAATTGTGGGCCGATAGAAACTGCCTCGATCGTATATGCCCCCGGCCGGCCGCGCTCCACCAGTCAGAATGCGGCCGCCTTCTTCGACACCTTTCTGTACATAACGTTCAACTGATTCACGATGGCTATTGCTGACCAGGGGACCCATCTGGGTCGCCGGGTCGGCAGGATCACCAACGCGCAATTGCTCGGCGCCCCGGACCAAGCGCTGCAGGAACTGGTCATACAAGGACCGCGCCACGAACAGTCGTGACCCTGCAATGCAGGACTCACCGCTGGAGCTGAAAATTCCGTATAGGACGCCGGCTACCGCATGGTCCAGATCGGCGTCTTCCAAGACGATGGTGGGGGACTTCCCTCCTAGCTCAAGGGACACCGGCATGAATTTATCTGCGGCAATCTGGGCAATGTGACGTCCCACCGATGTACCGCCTGTGAACGAGACGCGTCGCACCAGGGGGTGGCGGGTGATGAGATCGCCAATTACGGATCCCTTACCCGGCAAGACACTGATAAGCCCCTTGGGTAAACCCGCTTGTTCGCAGATCCGCGCCAACTCGAGAGCCAATAAAGGTGTGATCTCGGCTGGCTTGACTACCACGGCGTTGCCTGCGGCCAAGGCAGGAGCAATTTTTTGGGCCTCGCTGGCAATGGGCGAATTCCATGGGGTAATCGCCGCCACAACTCCCATCGGCTCGTATATGCTCATGGAGAGATAGTCGCCCCGCGAGGGAGTAATGGCTTCTTCCAAGGTTTCGCAAGCTGATGCAAAAAACTGGAAAGTACCGGCTGCACTAGCGACTAGCGCTCGCGTTTCGCTAATGGGCTTGCCGTTATCCAGGCGCTGCAGCTGAGCCAGTGACTCGGCCTCTTCACGAATGAGCTGAGCAATTCGATACAGCACCGCCGCCCTTTCGTGAGGCTTGCGCTGTGCCCACCCGCTATGCAAGAAGGCGTCATGCGCGCCCTGTATGGCCTCTTCGACGTCTTCAGGGCTGGCGGCATTAAGGACTCCCACCACTTCGCCAGTAGCCGGATAACGCGACTCGTACAGCGGACCTGTGCCGGGCCGCCATGTGCCGGCAATGCACAGCTGCTTGATGCAGCTGTCGTTCAGACCGGAAATTTCTTTAAGCATCACATTGCCACCGCATGAACTCGGTTCTTCAGCGCCCTGACAACGCTGTACACCGTTAGAGTGGAAGTCTTGGGGTTACTTGCCAGAGGTTTGCCTTTAAGCGTCACCGCCATGTGGCCAAACAAGCCCTCGGCCTCGTAATAGTGGATATTGTCCTGAACCGCTGGGTCGGCCCAAAGCTGCACTTTGGTGTTGTCCAGGCCCACTCCGGCCAACGATAAGGTGGCGGCCACGTTGGCATTCTTCGGATACAGGCGGGCTGCCTCGCGGGCGCTGCCCTCGAAAAACATGGCGGCCTCCTTGAGGTTGTGCAGGTCGAGGGTTTCTTCCGCGGGCGAACCCAACCAGCCGCGAGGCGGCTTGCGTCCCACGTAGGTTACCTTGTCCAGACCCGCGATACGAGCCGCGGCCAGTGCATCGATTCCCCCAATGGCGCCCGCCAGCAAGTGAACTTGAGTACGGCCTTTGAGCGCAGCTTCTTCGAGGCGCTCGGCCAGGCCGGGCGTGGAAAGAGCGCCGATGGAGACCACCAGGCAAGGTATGCCCTGCTCTAGTGCCGGCAGCACGTGCTCCTCGATCGCGGCGTGGCCCGCGCATTCCACCAAGAGATCGGGCCGCCAGTTATCGAGAGAGAGCTTGTTCAGCACATGAGCAGGCACAGTGGCGTCGAGCGACTGCATGCACTGGGTGGCGGCCGCTTCTTCACCTTCTGGAACGATGATTTGTTCTATGCGCAGGGCGGACTCGCCTCGCAACGAATCGAACACCGCCTGTCCTATAGCCCCAAAGCCCACTAGAGCAATACGTTCGAACACGGCCTCTTTCATGATGTGGCCTCCGCGGGTTCGTCAGCATTGACCGGGGGGCCGGCGAAAGCCGTCTTGAAGCTGCCGATAGACAGCATATCGACTTCGACAAGATAAGGTCCCTGGCACGCTATGGCGCCTTCGAGCGCTTGAGGCAGCTGGGACAGGTCTGAAACGCGCACGTGGGGCAGGTCGATAGAGGCAGCCAACTGGGCGTAATCTGGAGTATGCAGATCGACATAGTGACGTCGGCCACCATACTGGGCGTCCTGGATGTTCTTGATGACACCGTAGCCCTTGTCATTCATCAGGATGATCACCATGTCGGCCCGCTCTTGCACCGCGGTGGCCAGTTCGCCCAGGTTCAGGATGAAACCACCATCGCCAGCCAGGCAGTATGTTTTCTTACCGGAGTGTGTTTGTGCAGCGCCCACCGCCGACCCGATGCCCATGGCCAGGCCCTGTCCGATGCCGCCGCCCAGTGCGTGAACGCCTGCCCTGGGGTCGGAAAGATAGAGATAACGGTTGCCCCAAGTGCTGTTCGAGACGGTAACGTCCCGGACCCAATTGAAGTTGTCTCCTACTGCTTCCTGAAGAGTGGACACCAGGCTGGCATAAGGGCCCAGGCTGTCGACCAGCCCACCCACCGCCTTCTTGCGGGCCGCGGCAAGATCGCTGTGGAAGGAAGAATCGATACTGATTCTTCCCTCGAGCCGATCCGCCAGGCCTTCCAACACCAGGGCGGCGTCTCCGCACACAAAATCGTCGCTATCGTAGCAACGGCCTTCCATGGCGGAATCGACATCCACGCGGTATAGCGGACGGGGCAGCTTCAGCTGGTACTTAAGTGTTTCGTTGCCCCGCAGGCGCGAGCCCACCACCAACATGGCGTCGCACGTTTGATAGAACTCTTCTACAGGCTTGTGCAAATTGAAGGCGCCCAAGGTCTGCGGGTGGGTCTCCGGAACAATGCCGCGCCCTTGGGTGCTGGTAACCACACCAAAACCGAGCTCCACCAGGCGCTGCACCGCCTTGCCCGCCTGGCGGGCCCCGCCTCCAAGCCACAACATGGGCCGCTTGCAGCTGGCAAGCTGCTTTGCAAGCCGGTCCAATGCGGTCGGGTCAGGGCGTGCCACGGGCACCTCTAGCGGAGTGAGATCTTCGGGTGGAGCAATAAGGGCTTGTTGAATATCGATGGGAATTTCGATGCTGACGGGCCCTGTGGGCGCGGTGAGCGCCACCTGGACAGCGCGCTTCACAGTAGCCAAAGCCGTTTGCGCATCGCGCACCCGGAACGCCTCTTTGGAGACCGCTTTTAGCATGGTGAGCTGGTCGGGAGCCTCGTGTATATAGCTGCAACCTCGATCGAGATAAGGCGTTTCAATTTGCCCAGTAATATGCAACATGGGTGTTCCGGCGGTCAGCGCTTCCACCATTGCGCCGGCGGCGTTGCCGGCGGCCGTACCGGTACTGGTCAGACACACGCCTAGCTCGCCCGTCGTTCGTGCGTAAGCATCCGCCATATTGGTACCGCCCGCCTCACCACGCGCAGCAATAAAGCGAATGACGCCGCGTTCGCCGAAGGCGTCCAGAATGGGCATGTTGTGAATAGAGATGACGCCGAAGGCCGTCTTGACGCCGCACTCCTCGAGAAAGGCCGCAATGGCCGCCCCGACCGTCATTTGGGGTTGGTTGTTAGGCATGACGTGATACTCCTCCGGAAACGTCAATATGCGACCCCGTCGTGTAAGACGACAACGGGGTGGCAAGAAACAAAATAGCGCGGGCAGCCTCTTCAGGGCGGCCCAGCCGGCCTAATTGAATATTCTTGCGCCGGGCCAGGTCCGACGACCACTGCTCCCAGCTTTGGCTTTGATCTTCGCGCGCAGCGAAACGCCGATGCCATTGGCCGGACTCGACCAGGCCCAATAGAATTCCGTTAACGCGTATGCCCTTGGGGCTGAACTCCGTGGCAAGCGACCGCACGAGATTCATCACCCCCGCGCGGGCCGCCGAGGTGGCCACCATATGTGGTTCCGGCTGAGCCGCTAGTAGTGAATTCACACACACGATGGCGCTATCGGCATGCTGCTCCAACTGAGGCAAGAATGCGCGAGTCGGATTGATGACGGAAAAGAATTTCAGCTTGAGCTCGGACTCCCATGCCGCGTCATCAGTGTCGGCAAAAGTGGATACCCGACCCTGGCCGGCGTTATTGATCAGCATATTGACCGGTCCCAGTTCCGTCTGGACTTGTTTGGCGAAATCCTGGACCTGGGCGCCTTGCAACACGTCGCAGGCTTGCGCCAGGATTCGCCTGTCTGGAAACTCGTCTTGAAGCTGTGCACGCACACCCTCGAGCCTGGCCTCGTCCCGTGCGCATAGGGCCACACTGGCGCCCTGTGCCAGCAGTAATCGGACTGTTTCCAACCCAATCCCAGACGAACCGCCCGTGACTGCTGCTACCTTGCCTTCCAGGTCAATCATTGCTTCCTCTCGTTCTGGGCGCGGAAACTATGAGATTCCGGCGCCACATGATCCAACAACTGTGACAACTGCCTGGCCGCCGCGCATGCTTGGGCGGCCAACTGCGTCAAATCGAGCGTATCGACGCGGGCGCTAGGCACGGTGACCCCCAGTGCCGCTACCACGGCACCGCGGTAGCCAAACACTGGCACGGCCAAGGTCGATACACTGGGCTCGAAATAGCCCTGCTCAAACACGTAATCTTGCTTTTTGTCGGCTTGTATGCGCTTGAACAGCTCGGCCGCCGTGGCCGGGGTTTTGTCCGTCGATGCGTGTAACTGCTCTTCGGGATATAGATCGAGCAGCTGTTCGTAAGACAGATCGCGTAGCAGCACGCGACCGAAAATGGTGGCGTGTGCAGGCAAACGCGTGCCTAACTGAACGGTATTCGTAAAGGGCCGCTGCACAACAGAGCGCGCCACATACACAACGGACCGGCCGTCACGCACCACCAGATTGCAGGAGTAGTCCAGCGAATCGCGTAGCCGGTCCAGAATGGGGCGCGCCAGGTCGGTGAGTTCTTTGCTGGCAAGAAACTCGAAGCCCAGCCGCAACACCCCCAGTCCGAGGGTATAGTCGCGGCCGCTAGCGTCGCGCTCGACAAATCCAAGAAGCTCAAGGGTGGACAACAAGCGGAACACCGTCGAACGGGGAATATCGAGGCGGCGGGCCAGTTCGGGCGCCGATAACACCGAATCCTGCCGACTGAATTCCAGCAAGATGCGCAGTCCCCTGGCCAAACCCGGAACGATGTATTTGTCGGGCGCGTCCATTTTCAACACTTCGCTCATGACGCCTTTTCCTGCAAACCTTGCGCCCTGCTCAAGCGGTCGCGAATCAAGGCAGCGACACGCTGCGGTTGTTCGATATAACAGGCGTGCCCCGCATCGTGAATAAACCCGAAGGGCGCGCCCAAGTAACGCGCATAGTCTTCGCTTTGCGCAGGCGTCGTCACTACGTCCTGGTCTCCGCAATAAACTTTAGTTGGCACCTTGGGGGCCGGGTAGTTTTGTATTGCGTCGCCGCAAAGCATTTCGACCGCCTGTCGATAGCCGCCTTCACTCAACTGGCGTGCGACGTTCACCACCCGCTGGCGCTGCGCCTCTGTTGCGCGTGCCGTCAACAGCCGGCTTGGCAGAGCCTGCGCCATCCCTTCAATACCTTTTTCCTGCAAGGCCGCAATCCGGCCCTGCCGCACCACCTCGGGGGGACGAGCCGGCTCTGGCCCCCCGTAGCCCAACGCGGGGCTGATAAGAAGCAGCTCGTGCGCAACAGAACGAGGCAAATTGGCATACGCCACGGCCATCATGGCCCCCAGGGAATGGCCAACCAGCAAACAGCGTTTGATTTGCAGGGCTTGCAGCAACGACGACAGCCGGTCTGCGTAATGCGAAGCCAGTGGCTGTAGTTGTGGCAGAGCCGTTGAATCGGCATATCCGGGCGCATTCCAGGCGATGATGCGCGCCTCGCCGGCCAGCAACGGAGCGCAGTCGTCCCAGGACGCTGCCGCCGAACTGATACCGTGAAGCAGCACCACGGTGGCAGGCCCATGGCCCCATTCACGATAGCTGAGTACACCGCCCTCGATGGACACGTAACCATCGCGGCATGCCGTGCCGGCACCGCCGCGCCCATTGAGCGGGCGCTGGGCCGGCGTGTCGATACACTTTGGCGAAATGGGTGATTGCAGCCGCATGATGGCGCCCTTCCGGTTAGAGATCGCGCTTGATCTTCGACAGAGGATGCTCAGGCGGATAATTGGGGATTGCCGGCTTCTTCGCGCCCAGAATCACGCACATCAGTGCGTCCTCATCGCCAATATTGATTTCCTCGCGGTATACGCCCGGCGGCACGGAAACCAAATCGCGGTCCGTCAGTATGGTCTCGTAACGCTCACCATCCTTTTCCAGGACCAGCTTCATCTTCCCGCGGATGACGAAGAACACCTCTTCGACATCATGGTGAATGTGCGAGGGACCTACATGTCCGGCGGGAATCACCATGGTCGAGAAAGTGAAGTGCTCGGAGGGCACCGTATTGGTGTCCGAAGCCACTCCTGTTGCGCCCGTGCCCACATAACGCATTTGGGCGCGACGATACTTGGGGTCGAAGTCGGCCTGAAACTTCAGGGCGTCCCAGTCGTACTTGCGTGTGGCGAACCGCGCAATGCGGCCTTCCATCCATTGCTCAAACGTGCTGCCCTCGGGCTGGTCCCAGCTGCGCTGTTCAGCTACTGCTTGCTCGCTCATAGAATCACCTCTGAAATTTAATGCATCACAAAGCCGCCGTTGACGGCCAATACTTGCCCTGTCACGAAACGGGACAGGTCCGATAACAAATACACTGCCGCTCCACTGACGTCTTCCGGTACCTGCGCCCGCTGTAACGCCCGCTGGTTCTCGTACAGATCGTGCCGCTCTCGCGGTACGTACTCGGTGGCTTCTACCAAAGTGAGCCCGGGAGCGACCGCATTGACGCGAATGTTATCTTTGCCCAATTCGCGGGCCATGGAACGCGTCATGGCGATGATGGCGCCCTTGCTTGCCACGTACGCCATGAGGTTGGGGGCCCCCCACAGAGGAGTGTCGGAAGCCAGGTTGACAATGCTGGAGGTGGAAGACTGTCGCAGCGCCGGCAAACATGCGCGAGTCATCAGCCAGGTTCCGCGCACATTGATGCGCATGACCTGATCCCATACCTCGATGTCGAGCTCTTCGAGATTTTTGCCGCCTGAGTTTGTCATGGCCGCGTTATTGACGAGGCCATCCAGGCCCCCCAATTGTTCTTGAGTGAATTGCGCGCAGGCCTTGATGGACGCAGGGTCGTTCATATCGAAGCCGACCCCATGGGCGTCTATGCCTTCTGCGCGCAACTGGTGGGCCGCCTGATGCACCTGCTCTTCGAGGATGTCGGCCAGTACCACCGCTCCACCGGAACGCCCTATGTGCTGTGCGAACGCAAACCCCAGTCCACGGGAGGCGCCTGTCACGAGGACCTTTTTACCTTCAAGCAGGGGGCCGGCGCCGAGGGCGCCTGCGCCAGAGATATCGTTAACCGTCACGTGTCCACCCTTACACTGTCGATGTGTGGACTTTCGGGATGTAGTGAAGGCATCGACGCTCGGCCCACACTACAGCTGCGTAGGCGGCAATACCGATGACAGTGAGACCGACAATGGCCACGAATACGCCCGCAGTATTGCCCTGACCTTCGGCATCGACCAACAAGAAGCCCAAGCCTTTGTTGCCGCCGACCAGTTCGCCCACAGTGACGCCCACCACCGCCAAAGTCGCCCCAATGCGCAGCCCGGAGAATAGCGCCGGTAACGCGGAGGGAAACTCCACCAGACGGAAGATCTGCCAGCGTGATGCGTTGAGGGTACGTACAAGGTTGACCATATCGGGGTCGACGGTACGTATGGCCGACAACACGTTCACCATGATGGGGAAGAACACAATCAGCAAGGCCACCAGTATCTTGGGATAGATGGTGTAGCCCAGCCACATGACAAAGAGCGGTGCGAACGCCACCTTGGGTGCAATTTGCAGAGCAAGAATGTACGGAGACAGCACCGACTCGGTAGTCGGCGACAAGCCGAGGATTACACCCACGAACAGGCCCAGGAAGGCGCCCAGTACAAAGCCGACGATGACCTCCAGAGCCGTAATATTGAAATGCTCGAGGAAGTTACCTGTATGCCACATATGGATGCCTTCCCGCACCACGGTAGTGAACTTGGGCAGGATGAATTCGGGCATGCCGAACCAGCCTGGGACCCACTGCCACGTGGCCAGGAACAACGCCAACACCAACAGACTGCAGAAGATCGTCCAGACCTGGCGTTTGGAAATCAAGGCGGACCCTCCTGC
This sequence comes from Alcaligenaceae bacterium, assembly GCA_029268595.1. Classification (GTDB taxonomy): domain Bacteria; phylum Pseudomonadota; class Gammaproteobacteria; order Burkholderiales; family Burkholderiaceae_B; genus JAJUGB01. The sequence goes on along the minus strand of JAJUGB010000098.1, from coordinate 1,035 downwards.
CTTTTGGGGCCCGGCTACGCTAGCCGGAGCCGCCTGGTTCTTGGTTCCCGCGGACGGGTCTAGTCTGATAGTGGGTGAATCCGAACTCATTTACTTCGCCTCAACAAACTGATTGGTGTAGAGCTCCTCGAGCGGTGTGGCCTCGCGGACAATACCTTGTGACACGTAGAAGTCCTGCACTTTCTTCAGGCGTTCTACATCGATCTGGCCCGGCACTTTCTGATCGGCGTATACATATTTGTTATAGAGCTCGAAGACCTCTTTGATTTGCGCCTCTTGGCCCTGGTGCTGGGGCACCGCCTTGACATAGGATGCAACAGCCCCATCCACGTCACTCATGATGAGCTTCATGCCTTTTATGGTGGCGCGCACCATTTTTTGTACGAGCTCGGGGTTGTTCTTGATGGTGTCGTCAGACACGACGATGGCTTGCGCCATACTGGCAAAGGCCTTGCTGGGATCCATGATGTGCACCTTGGCGCCAGCTTGCCGCGCGGATACTATCCAGTCGGGCACCGCCGCCATGGCGTCAGCCTCACCTTTGGCAAACAGCTGCCAGACGCCAGCCGGCCCGGCCGCCTGGATCTCTGCGTCATTACGCGTCAGCCCAGCCAACTGCATGGTGCCCAGCAGCGCGTAGTACACCGTATCGGTATAAGCAATAGTGGTGATGGTCTTGCCTTTGAACTGTGCCGGCTCGTCGATGGGATCGGACTCGTGAGAGGCAAACAGACCCAATCCGCCTGCCCCAAGCACCGCTACTGCCTTAACCGGTACCCCATTGGCCCGCACAATGACAGGGGTGTCGCCCAGTGCCCCGCCCACGGGCGCATTACCCGCCCCCACTTGCTTGGCAACGTCCACACCGCCCTTGCCGGTGATGAAGTTGACCTCCAGCCCTTCCTCTTTGAAGTAGCCTTCGTGTTGCGCGATGATCCAGGGCGCAAACGCGGGGAGTGTCTTGGGCGCCGGCAAGAGATAGGTGACCTCCTGCAGCTTGTCGGCCGCCAAGGACGGCGCCGCGGCAAGCGAAGC
>JAJUGB010000097.1 GCA_029268595.1 Alcaligenaceae bacterium | reverse complement strand
AGCCGTTGCCCGCTTCAACCGCTTCCCTTACATCAGGGTTAGCCGCGAGGTAATGCTCAACATTGAAATACGGGCTTGCCTCACGACCTTCCAAATGGCCATGTAGTTCAAAGTGTTGATAAGCAGAAATATCTGTACCCGAGATCGCCTCAGCGACGTCCGGATTACGGGCCAGATAATACTGTGCGTCAAACAAGGGGGAAGGCGAACGACCTTCATGCATGCCGTGCAATTCAAAATGCAGCTCGGCCGGTGTATCCGTTCCCTCTATCGCTTCAGCCACATCGGGGTTGCGGGCCAAATACCACTCTTGATTAAAAAACTTTACTGCCATGTGGAACCTCCTTGAAACCAGGATTCTTGGGGTGCTCCTAGTTCAGTGTATGGATGGCCCCTTGGCAGGCTCAAACGCCCAATTGTCTTGAAATGCGAATATTGCTACGAAGGCGGTGACATATAAATAGCGTTTACCATTCGGAATGCAACCGATGCTTTCCGGCGAAAATCGGCACTTACCCTAGGGTTTACTCTGATGCCGCCTTCCAAAGCGTCCCTGCGGCCGGCACCGGGAACCATTTTGAAATGTGTTGGCGGTATGGCCTAGGGGTGGATCCCGTATCTATCCGTAGCATTACGAGACAGGCCTATTGCGCGTCGGTCGGTCATTCCGTACCGCCGTCTTCAGTCTGTTCCGAAGCCTCCAGGCTGATTTCCAGCATAGGAATACCTACCAGCCCGGACGCCACAGCACTGCACTGTGACCTGAATATGAGCGCGTCGTGAATCCAATGATGATGCACGTGTTCCAGCTGTGTGCCGTTAGCTACTGCCACTGCAATGGAGTAATCGCCAGCAGGCAATAGGGGCATTGGAAAGCGGAACCTCACCGTCAGTTCGGTGCCTGCGGGCGCACTCACGGGGTCGTCGGCGTAACTTAGGTATGTGTTGTCGCCAAATAGGTTCTGACCCAGTCGGTCTTTAACGTAGAACCCAACGATGGGTCGGTCAAGCAGCTCACGAACTTTCACTTTCACTCTGAGGTTGACGATCTCGCCTCCCACTACCCACGCCAACGGCCGCCCTTCGTCATTTTCCAGGCGAACATTCGTTATCGCGGCATGACCATGTCCGAAGGCGGACGCTTTGGGGTCGAAGCGAAAGACTTCAATGTCGTTTCTCAAGGGGCTGGCATTGATGTACGGTAACCGTTGATCGACCCAGTCTTCAGGCTTTGCCATTTCCGATTCCGTGGCCGGTTTCTCGTCTTTCCGGTTGGTACTGGCAAATAGCGATGCGAGATAAGCTTCAGCCACCTCTTTGGCGACGCCCTGCTCCTGGATACGCCCCTGATTCAACCAGATGGCGCGCTGACACAAATTGGTGACGGCGTGGCTGTCATGGCTCACGAACAGAATGGTGCCTTTCTCTCTAAAGGCTCTGAGAAATCGCATGCACTTCTGCGTGAACAGCGCATCGCCCACTGCCAAGGCCTCGTCGATGACCAGTATGTCGGCGTCTACGTGAGCAATGACCGCAAATGCCAGACGTACGTACATACCGGAGGAGTATGTCTTCACCGGCTGGTCGACGAACTCCCCGATATCCGCAAAATCGAAGATATCCTGCAGGCGTGCGTCGATTTCTTCCTTGGTGAGCCCGAGAATTGTGGCGTTTAAGTAGACGTTCTCTCGACCAGTGAATTCGGGGTTGAAGCCCGCACCCAGCTCAAGCAGGGCGGCAATTCGGCCGTTGACCTTTACCTCTCCGGCAGTAGGCGTGAGCGTACCGCAGATTAGCTGCAAGAGCGTGGATTTTCCCGAACCATTGCGCCCAATAATGCCGACCGTCTCTCCCCTCTTAACCTCGAAATCGATATCGGCCAGGGCATGAAATTCCTTGAACAGCGGCTTGCGGCTGAAGCGCTGCAGCAAACGATCTTGCGGGCGTTTATATAGGCGAAAGGTTTTGCCGACGTTGCGTACTGAAATGGCAATATCAGAGGACATCCGCAAACCCTCGCTTCATGATGGAGAACATTCTGTGGCCCAAATAACAGACGAGCAGGCTCATTACAAAATAGAGCCCCAGCGCTGTGAAGTTAGGTGAAAGGCCGTTGAGCACCACATCGCGCGACTGCTCGATGATCAGCGTAAGCGGGTTGAGATTGAAAATTCCACGGAACCTCTCTGGCAATGCCGAAGCGGGGTAAAAAACTGGCGACAGGAACATGAGGATGATCGTCAGCAAGCCGGTGATTTGCGAAATATCGCGCAGGTATACGCCGAGCGCGGCCAACGCCCAGGATATTCCGAGCAGAAAAACCAAGTAAGGCAGAATCACGACCGGCAACCACAGCAGCGTCCATTGCAGCAAACCGTGGAACACAAACTGGAATGCCAGAAGAACGCCCACCCCTATGAGGAAGTGGAACAGCGCCGAGACCAGTGTGACGACCGGCAGTGTATCCAAGGGGAAAACTACTCTCTTCACATAGCTGACATTCCCGACAATCAGTACCGGCGACCTGTTCAAACACTCGGCAATCAGGCCATGAAGTAATAGGCCCACGAACAACTGCAAGGCGTAATCAGCGGGTGAAGTGGCATCCTGCGACCAGCGTGCCTGGAAAATTCCGCTGAAAACGAAGGTGTAGACCGCCAACATTAGTACCGGTGTGACCAATGACCAGACCATCCCACCTGCCGAGCCCCGGTATCGCCCGAGGATCTCCCGCCAAGCTAAACTGCGTATGAGATGTCTGTGCGTCCAAAGCCCCCTGAGGCCGCCAGGGCTGGAGTTCATAGAAGAATTCACATCAATTTCCGCGGATCGAGATAACCGGCTATTGTAATCTTTGGCGATGTCAGCTGGCGCAAGAGCTGGTCGAACATTGCTCTTGCGCACAAGTGCAAGATTTTGAAATATACGGGTACTTGGTAAAATGGCACAGCCATGTCCAATGAAAGCCCACCCCCCCCTGGTGCAAGCGCGCCCGAACCCTCCCCCGCCACACCGTCTTCCGATTTGCAAATCGAGCTAGCACGTCAGCGTGCCGCCGCTGCGGATGCCTGGCGGGGGTATGTTGAATCGGGCGCCGTCATTCAGCGTCAGCGCGCTCAGTTTCTCGATGTTCGCAACCGCGAGCTAGAGGCCCAGTTGTTTCTGGCCAGCGAACGCGAAGCGCGGGCAAGCGAAGAATTGGAGCGACTGAACACTCTGGCGCAGCATTTGGAAAGTGAGTTGCAGGCCACCCGCAAGCAACTTGCCGAAATACAAATACCCGAGCCCACCGTTGCCCAGCGCCTAAAGGCCCGCTTGAAGGCTTCTCGCCCGGGCCGCTTGGCACATACCCTGGCGGAGTATCTGCGTCTTTTGTCCAGGCCGCAGCGTGAACCTGAAATCTTTCGCGCCCCTGATGCAGAAGGGTCAAGTGATGAACCTTTTACAGTGGCACAGTCGCTTGATAAGGCTCACCGACTTGGCAAGGGGGCTTCCCAACGAGGGACGGTACTCTTTTTTACATCCGAAGCGGAGGATACCGGCGAAGGGCGCTTAGTGCTAGAACTGGTAGAGTGCCTGCAGAAATCATGTGATGTCGTTGTCTTCCAGATGGCGGAAGGCCCGCTGCTGAAGCAATTTACATCGAGTGCATCAGCATGCGTACAGAACCGGGCTGCCCGTTATGACTACTCGGCCGCTCGCGAGGCAGTGCATCAGCTGGCCGAAGATGTAGGCGAAATCTCATTCGCCATAGTTGTTGGGGTTGACACACGCAGTGTGCTACCTGCGCTGGCAGAGCTTTATATTCCTGCGCTCGTCCTTTTGCCAGAAGCGAATTCCTACGCTACCTCCGTCTACACCTACCAAGAGATTTTCTTCTGGGCGACTCATACCTGTTTCACGTCAGAAGCGGCGCTGGAGAACGCTCGGCGTATCTGCGCCTATGTGAACCCACACGCTATTTCGGCGCGAGTTCCTGGCTCAGGCTCGCGCGCCACACCCCGCCTTTGTAATAGCGCCCCCCCCGGACTCGAAGCATTGCACCACCGGATTGGCCTGGATGCTGGCTCCAAGCGTACAGCTATTGTGCTTGGTTGGGGCGACCTGGATTATCGTTCAGGCGTCGACCTCTTTCTCGATTGTGCGGACTGGCTGAAGCGTCATGCGGTGCAAGGTGCGAACGCCGACACCTGCACACGCTTTCGGTTTATATGGCTCGCCCAACCCAGTGCCCTAGCCCACGACGCCGCCTATGGATTGGCAATCCAGGATCAAATCAAGCGCATGGGTTTGGAAGACGATGTCACCATCGTCTATGAACCCTTATCCGCGGAATTTCCCGCAAGCCTCGCCGACCTCATTCTGTTTCCGGCGAGGGCCGAGCTGCCCCAGAATGGCAGTAAACAGATATTCGAGCAGGGGATCCCCGTTGTTGCATTCGCTGGCGGCACCTCCTTGTCGGCGGTACTGGGGGAGAGCGACTTGGCAGACCGGTGTCTGGCCCGTGCCTACGATACCGAAGACATGGCAAACAAAGCACTGGCTTTGCTGACCGACTCTGCACAGCGCACGTCGGTCGCTGAACGGCTGCGCAAGATTGACTCATCGAGACTCTCGCTGGACCACTATGCTGGCGAACTGCTGAACTTCGGGAATTTGCTTGCCGCACAAGTTCGCCAGGAAAGGGATGACGAAGAAGTCGTGACGTCGTCAGGTGGATTGAAGGCGGACTACATGGGAGAGCTGCTGCAGTACCATGGAGAGCTGCAATGTTCACTCGCACGACTCTATATAAGGGGTTGGAAAGCCGGCATTGGAGCCCGCAAACCGCAGCCTGGCCTTCTGCCCACGCTGTATTCCGAAGCGGTCGACATCAACCCATCGGAAGACGCGTACGCGCGCTTCCTCCGCGACGGCTCACCCGAGGGGCCCTGGCGCTACCCAGTGATCCAACCCGCTAGTAATGTACCGTTGCCATCGAAAGAAAATTTCCGGGTTGCACTGCACATCCATGCGTACTACCCGGACATGTTGAGGGACATGCTCTCTCGCTTGGCGAATAACTCTGTTCAGCCCGATCTCTTCATCAGCGTGAAGGACGCGATTTCGCGGGAGGAGGCGGCAGGTTTGTTGAATGACTATTCAGGGAAAGTCGTCGCGTTGGAGGTCGTTCCCAACCGGGGGCGCGACATTGGGCCCTTCCTGACCACTTTCGGCGAACGCTTGCTGGCCTACGACCTTATCGGCCATCTGCACACCAAGCGTAGCCCTCACGGCGATGACAAAGTGATCGAGATGTGGCGCCGCTTCTTGATGGAGAACCTTTTAGGCGGGGAACATAGCGGCAGCATGCTGGACAACATTGTGTGCCGCATGTACGAGAACCCCTCCTGGGGTATTGCTTTCCCCGATGACCCCGTACCCATCGGGTGGGACGCCAACCGACAGTGCGCCGAAGCACTGGCAGCCCGAATGGTGGGCGGCGTCCTTCCCACACATTTCTGTTTCCCGGCAGGGTCCATGTTCTGGATACGGTCCCAGGCATTCCAACCGTTCGTGAAGTTGGGCCTGCAGTACGATGACTACCCCGTTGAACCGCTACCCATTGATGGCACGATGCTGCACGCGATCGAGCGCCTGTTCGGCGTCATACCCCGAGCAATGGGGATGCAGTGCGCCCTAACGACGGTACCGGGAATTTCCCGTTAGCCTGGGCGGGGGTCGGGGATTATGAATGGATCACTACGCGTCTTTTATGCGATAGAGTATCGCTTTCTTTGCCGTTCTAACTCCTGATGCGCAGCTCGTCTTCCTTCTACCTGTCACGCCTTGACCATCTGCGCTTCTTTGCGGCGGCACTTGTCGTCCTATTCCACCATTTCCACTTCTACATTCCGTTTACCCGGTTCAATAACCCCATCGCCAGCCTGATCAACGAAGGGCATGTCGGCATCGGGCTGTTCATGGTGCTGAGCGGCTTCATTTTTTCAGTGCTGACGGCAGGGAAGTCGGTCCAGTACGGCCAGTTCCTGTTCAACCGGCTGGTACGCATCTATCCGCTCTATGCATTCGCAGTGGTGTTTGCGGTCACCCTGATGGTCTACCAGAAGCAGAAAGACGTCGGTGTCGGAACCATACTGGAATGGTTGCTGCTCTTTCGGCCGCCTACCATCAGCGAACTCTGGCAATTTGCCCACTTGTGGACGATTCCGGTGGAATTCACGTTTTACGTGCTGTTCCCCTTTCTTCACTTGTTCTACCAGCGCAAGGGAATAAGCTACTTCATCGGGCTCCTCGCCCTGTTGCTTCTGATGCGAACTGGCGTGTTCCTGGAATTTGGAAGCGTACGGTTCCTCGCCTACGAAACTCTCTTTGGGCGGCTGGACCAGTTCCTTCTGGGGTACATCGCGGGACAATGCTATGTGCACGACCGGGGAGAAAAAGTACTGCGTTCCCCACTCGCGCTGGCAGCAGCGGCGGTCCTCGCTCTTGGCATGGTATGGCAGCTGAACCAGATGGGCGGCAGCCCGAACATGGGCGCCTGGTGGTGGACAATCTGGCCACTCGTTGAAGCCGTGTGCTGGGCGCTACTGGTGCTGTCGTACTTATTCCAGCGCTGGGCCTTGCCCAAGTGGGCGGACTCTTTGCTGGCGCAAGGTGGCGTGCTGAGTTTCGCGCTTTACGTTTGCCACCCCTTCGTCATATCGGTGGTCGCTCCCAGGGTTGGTATCATTCCGTTTTCACATAATGAACTGGTAAACGTCATCGGCACAGGCTTACTGACCGCGCTTCCCGCCTCGCTGGCGGTTTCCCTGCTGCTTAACCGCCTAATCGAGAAGCCGTTCCTCGACTTCCGCCGCCCTTATGTACGCAAGCTTGAAGGGGCCGCTGTCGCGACCCCGCCTCAATCAGCTATGCAATGAGGTCTGCTCACTTCGACGCATGGCGAGAAACGCTTCGGTCTTTTCGACCAGTTTCTGCTCTGTTTCGGTGATCATCTCGATGTAGCGGCGATTATCGATTCCCCAGAGCGTGGAGTTGAGCTCTTCACGGAGATTGGCCAGGAAAGGAAGAAGCACGACGACCCTTAACTTGGCATGCTGCTCCAGGTAGCGATCGATTGTGTTGGTGTAAGCATCGCCCTCGGCTGGGTTCCACTCTGCAAGGTACGACTGTGCGTTCTTGCTATAAATATTGCAGACCATGCTCGTCATCTTGTCGAGCGTAACGAAGCGCAAACCTTTATAGGTTTCCACTTTCAAAATCTGTACGTCGGGATGCAGGTCTGCAATCACGCCCGCGAAAACGTCCCACTCACCATCCCGGTCTCTCAAATAGGCCCGGATGATTGCTTCTTTTTCAAGAAAGTCCTCGGGCAACCAGGCATCGTCTTCCAACACCATGAGTTGGTCGATACTGTACCGCAGACCGTGCTTGGCCAGCGCTGCGTATGACAGACCACACCCAATCCAGCCGGGGGAATAGCGTAGGCCATCAAACGTGACGCTACCTTGCACACTGTTCCGGTCGTAGCTGCGCCTGCGCTGGATCGTTTCGGGCAAGGACAGCGCAATACGCTCAGCATCGCCCGGGATGGGCAATGCATCATCAAGCAAATGTCGAGGGTGCAGCAGTTGCGTTCCCGTCAAAAAACGGTCGAACATAAAGCAGAAGCGGCGCCAACCGGCCTCGGCAGCGGCCACTACCGTTTCTTCCGGAATGGGGTCATTCAAGGCGCTAGCGACTGCCGCCAGCATGGCCGCTTCGTCTCCTTGAGCAAAGAAGCGAACTGCGGATTGAATTTCAGGGTAATCGCCCTGATCCTGCGATGCTTCCGACACCACGGGTACACCCAGTGAAATACATTCCTGGATGCGCGGCATCTCAAGTAAGGCGTTCTCGTAATAGTGCAAGTTGATCACCAACTTGGCTCTCTTGATTTCGCGGCGCATTTCGTCGCCGAAAACCTCGCTACAACGGTGTACGGAGAAGCGTTGCTCAAGCGCTGCCAGCAGCTTTTGGCGCCGCGGCGAGCTGTTGGCATCACCATAGAAGAGCACGTCATAGATCTTCTCTTCCCGTTCAAGGTCGTCACCATAGGACGGGTCCGCTCCCACTGGAAGGTAGTAGGTGTGCGGGTAAAAGACTTCGTGCTTCTCCAGGAACTCAAAATTGACCAGGGCGTATTCAAGCACGCCGCGGGAATCCCTCAGGGAATCAAGATAGTCTTTGGTGAACCAGCGTGAGCTAACCGACTGCTCCATCTGGTATGCAAAGCGGCGTTCGGGCGGTGGCAGACGGCGGAACATCTGCGGGCACACCACCACATAAAAGTGGTGGTCGAAAACTTCCGGTGCTTCGGTTAGCAAGGTGACGTTCCACCCATGCTCGCGCAGGCGCCGGGCGATGAGCTTACCAATGAACAGAGTATGCGGCGTGGCCATGACACACCATTTCAGCAGAGTACCGGGCAGGATGCTCTGCGGCAAGGAAGTGATCCGGCCGGACATCCGGCGCTCGCGCTTGATCGAATGCCACCGGCGCGCGAAACCCTGAAAGTCGCCTCGCAGCAGGTACGAAAGCCCGTTCCGGGCATAAGTGAGGAGAACCCGAATCTTCTGTAAATTCATGATGGAGCGGCGGGAATTAGAGCCGTGCCGGAGCGGAAGCGCCCCGGGCGAGGCCAGGACGGCTCATTATATGGCGAGGTTAAGGGTCGCCAAGGCCCGAACCAAACGATATTACCGCCGATGCAACGACTTATTACATAGGAAGGGATAAACAGTCAAGACAGGGGACCGAACTTGATCGTGCCTTCATCCTTGAGAAATTCCAAGTCCAAGTCGCCGGTAGTTTGGATCGCCGTGCCCGACGCGGCTCCCTTTTTGCTTGGTCCCGCAGCTAGTTTGCGCAGCTGATAAAGCGACAAAAGCGAGCTATAGACCACAGTCAGCGCACCGATTGCCCGGAGACCCAGAAAAATTTTTTCATCTAGCTGCGCTAGCTTCTTCTCGTCGATTGAAAACAACCCTAATAGCTTGAGGTCCGCTCGCTCAGATAGTTCTTTAGGTAGCGGGACGAAAAGATTGGCAGCGGCAAGTGCTTTAAGTATTTTCTGCGTTTGCTCTATCCTACCCCGATACTGACGCAGAAAATTCACTCGCTTTTGGGCCTCAGGGTGGAGCTCGCCCTCGTCGTCATACAACGACACGCCGGTGTCCGCATCAGCCAACACGTGTCGCGCATAGCGTTTGTCAAACGCAACCACGCCTTTATTCCCACCAACTTCTTTGAGACTGAAGGGCAGGTAGCGAGCACAGTGGGGTATGACTCCGCCAACCCATTGATCGTCACCGTCGACCATAATGCTACGCCCCACGTCGGTACCGCACAAAATCATCATGCTCCAACCACTGGTCTGTGATGCGTCCTTTTGAAAAACTAGCGGCAACGCAGAGGCGAGGCGCCCTGCTTCCACTGCTTGTGCTGGCAGAAGCGGCGATTCCCGCAGAAAGGAGAAGTTCTTCGGTGGTTGCCATCGGAGACTTTCTCCGGTATCCGAGCTAAAGGAAACCAGATCGATCATAAAACCTCACTATACTAAGGAGCCTATATTAGGAGGGTCGGGCCGTGAACGCAATCGCCAAATAAAAGGCCCTGGTGCCAACTATGGACACCAGGGCCTCCTACAGTGCTTGACGGTTTTACTGCGGTGACGCTGTCACCGCGTATTCGACGTCTTAGGCCATCACTACGTAGCCATCAACGAAGGACAGGTCATCAGCGTTCACACCCGTGAGGACGATTTCGTTGATCTCCTGTTGCTCTGCATTGGTACCGTAAGCGGTTTCTTCGATGGTAACAATAACGTCGTCACCATCCTGCGTGAAGAACACTTCCAGAACCGATGCATCGCCGTTCTCGATGTCACCGTTGAACGTGTACTCGGAACCAATGAAGAGAAGGTCGTCGCCGACTTCACCGAACAGATCGATGAGTGCGTCTTCACCAAGGAACACGAACAAGTCGTTGTCGTCGGTGCCGGCAACTTCAACTTCGTCGTCAGCAGCAGCGTCCTCGGGCAGTGCCAGGTCGATAACTTCATAACCCAGCTCAACGATTGCCTCGTAAGCAGCTTCAACGGCATCGTCGTGCTCGTCCAAGGCGGCGGCCAAACCAGCAACTTCCTCATATGCCTCGACGGCAGCATTGAACGTAGCCAGGTTGTCCCGAGCGATCAAATATGCATCCGTTTCATCAGCGAATTCAGCATAGATGAGCGAACCTTCTTCGGCATCGTAAAACTCGCCCACAGTTTCGAACGGAGCGCGTTCGTCTCCTTCTTCCACCAGCCCGGCGTCAACTTCCTTGGTCAATACTCCGTTAGCGGCTTTGATGAAAGCTTCAGTACGGGATTCCAGAAGCGCTTCGGCCTTCACGTCTGCTTCGAAGGCGGCCAAGAGAGCATCCCAGCCTTCGATCTCAGCAGCAGCTTCCTTATCCTGGACCTTAACCTTGCCGTCTACCACTTCGGCAACAACTTCACCATTCAGCGTGATAGCACGGGCTGTATCGCCTTCGGCTTCACGTTCGGCGACTTCGCCGTCAGAAATAGCGTCAGACTTCGCAAGTTCTCCTTCGAGAGCTTTTGTCGTGGCCTCTTCAGCCTCAACCGCAGCCTCAAAGTTCTTCTGACGGTTCTCCAGCGTCGTCAAAGCGCTCTTGATTCCGGCGATCTTTTCTTCAGCCGCAGCGAGATCATCTTCCAGTTCCTCGCGAACATCCTCGATCATGACTGGGATGGCGTTCGGCGTTACCGTGGTGAAGTCATACTCGGGATAGTCGTCTTCAAGGTTGAGGTCAGCAATTGTAGCGTCAACCGCGTCCTCGATCGCATCTTCAACGGAAAGGGTGTCGTCAGCTTCGAGAAACTCAGCAACGGCCTCATTCTCGGCGGCTTCTTCCAGAAACTGCTCGCGAGCGGCCACGGCGTCCTGATACGTTTCCAGGGCTTCAGTCAACTCGCTGAAGTCGGGAACTTCCCACTCCGGAACGTCAGGACCGCCTTCACGGCCTTCCTTGTAACCATGAGCGTAGAAGTGCTGAGCCAGCAGGCCGGCTTCGTCTTCGGTCAGGTTCTCGGGGTCAGCGATACCCAGACCTTCAACCAGGTCTTCGTTAGCAGCCAAGTAAGCGGCAGCGTCGAATTCCAGGCCTTCCATGGGAATGCGGCCTTCGTTCACGCCGTGCAGCGTGAAGTGCAGGAACAGTTGGTCAGCAGGTACGTCCGCCAGGTCAGCGTTGGAGGCGCGGTAGAACTCGGCGTCGAACCAGGGAGCCGGGTTACGGCCTTCGCCAGCGCCGTGCAGGAAGTAGTGTTGCTCAGCAAGAGCCTCGTCACCGGCT
>JAJUGB010000096.1 GCA_029268595.1 Alcaligenaceae bacterium | reverse complement strand
CGCCGCCATCGCCGCTGCCGGCCAAGGGGCTCGGGTTATTTTGGCGGATCGCAGCCTGGTCGGCCGCGGCGGGGCGACCATCATGGCGCAAATGACCGTGGCCGTTGCGCTGGGGGAACAGACCCCCGACGACTGGCGCTATCACTATGCCGACACGCTTAAAGCTGGACGAGGGCTCTGTAGCGAGCCACTGGCGCGCCTGCTTTGTGAAGGTGGAGTCGAGTCGATTCGCATGATGGACGGCTGGGGAACCGGATGGGCCCGGGCCGACGGACACCTAACACAAGCTCACGCTCCCGGCCACGATCGTCCTCGCTGTGTCTACGTGGACTATCTGAATACTGGTCCCGCGGTCGCAAAAACCTTGCGCACCCAGGTGGCGCGACAAGACCGAGTCCAGCGTGTAGGCGACCTGCTTATTCTCGATCTATTGCAGGAACAGGGACGCGTCGTCGGAGCGGCCGCGCTCGACCTCAACACCGGACAAGCCGTCATCATACGAGCGGGGGCGGTCATTATTGCCACCGGCGGCCTCACGCGCCTGTATCGGCGCAACAGCGCTTCATTGAATATGACGGGCGATGGCTATGCCTTGGCTTTGCGCGCAGGGGCTCGGCTTATCGATATGGAGTTTGTGCAGTTCTTCCCGATAGGCCATCTGGCCCCGCGCCTGGTCGGGTTCGACCCCATCATGTGGGACCCTTTCCGCTACAAATTGGGCGGTCGCCTGCTTAATGGTCTGGGTGAAGAGTTCGTCGAAAAATATGGCCATGCGGGCGAGGAAAAGGGCTACACCGTTACCCGAGATGCCGCCACCTATGCCATATTGAAAGAGGTCGAGGCGGGTCGAGGCTCGCCGGCCGGGGGCGCTTATCTTAGTTTCCAGCACGTGCCGGAAGCCACATTGCGCCAAGCCTTTGGCCCCATCATCGATAAATTGGCTGCCAATGGCATCGATCTCACCAAAGCACCGGTCGAAGTCGCTCCCATTGCTCACTACCATATGGGCGGTATTCGGGTCGACGTCGACATGAGCACCGACGTGCCGGGCCTGTTTGCTGCGGGCGAGGCCGTGGGGGGAGCCAACGGCGCCAACCGGCTTTCGGGTAATGCCATTACCGAGGCCATCACATTTGGATTGCAGGCAGGACGCACGGCCGCCAGCCATGCCAGGCAGGCCGCAGTTATTGATGAGGCCCTGGGCGAAAGCCTGGCGCAACCCATCCTGCAACAGTTGAATCCAGCGCCGGCGCAAGAGCCTCATGTCAATGTGGCGGGGCTTATTGTTCGGCTGCAAGACCTGATGCAGGATTATGTCGGGCCCTTCCGAACGGAAGAAGGACTTGAGCACGCCCTTGGCGAGCTGGCGCAAATCCGCAAGGAGCTGGGCGATCAACTGCCCGGGGTAGGAGGGCCTCAAGATCCGGTTCGCCTTGATGCGCTGGATTTACGCAATATGCTGCTGGTCGCCGAAGCAGTGACCCGAAGCGCCTTGGCCCGACGCGAGAGCCGTGGTGCGCATCAGCGCTACGACTATCCTGGCATGGACGACGACTGGACCTTGAACCAGACTTTATCCTGGGCAAACGGTCAATGGGTCCTTAAATCTGAACCCGTGCAAAAGCTGGCTGAGCCGGTCGCTCTGCCGATCGAGCAAGATACCGAACACGAGACGCAAGCATGAACGCCGAACAAGCTCCAAAAACGATTTACCTGAATGTCCAACGCGGTGTGGGCGATGGGCCTTCGCGCACTCAGCGATACGAACTGCCTGAAGGGGCCGCGGCCTCTTTGCTTGATGGTTTGCGCTGGGTTCGACAGAACCTCGACGACACCCTGGCCGTGCGCTATTCCTGTATTAACGCCAACGCCTGCAAAGAATGCATGATGGTGTTGGATGGCAAAGTCGTTTATGCCTGCGTGGTTCGCATGCAGCCGGGCGTCGAACACCAGGTGGCACCCTTACCCAACAAGGCGCGCGTGCGCGACCTCATTTCCCAGATTGCGCCCGTCAAGGAGCGCTTGCAGGCGGACGACGCTAGCGGCGACGACGAATAACACGAGCAAAATAGCGTGGCGACATCATCTTCCAACCCTAATTCATCCCTCAATATACGCAGCACCGAGCCCACGGCACAGGACCGGTGGCAGTTCTGGATAGACCGGGGCGGCACCTTCACCGATATTGTGGCTCGCCGGCCGGATGGCTCTCTGGTGACGGCCAAATTGTTGTCCGATAATCCCGAACAGTATGACGATGCCGCTGTTCAGGGAATTAGACAGCTGCTTGATCTTCAGCCGGATGACCCCATCCCGGTTGATCAGATCGAGGCCGTCAAAATGGGCACAACGGTCGCCACCAACGCGCTGCTCGAGCGCAAGGGCGAGCGGGTTCTTCTTCTGGTCACTCGGGGGTTTCGTGATGCCCTGCGTATTGCTTATCAGAACCGGCCCCGCTTGTTCGATCGGGAAATCGTCCTGCCCGAGCTGTTGCACGAAAGCGTGGTGGAGATCGATGAAAGGCTGGCTGCAGACGGATCTGTCGTCACTCCTCTTGATGAAGAGGCCGCTCTTGCGGCTCTAAGACAGGGTCGAGAGCAGGGATTCGCCGCGGTCGCCATTGTGCTCATGCACGGGTACCGCAATGGCGCTCACGAGAATCGGCTGGCGCAATTGGCGCGCGAGGCCGGTTACACCCAGGTGTCCACATCGCATGAGATTTCGCCTCTGATTCGCTATGTGGCGCGCGGGGACACCACGGTGGTTGATGCGTATTTATCGCCAGTATTGAGGCGGTATGTCGATCGCGTGGCGGCAGCATTACCGGCGGTGCGCCTCCAATTCATGCAGTCCAACGGCGGACTCACCGACGCCCACGCCTTTCAAGGCAAGGACTCGATCTTGTCCGGTCCGGCTGGCGGCATTGTGGGTATGGCCGGGATCTCGCGGGCCGCCGGATTTGATCAAGTCATCGGGTTCGATATGGGTGGCACGTCAACCGACGTATCGCACTTTGCGGGCGAATACGAACGTGCGTTTGATACTGTGGTGGCCGGGGTGCGCTTGCGCGCGCCCATGATGAGCATACACACGGTGGCAGCCGGGGGCGGATCGATATTGCAGTTTGATGGTGCCCGCCTGCGAGTGGGGCCGCAATCGGCGGGGGCCAACCCTGGACCGGCCTGCTACAGACGCGGCGGACCGCTTACCGTCACCGACGCCAACGTCATGCTGGGCCGTATTCAGGCCCACCATTTCCCCTCTGTGTTTGGTCCCAATGCCGATCAAGCGCTAGACACCGAGACTGTGCGCCAACAGTTTGCCGAGCTCGCAAGCCAGGTATCGGAAGCCACCGGTAAAGCCACCACGCCAGAGCTGCTGGCCGAAGGCTTTCTAAGTATTGCCGTTGCCAATATGGCCAACGCCATCAAGCGCATTTCCGTGCAGCGAGGCTATGACATTACCCGTTATACCTTGGCCACCTTCGGGGGCGCCGGCGGCCAGCATGCCTGCCGCGTGGCGGACGAGCTGGCCATGCCGCGGGTGCTCGTTCACCCGTTGGCCGGAGTGTTGTCTGCCTATGGCATGGGCCTGGCGGCCTCAACGGCCATGCGAGAGCGCTCGATAGAGTGCCCCTGGACCACTGACGGCGAAGCGCAGGCGCGTCGCGCGATTGACGAGTTGTCTGCCGCGGCCATCCAGGAGCTACGGGAGCAAGACATCCCCGAGGACCGCATACGCCTGGAGTGCAAGTTGTATCTGCGCTATGAAGGGACCGATACAGCTCTACCCGTGTCCCTGGACATGCCTGAAGCCATGCTCGAGGCATTTCAGGATGCCTACCTGCAACGGTTCTCCTTTCTTATGCCGGATCGGCCGCTGGTCATTGATTCGGCTGTGGTCGTGGCCATAGGCAACGAGCCCGTCGAGTCCGCTGTAGACGAATCACTGCAGGACGCTCCGGCCGAATCCATACCAGAAGCCGCCGACACCGTGAGCATGTACTGCGAAGGCCAGTGGCGCGAGTGCCCGCTTTACGAGGGCGGTGGCCTGAAGCCGGGACACCTTATACAAGGTCCGGCCGTCATTATCGATGCCAACGCCACGACGATCGTCGATGCAGGTTGGAAAGCCAGCGTGACCCAGCGTCTGGATCTTATCCTGGAGCGCGCGGTGCCCCGACCGGTTCGCCATGCAGTGGGCACGGACGCGGACCCAGTGATGCTCGAGATATTCAACAACTTGTTCATGTCCATCGCCGAGCAAATGGGCTACCGGCTGCAAAACACGGCCCACTCGGTCAATATCAAAGAACGGCTCGATTTTTCTTGCGCCATCTTCGACGCGCAGGGCGATCTCGTTGCCAATGCACCCCATATCCCCGTCCATCTTGGCTCGATGAGCGCCAGTGTGCAGGCCGTGATCGAATCCAATCGCGGCTCATTAAAGCCGGGCGACGTGTTCGTATTGAATGACCCGTATGCCGGCGGCACCCACCTGCCCGATGTCACCGTGATTACCCCCGTCTTCGATGCAGAGGGCCGGGACATCCTCTTTTATGTCGGCTCGCGTGGACACCATGCCGATATCGGCGGCTTGACCCCGGGCTCTATGCCTTCCGACTCACGAGTCATCGAGGAAGAGGGGGTGTTAATCACCAACTTCAAACTCGTGGAAGGGGGCCGGATGCGCGAAGCAGAAATCCGCGAGCTGCTGGCCAGTGCCAAGTATCCGGCGCGCAATATCGACCAGAACCTTTCCGACCTTCGTGCACAAATCGCCGCCAACGAGAAAGGCCGCGAAGAGCTGCTGAAAATGGTGAAGGCATTTGGGCTGGACGTGGTGCACGCCTATATGCAGCACGTGCAGGATAACGCCGAAGAATCCGTGCGACGGGTCATTGCGACCTTGAACGATGGCGAGTTCACTCAAGAACTGGACAACGGCGCTCGTATAAAAGTGAAGCTTACTGTGGACAGGGCCACGCGCAGCGCTACCCTGGATTTCACTGGTAGTTCGCCCCAATTACCCAACAACTACAACGCACCGCGCGCTGTGACCACTGCCGCGGTCTTGTACGTGTTCCGCAGCATGGTTGAGGACGACATCCCCATCAACGCCGGCGGCTTGAAACCCCTAAAGCTGATAGTGCCGGAAGACTCCATGCTCAATCCCCGCTATCCAGCAGCTGTGGTGGCTGGAAACGTGGAAACGTCCATGTGCGTGACCAATGCGCTTTACGGCGCGCTGGGCGTCAATGCGGGCAGCCAGCCCACCATGAACAACCTCACCTTCGGCAACGCTCAGTATCAGTATTACGAAACCATATCCGGCGGCTCGGGAGCCGGCGGCCGGTTCGACGCGTCCGGCAATTTGATTGGCGGCTTTAACGGAACGTCCGTGGTGCAGACCCAAATGACCAACTCTCGCCTGACGGACCCAGAAGTCCTCGAACTGCGGTTTCCCGTAAGGCTCGAGCGGTACGAAATTCGCGAAGGCTCGGGCGGTGGGGGCCGCTGGCAGGGTGGCAATGGTGGTCTTAGAACCATCCGCTTCCTGGAGCCAATGACTGTATCGACTTTGTGTAACGGCTGGATCCACCCCGCCTTTGGCGCGCGTGGTGGACAGCCCGGTGCAGTCGGTCGTTCACGCGTCATCCGGGCAGACGGTTCAGTGCACGAGCTCAAGCATGCGGACAAGGCCGAACTGGAAGCCGGCGATATGTTCGAAATCGAGACCCCTGGAGGTGGGGGTTACGGCGCCGCCTGAGGTCTCAAACGTCGCTGTGGACTCCTCAATGCGGGTGTGCGTTAGCAGTAATTCTGCGCGAAGCGCGGAGGGGGGCTTTGGTCAACTGAGGAGGTTGGTTTATGCAGGCGCCGCGCGTGTTGATCCCTGAGGACGAGGTGATGCTGTCTGCCATCCGGGCTCAGGGAGCCGGCGGTCAAAACGTGAACAAGGTGTCGTCGGCAATCCAGTTACGGTTCCCCATACGGACGTCGTCGCTGCCCGACTACATCAAGTCGCGTTTGCTGGCTCTCAGAGACCACCGGATCACCTCGGACGGGGTGATCGTGATCAAGGCGCAGACGAGTCGCAGTCAGTATCAGAACCGGCTGGATGCGTTGGCTCGGTTGCAAGAGATGGTGGACAGTGTGACGACGGTCCCGGAGGAGCGCAAGCCGACCCGACCTACGAGGGCGTCTCAACGGCGGCGTCTGGAGGGGAAGGCGGCGCGCGGAGAAGTCAAGCGGATGCGGGGGCGTGTGCCTATCTGAGGGACCGGGCTGGTTTCTTTCGTTATGGTGGCAGAATCTGTAGTCTTGGGTGGCGGGTTTTGTGGGTCGCGGGTTTGGTTATGTTAGGCGGCTGTGAGTCTTTCTTAAGACGCCGGGCACTCTTTCTTTAGACGCCGTGCGGCGGGTGAAAGAGCTTTGCGCCCACCCGTCCAGCGCCCCGCCCGTTGCCGGGTTACCGACTTTTAGCAGTCCGGCCGGGCGGCGTCATAACTCGACCTCGCTGCGCTCGGGACTCGGACAGATGACGTCTCAAAATCCCCCGGCCGAACCACGAAAAGCCGGCGCCTCCCGAAGTCGGGCGCAAAGCTCTTCCACCCACCACCCGGCTGCGTTTGGGTAGCTTAGGAGGGTGCGTATCAACTAGGAACGGTATGTCACCGTAGCAAATGCCACTCACCTCGGCGACGACATCCAGCGCGCACGTCTCGTAAACCACCCAAACGTTCCATCTCCATCCTGTATAGCTTTACCGGGGGCGACAGCACCGTCATCATAAGGCCATACCCCCGAAAGGCCGCTCCATCATCTCAAACCTTGGATTTGGTCGGTTGGAAGAACCTGCTCCCCACTTTTAGGGCGCGCTGTGGTCCCACGGTTCGGCAGGGGCGGGTGACGCTCGTGCTGCTCGAATCTGGAACTCAACGAGATCGATCTAACAAGGGTAAGAAGGTGCCGAGTTCTATTGCTTTCACCACTCGTGCCCGGTTCAATGGCCGCTCAATCCTCTCAAACGCAGCCGTGTGGCAAGGTGGAAGGGCTTGCGCCACACTTTTAGGACGCGCGGTGCTCTGGTGGCTTAGCAGAGGTTGACGCCAACTCTGTACGAGCCGAGAACTTAACGAAATCGATCCAGTAAGGGTAAGAAGGAGCCCAGTTCACTCGCTCTCATCACCCTTGCCCGGTTCAACGGCCGTTCAATGATCTCAAACGCAGCCGTGCGGCGGGTGGAAAGGTTTTGCGACCGACTTCGGGATGCGCCGTATTTTCGTGGTTCGGCGGGGATTCAAGGCTAAAGCTGTGCGAGTCCCGAGCGTAGCGAGGTCGAGTTCTTTAGCCGCCCCGCCGGACTACGAAAATGCGGGAACCCGGCCAACGGCCGGGCGCTGGACGTGAGGGCGCAAAACCTTTCCATCCGCCGCGCGGCGTCTTAAGAACTCGAAAGCATCCGTCCCAAGCACGGCACCCCCTAAGCACAGCAGCATCTCCGCCCCTAAGACCAGCATCCGCCCCTAAATCACTATAGACCCGACACTCGCCCCACCGCACACATACAAATTCTGCCCCGTCACAAACCCATTAGCCGGATCCGAGAAAAACATCACCGCTCGGGCCACATCATCCGCCCGGCCCAACCTCTGCACCGGTATCCCTTTGGCGATGTTCTTCTCGCGCTCACTTCCCGCCTCCACCACATCGTAGAACATGTCCGTTTGAATCGGACCCGGAGAGATCACATTCACCGTGATGCCCTTGGGGGCCAGCTCCAGGGCCCAGGTGCGGGCCATGCCCACCATGCCGGCTTTCGTTGCCGAGTACGCCGTACGAGTCTGCAAACCAAGCGCCCCGCGGGACGACATCAGCACGATCCGCCCGAATTGATTCTGCTCCATATTGGGCAGGAAAGCCTGGGCCAAAGAAATGGCGGCCCCCAAATGGATTTGTGTCAGTCCTTGCAGCTCTTCGAGCTTCACGTCGGGCAGCAGGTTCGGCCAGATAACACCCGCGTTATGGATGAAGTGAGTGACTTGATGTTGCTCTGCAAGCTCGGCCCCAGCTTGTTCCACCGCTTCCGAATCGAGAAGGTCCACTTTTACCGAGCTGAGTCTTTCGTGGGTAAAGTCCGGATCCCTGCGGGCCATGGAGATTACCCGATAGCCGGCGTCCAGCATCTGACGGGTGATTTCGGCGCCTATGCCGACGCTGCCTCCGGTGACGACGGCGGTGTATTCAGTACTCAAGCCGGCTCTCCTTATGTGTTGTTGGGAACTAAGGCCAATACCCGTAAGGGGCTGCCGGACCCACTTCGAATCTTAAGAGGTGCGGAAAAGATGACCGCGCCCTTCGGAGGCAGTTGGTCCAGATTGGCCATGCACTGCAAGCCGTAGCGGTTGTTGCCGTGCATGAAATAGTGGCAAGGGTAGGGCGGATCCAGATGTTGCGCCTGCCCGGCATCCGTGCCCACTGACTCGGTGCCAAATCCGTGCACGTCGCGTTCTTTAATCAGCCAGGGCACGACTTCCGAGTCGGGACCAGGCGAGTGAGCGCCGTCGTCTTCCATATTCAGATAGTCGTTGGGCTTGCTGCGCTTGGACCAGTCAGTGCGCATGAACACCCACGATCGCGCGGGAATGCGGCCGTGCTTCTCTTCCCACTGCTTCACAAAGTCTATGGTCAGAAGAAAATCCGGGTCCTCGGCCGATTCCTTGGAGCAATCGATGACGCAAGCCTCGGCAATGAAAGACTCAAGCGGTATGGTGTCGACGGTGTTGTTGGGCAGGTCCTTACCGCTTACCCAGTGTACGGGCGCGTCAAAGTGAGTGCCGGTGTGTTCCGAGCAGGAAAAATTGTTCCAGTACCATGCCGGTCCCCGCTCGTCGTAACGCGAGATTTCTTCTATGCGAAACGGCCATGCCTGGCCGAATTCGGGCGGCATGACGATGGTGGGAAATTCCGGCGCCAAGGTCTCGGTCAAATCCACGATGCGGATTTTTCCCGCAAGCAGTTCGGCCATGAATTGGCCAAGCACATGGGTGGTCATGGTGTCGTCCTTCAATTACCCAACTCCCTTTCCAGGCCTTTTGGGTTCTCCTGCAAGCGCTCGAGGAATTCCTGGGCGACGTCCCCCACATAGGCTTCCTCCAAGCCCGCTCGCAGTGCATTGACTACGGTGCGTGCGATGGCCGCAGGCGCGACGCGAGGCGGGGGAGTAAGTTGTTCCCACTCGTGATCGATAGGACCCGAGAACACGTTCAGGACGCGCACGCCCGAAGGCCGAAATTCGGCGCGCAGGCACTCGCTTAGTGACAGGGCGGCGGCCTGTGAGGCCGACCAGATTCCCCGGGAGGGCAGGTTCTTTTGCGAGTAAATGGAAAGCAGGTTCACCCAGGCAACGGCGCTATTCACGCCATCGGCGCCGCGTCCTGCCATGCCCGGACCGAAATGTTGGGCCAGTCGAACCAGGCCCAAGCAATTGATGTCGAGGGTATCGCGCGCTTTACTCAAGTCGCGGTTGAACAGCACCCCGCCCTCGCGCTCATAGTCGGCGGTGTTGATAAGGATGTCCACCTTGCCACCAATAGAGCGCGAGACCTGCTCGACAGAATCGGTGCTGGTGATGTCCAGGGCTTGCGGGCTGATGCGGTCGTCCAGACACAATGCGTCAAAAGCCGCGGACCGCTTCCAGGTCTGCGGATCGCCTACAAAAACCCGGGTGGCGCCGGCTTCGAGTAGGGCCTGCGCCATGGCAATGCCCACCGGAGACTTGCCGTCTGTAACCAGAACACGGCGAAATTTGGGATCGCAGGAGGTTTCGCGCAAGAGTTTGTCGTCTTCCATATGCGGGGTAGGCTTTAGCGGCAGTGCCACGAGTACGGCCTGGCCGCTACGATCCAGTTTAAGGGCCAGCCGGACGGTGTCGCCTTCATGGCAGTCGCCGTGCAAATGGGCCACTACGCTTGGGCCGGCATTCATTTGCACCGTGCCAATGCGCCAGGGCAGGCGCTCACGAAAATACAGATCGTTGCTGTGATGCAGAACGGTTTCCGCTACCAGTTTGCCCTTGGGATCGACAGCTTCCCAATTCAGGTTTTCAGAGAGGCACTGGTGGCAGACTTCTCGTGGTGGGTATTGCACTGCCTGGCAGGCCTGACACACTTGCAGGCGAAACTCGCCCACGGCGGCTGCCGCGGTCAATCCAAGCGCCCGACGGCTGCGGGCGGCGGGCGGAAGCGTGGGCTGCTGGGTGCGAGCAACCGGGTTCTTTTTTGGCGGGCGCGATAAGGGTTCGGTCATGCGTCGCTCCTGGCCAGGAGGGCGGCTGCCGTACAGATGCCGCGGTCGTAGTTGATCATGCCAAAGCCGCTTACCAGGCCGACGTTGGCATTTTGAACTTGGCAGGCTCCGGCCGTATCGGTCAATTGACGAAGTGCTTCCACCATTCCCAGGTATCCGCCAGCGGCGCCGGCCTGACCCACCGACAACTGACCGCCATTCGTATTAAAAGGAAAACTGCCGTCGACCGTGAAGGTGTGTTGCCGGATGAATTCGGGCCCTTCACCCTTTGCGCAGAATCCCAGGTCTTCGATTTGCATCACATTAATGACAGGATAGTCGTCATAGGCCTGGAGGAAATCCACGTCGTCTGGTGTTACCCCCGCGTGTGAATAGAATGCATCGCGATCCATGGTCCAGCCGCCCCGTATCTGTATCGGGTCTTCAGGCCAGGCGTTATGTCTTTCAATGGTCGACAGGATGCATACAAAAGGCAATCCCAGTTCACGGGCTTGCTCTTCGCGCATGACCAGGAAGCCATCGGCGCCCGCACAAGGCATGACGCAATCGAAAAGATGAATGGGGTCGGTGATAAGCCGCGAATCCATGTACTGCTGCAGCGATAGCGGCTTTTTCATGAGCGCGTTGGGGTTCTTCAGTGCGTTATCGCGCTGCGCCACGCACAACTTTCCGAAGTCCTCGCGCGTGGCGCCGGTCTGGTTCATGTAGTGGCGGGTCAGAAGCGCGAAACTGGCGTTAGGGCCGCCTGCGCCGTACGGATACACGCCGTCTTGGGCAAAGCGTGAAAACTGACTGACTGTATGGCGGAAGGAGTCGACGTGGTTGGTGTCGCCCGCTATGCAGGCCACGATATCGGCATCGCCAGACTGCACGGCCCGTGCGGCACGACGCAATCCCATGACGCCGCTGGCTCCGCCCGTGGGTATGTGGTCAAGCCATCGGGGCGTCATGCCCAAATGTTGCACCAGCCCCACCGCGGTGTCTGGAGCCAAGGTGAAGCTGGAGACACACATGCCGTCCACGTCATGCTTGGCAAGGCCAGCGCTTTGTATGAGCTCTGCCAGCGCGCGGCCCAGCCACCAGTGGGCGCTGTGAGTCGAGTAGCGGACGTAGGGAATCGTGACAGGCGCCGTCACGACGACGCCTTCATAGCCCATACGCCGCGTCATGACGTGGTTTCCTGTCGCTTCTTCATATCGCGCGTGTCAATGCAGCGCTCGCCACCGGGCAAGGTGGGAGCCATCGCTTTGAGTTCGCCGCGCTGTATTTTGTTGGTG
>JAJUGB010000095.1 GCA_029268595.1 Alcaligenaceae bacterium | reverse complement strand
TATGCGCTGTGCTCACCTTACTCATTACCGTGTCGGCCCGCCGGTTCACTTTTAACTGGGAAACGACCCTTTTATCGCCCGATGCTTTCGTCTCCATAACTCAAGCTTTGGGGTGGCTACCCTCATTGCTCGGATTTCCTATTCCCGCTGAAAGTGTCATTAGAGCAAGCGACGGCCTCGAAGCCTTGCCTCCCTCGGCACAAGTGGCGTGGTCCACATGGCTGGTCGGCTGCGTCGTCGTCTACGGTCTATTACCTCGTCTCATTGCCCTGGCCAGCAGCGTGTCGCTGGCGCGACGCTATCTCGATCGCATTTCCATTGACGAGCACCTTCCGGCGTATGTCGAGTTGCGTAACCGCTTCCAACCGCCTAGCGAACGCATGAAAGCCGACGCGCCGGCCGGCCCTGAAGTTTTGCGACGCCAACACGCCGCGATGCCGCCTGCCTCTGGTTCTCATCGCAGTGCGGTCATTGTAGGGATAGAACTCGGGAACCCGCCGGCCTGGCCGCCAAGCGATTTACCCACCCATGCGCAGGACGCGGGCATCATTGACGATCGCGCCCAGCGCCACGCATTCTTGGACAGCTTGCATGCACAACCTGTGCGCCGATTGATCCTGGTATGCGACGGCTCCCAGACCCCTGATCGGGGAGTGGTCCATTTCGTAGGCGAGGTCGTCGACCTGGCAGGCGACACTCGCGTCGTGTTGTTGGCAGAAGAGTCACGGCCGCAAAGGCAGGCCAGCTGGAAGGAGCGATTGAGCGCTGCAGGCATGGACGCCGATCATATTTTCACCACTCTGGAACCAGCACTAGCATGGCTGGAGGATGCGCATGAACCCGGATCAGCCAACCGCCTCTGAGCCTCTGCGCCCCCTCCGCCTGGCGGTTGTCGGTCATACCAACACCGGCAAGACCTCCTTGCTGCGGACCTTGGCCCGCGACCCGGACTTTGGTCAAGTCGAAGATAGCCCGGGGACCACCCGTCAGGTTCAGGGTGCACGCCTCTTGGTGGACGGGCAGCCGGTCATGGAACTATTCGACACCCCGGGTATGGAGGACGGGATAGGGCTGCTGGAATACCTTGACCAGCTCAGCGACCGAAGCGAGAGACTGGATGGCCCCGACCGCATACGCCGCTTCTTGGACACGGCAGAAAGCCAGGGCCGATTCGAGCAGGAAGCACGAGTGCTACGCAAGCTGCTCGATTGCGATGCGGGCCTGTATGTCGTTGATGCCCGCGATCCAGTCTTGGCCAAGCACAAGGACGAGCTCGCCATACTGGGCAGTTGTGGACGGCCTTTGCTGCCAGTGCTCAACTTCACGCACAACACCCAGGTTCAGACCGAACAGTGGCGGGAAGCGCTTGCCCGACTGGGACTCCATGCCAGCGTGGAGTTCGACACGGTGGCGCCTCCGCTTGATGGAGAAACTCAACTCTACGACAAGCTCGCCTTACTGCTCGACACCCACTCCAAGCGTATTAAGAGTCTTAAGCACGATGTGGCCCGTCAACGGCAAATTCGTCGGGATGACGCCTTAGGCCTGATCGCCGAATTGCTTATCGACGCGGCCGCCCTGCATCTGCCCAGCAAACCGGATTCGCACTCACTGGCGGAAACCACCGAGAAGCTCCGCAACCTGATCCGCCAGCGAGAGCAGCGTTGCGTGACGGATCTGCTCAAGCGTTATAACTTTCGTCGGTCGGACTTGGCTGCCGCCGATCTTCCACTGGAGGGAGAGCGTTGGGGAATGGATCTCTTCCACCCGCAGGCGCTCAAGCAAATGGGCTTGCACGTGGGAAAAGGCATGGCTGCGGGGGCCATGGCGGGCGTCACGGTCGATTTGTTCACAGGCGGGCTCAGTCTTGGCGCGGCGGCGCTGGTCGGCGCGACGGCCGGCGGGCTCTGGCAGGGCGCCGAACGAGTCGGCAAGCGCTTATGGGGACGCCTACAGGGCTATCAGGAGCTCAGCGTCGACGACTCTGTGTTGCGGCTTTTGGCCCTGCGGCAACTCAGTCTCGTGGATGCATTGGAGCGCCGCGGCCACGCCGCGCTTGGACCCATCACGGTTAACACCGAACTCCTAACAGGGCCGGCGGATCCGGATGAAGCCGTGACACAACCAGCGAATTTGCCGCCAACCCGCAACCGAATATGGCGCGAGGGCAAGTTGCCGGAAGAGCTGCTTGAGGCTCGCAGTCAGCCTCAGTGGTCTAATCTGGCGCCCGGATTTGAAAGCGATACGCGCCGAGACGAAGTGGTACACGCCTTGACCCGTGTACTGCGGGCCCGATAAGTCGTCTTTGTCATGGCCGGCTCAAGCAACTCCGGCTTGCGACCTCGTGCAGCTGTCCGTTAGACTTTCTGAGGTTTACCTTTACCAAAAACGCTTCGGGCTCTATGACAACTAAAAAGACCGAATCGCCGGAGGCGCAGAATGTCTCTGGCGATTCTGCCACGTCCAAACCCCCTCGACGAGCTTCCCGGCCCCGGTCGGCCAAGACTACCCGCGAGAACATATTACGTGCCGCCAAAAAAATCTTTTCCAAGGATGGATATGACGGCGCGCGCGTAGACAAAATATCAAAAGCGGCAAAGTCTTACGACAGCCTTATCTACTACTACTTTGGAAGCAAGGAGAAGCTCTTTGTAGAAGTCCTTGAGGCCGCTTACAAGGACATGTTCGATGCCGAGCAAAGCCTCGATCTTGACATGGACGACCCGGTCGGTTCGCTGCGCAAGCTGGTGGAGTTTCCCCTACGCTACTACATACAGCACCCGGAAATCATAGTGTTGCTGGGCACCGAGAACCTGCACAAGGGAAAACACATTTCCAAGTCGCCCACCGCCGATACTTACGCCTCGCCGACAATAGGCATTCTGGAACGAGTACTGCAACGAGGTATGGAGATGGGCGTGTTTCGCGCGGATGCGGATGCCCAGAAGGTGTATATCGCGATGACGGCAATGGGCTATTTTTATGTGTCGAACCGATATACGTTCTCGACCTTTCTCAGCACCGACCTCATGCAGCCCGAAAAGATCGAAGAATGGGCCAGGTACATTAGCGATTTACTGGTCGAATCAGTATTAAAACAGTAGGCATTGTCCGCGGCTAAAGGTAAGCCGGATATGCTTCAACCCCCCGGCTGCTTTGTTTTCCGCCCTACCCGAAAGGCGCAGAATGCCACCTGCGCACTACCAGGCCGAAGCTTAAATGGCCCCGGCCTCCTTTAGCGCCTGGATGTGTGTTTCGTCCAGCCCGAGCTCTGCAAGCACATCGGAGGTATGCTGGCCCAAAGAGGGTGGCGCCGAGCCGTACTGAACGGGCGTAGCAGACAGCCGCATGGGGCTTCCCACCAGATCTACTTCTCCGTATTGGTCAGAGCTGACAGTCACCCGCATATTGCGCGCCCGGACATGCTCGTCTGCAAAGACCCGATCAATGGTGTTGATGGGCCCGCAAGGAAAGCCATATTGCTCCGATAGCGCACACCACTCGTCTATGCTGCGCTCCAGCATGCGCTCTTGCAGCATGGGGACCAATTCGGCCCGATATCTGACCCGCAAAGAGTTGCTGAGAAAACGTGGGTCGTCTGCCCATTCGGCCTGCCCCACTGCCCTGCACAGACTGGCGAACTGACCATCGTTACCGATGGCCAACATGACATAACCGTCAGCGCAGGCAAAAGGCTGATACGGGACGATGGAGGGGTGAGCGCTGCCCAGACGGCCCGGGACAACTCCGGCCAGCAAATAATTGCTGGCCTGATTTGCCAAAGACGCCACCTGCACATCAAGCAACGCGATATCGATATGTTGGCCCTGTCCGGTACGAGTGCGATGAAACAAGGCCGCCAGGATTGCTGAGGTAGCGTACAACCCTGTGAGCACATCCACCACCGCCACCCCTACCTTCTGAGGGCCGCCGCCCGGCGTATCATCGGGCTCGCCTGTAATGCTCATGAGGCCGCCCATGGCCTGGATGAGCGCGTCGTATCCGGGTCGCTTCGCGTAGGGACCCGTTTGCCCAAATCCTGTGATGGAGCAGTAGATCAAGCCCGGATTGATCTTCGACAGGCTTTCATAATCGAGCCCGTATTTTTGCAAGCCACCCACTTTGTAGTTTTCGACCAGAATGTCGGCTTTACGCACCAGCTTGAGCAAGACTTCGCGGCCTTGCTCCAGGGTAAAGTCCAAGGTCAGGGAGCGCTTGCCGCGGTTGCAGCAAAAGAAGTACGCAGCATCTTGACTGTCGTCCTGCCCGGTGACGAAGGGCGGCCCCCAGCCGCGAGTATCGTCACCTGCACGGGGCCGTTCTACCTTGATCACATCGGCGCCCAAGTCGGCCAGATTCTGTGTGGACCAGGGCCCTGCCAGAATGCGTGAGAGATCTAATACGGTGACCCCTTGCAATGCTGCTGACATGCTGCGCTCCTTCAGTGCTCGACAACCGGCAGCTCGGTAGCCGGAGGGGTGTTGCGGCTTCGGTGGCAGCGAATAATGCCGTCAATGATGACCATGCCAACGCCCGGCAGGTCGCCTAGCTGCACACTCTCTAGCAAGGTCGAGGCGGCAGTATGCTGCGCCCGGTCCATGATGACGAAGTCGGCGGCTCGACCGACTTCGATCAGTCCGCAATCGAGATCGCGCATGCGCGCCGTATTGCCGGTGGCGAAACAAAAGGCGATCTCGGCCGGGATATCAGCCAGGCTGGAGAGTTGCGACACCATGCGCAAGATGCCAAGCGGCTGTACCCCGGAACCGGCAGGACCGTCCGTGCCCAGAATGACGCGGTGCAAGCACTTGAGCTCATGGGCATGACGCGCGGTCAAGATAGCAATGCGCTCGTTGCCGTTGTGCACGATTTCTATGCCTCGGGTCGAGCGCTCGCATAGCTCGCAAACTTGTTGATAGGGCAAAGCAGTATGCCCCCCGTTAATGTGTCCGATGATGTCGGCGTCTGCTTCAAGCACGACATCTTTGTCTATGAGTCCGGAACCGGGAATGGACGGTCCGCCTGTATGAATGGTGCTCTGAATGCCGTACTTTCGCGCCCACTCCACCATCTGGCGCGCCTCGTCGCCCGCTTTGACACTACCGAGCCCGATTTCACCAAGCAGTTTGACCCCTGAATCGGCCAGTTCTTTGAAGTCGGATTCAACCATGCCCTTTTCAATAACCGGTGCGCCTGCCAGCACCTTGACGCCACCCGGGCGTGCGTTTTCGAACGCCCGCTGGGAGGTGATGGCCATCGCCTTGAGGCCCACGATGTCCTTGGGACGCCCCGGATAATGCACCTCGCCGGCGGAAATCATGGTCGTGACACCGCCATTCAGTGATGAGTCGATCCAGCTGAGCTGACTCTGGCGCGGCGTCCAATCGCCGGCTACCGGATGGACATGAGAGTCAATCAGGCCAGGAGTCACGGTGGTTCCACGACAATCGATGACGGTATTGGCGCCTTCGGTATCGCAGTCCTTGTACTTGCCGACCGCGGTGATGCGGCCGTCGTTTACCACGATGGTGTCTGCATCGAGTATGGGCGAGTCAAGGTCTCCTGACAGCAGGAGGCCGATGTTTTTTAGAACTACTTTGCCGGATGTGGCTTCTGGTGTGGGTGTCGCCATATTGTTCTCCGTAGCGCCAGGGAGGGCGCCATATGCATGCGTTGTTGAGGCCGTGCAGCTTTAGCGCAAGCCATCTTGGCCAATGGCTTCGGCAGCGGTCAGCCCGCCCACTCGCGGCAAGGGCCGGCCGGAATCCGTGACGGCCACCGCGACGACAATTTCGTTGGCGCGAGGCGCATCGGACACGCGCGCTTCTATTGCGTCAAAATGGCTGCGCACGTAGGCCGCATCTTTATGACCCAAGGGCACGTCGATGGCTGTCCCGACGCCGCCCATTTTCTTGGACGACGGTACCAGGGCAGCGCCTTTTTCGACCGCCTTTCGCAAAGGGGCGCCCAGTTTTGGGTGCAGAATGGCCGCTGCATGTTCAAGTTCGCCGGCCTCGCCCACAATAGCGGCCTTGCCGTAGCTTTCGGCCTGAGAGGGTTCGATGCCCAAGGCCTGCACGCATTTCTCACCCAACAGACCGCCCAGCTCCTCGCCTATGGCCATCAGTTCGTCCAGGGTTTCTGAGTACTGACCGGCAAAGGGGTTCTCAATGACGGCCATGGCGACCGCCCGACGCGTGGCTGGCTCGATGTTGCGGCCCATTTCCAGTCGGGTTTCATCGGTGACCACCACAAGCTTGCGAATTTTTGCTGGCATTTTGTTCTCCGCTTATATGAACGGCTAAATTGATTGAGAGCGGGCTTAGCGCAGCCCATCGAACTTGCTGATTTGCTCGGGGCGCAGGCCGCCGACGCGTTGGTGTATGCGGCCGCCTGTAGCCATGACGAGAATGAAAACCACCTCGTCGGCTGCAGGCGCCCCCGGCACCCAGACCTCCATGGCATCGAAGTGGCCCCTGACATAGCTGGCTGTGATGTGAGTAAGCGGCACATCCAGCCGCGTCCCCGGTCCACCCACTTTTTTCGTGGATGGCACGATGGAAAGTGCACGCCCCATATCACGGTCTTTGTCAGCAGTCTGGCCCTTTTGATAACTGGCCCGGCCGCCCTTCCAGCCTAGAAGCTCTCGCATGGCGTAGCCTCCGGGTACGTGCCACAAGGCGCCGTGCTCGAGTTCGCCGGCGCTGCCCACGATGGCGCCTTTCCCATAACTTTGGATGTCGTCCGGCTCCATCTGCATGGCCCGTATCAATTGGTGCGCCATATCGAGACCGACATCGTTCAATTGCTCCATCATGGGCAGAATGTCCGGCTCATAACGCCCCGCATAGGGGTTATGAAGTACGGCAGCAACCGAACCGCGAATCAAAGGCTGGTCGGGCGCCGGTCCGAACTCGTGAAAGACTGTTTCTACCTGGGTCAGTACGTGGCGTACTTCTATTAGCGCTGACATGGCTGCCTTCTTCTTGTGAAATTAACGGGAGGGTGTATTGGTTGAGGAGAATGCCTGTGGAGCGGTCAATGTGGCAAGGGGGTTTAACCCGAGAGGAACCACACGAGATTGCCCCTGAAGCGTCAGCACCGCGGCGTAAATGTGTCCGGCTTGCACCAGCTTCACCGCATACTGCGCGCCGTTTTCCAAAGCCTGCTCTGCGGCCGCAGGGGGCAACTGACCGACCCCAACGGTGACAAGCCGGCTGCCAAGATCGCTATCGTCTTTCACCGTATCAGCGGGCGCCCGTTGGATCGCATCGTGCTCGACATCGACATGGTTCGCCACCAAGGTGGCGGCGGCATCCGCTTGCGCCGCGGTGGCGGCCAGAACGGTAACGCTGTCTGCGATGCCCATACTAAGACTGCGTCCCTGCCAACCGCTGGTCGCCACGCCCCGGACGGGCATCGTGGAATCGATAAGAAACCGCCCATCCAGATCGTCGATCTGCCCATGATAACGAGCAATATCAGCAAACAGCCCGATCCGATAACTGGCGCCCGGCGCCAGGTGCAGAGCAATGTCGCCCCCATTGTTGGCGTAGGCGCGAGTAATGCTTGCGGTGCCGGCAATAAGCCCAACAAGCTCGTCACTGATTGCGCCCGCCACGGCGGCCATGGGTGTGATGAATTCACCGGCCGCGTATGGCAGGCAAGCCTGCCACATTCGTTGAGCCACGGCGCCTTGCAAAAGACAGGGTCCTTGAACCGGCCGGCGCAGCAAGGGCAGCTGAGCAGCCAGGTCGGGCAATATGTGGCCAAAGTGCGTCCAGGCCTTATCGAGGGCGTGCCCCACCTGTTCGGGCTCGCCTTCGACGGCCAGCACAATGTCTATAGGCCCGTGCTGGAAATGCCATCTTTCTGCATCCAGCCGCACGCATCGGGCCCCCGATTCGTGCGCTACGGCGTCGTGCGGCCTTAATTCGACTAGAGACGAACGCGTCACACCTATCCCAACATGGGCTTATGCGCGATGGGCCAGGGACTGCTCGCGTCGACCCAGTCAATAATGCGGTGAGAAGACTGTTTCAAGACTTCGGCCATGGGGCGCACGTCGCCAACGTGTCCGCCCAGACGCTCGTAGTCGTCGAGGCGCATGCTGAACTCGATGGGCGCCACA
The DNA here is from genome assembly GCA_029268595.1 of Alcaligenaceae bacterium. Lineage (GTDB taxonomy): Bacteria > Pseudomonadota > Gammaproteobacteria > Burkholderiales > Burkholderiaceae_B > JAJUGB01. The sequence goes on along the minus strand of JAJUGB010000095.1, from coordinate 3,757 downwards.
ATGGCCGGTGTGGGTACATAACCAAAAGAGTTGTCCGGCATGCGAGCGACGTCGACCATGATGGTGATGCCGCCACCCGGCCAGACATAGGCTGGCACCCCACCGCAAGTAACATTGACCAGCGCCTTCTTGATGGATGTAGTAAGCCAGATGGGGTTCTCGGTGACGCCTGCACGCAGCGAACCTCCTGCGCCGCCAAGGAACAGTACGCTGCACAAGGACGGCTCACAGTTTTCGCCGATGCGATCCACCACTTTTTGAAGCGGCGCCGGCATGGGCATCCGGCGAGGCACGAGCGCGTCATCCAGCTCGTAGTATTCGGCGTGTTCACCCGTGGTGGAAGTAAACAACAAGCGCAATCCGGGTTTGGCAACTGAGGGGTCAAAGCCTTCAATAATAGATAGCGGATTGTCGATGTCGGTACCGCCCCAGCCCATGCCCGGGTTAGCAACCTGAAAATACCTGCCCGGGGTAGAGCGGCGTCCTTTCATTTTGACGCCAGAAGGGGGGATGTCGAGACATCGGCCGGCCTGATGCTCTGACAGTACTCCGGTGATGTGATCGTCAACAACAATGACCTCGTCGACATGGCCATACCACTGCTTGGCAAATATGCCTATGGCAGCAGAGCCGCAGCCCACCCGCATACGCTGCTCTTCAACCCCATCGACTATAGGCGCCTTTCCGGCTTGCACCACAAGTTGGGCGCCGCCTTCGATGGCCAACTCGACAGGCTGCTTATTACCCAAAGCCATCATCACGTCGCACGTAAAACGGCCTTCTTTTTTACTGCCGCCAGTAAGATGATGCACCCCGCCCAGGGAAAGCATCTGCGAACCGTACTCGGCCGTCGTGACGTGTCCGACGACTTCCCCTTTATGGAGGATATTGGCTTGCTCGGGCCCCAAGTAGCGGTCGGTGTCGATTTTGACCTTGAAGCTGCAATAGCTGAAGATTCCTTCGGTGACCACGGTGACCATGTCGACCCCTTGCGCTTTGGAGGCCACAATGAACGGGGCGGGCTTGTAATCGGGGTAAGTGGTGCCCGACCCTATGCCGCTGACAAAGATGTTGTCAGGATCTTCTTGTGTTTCGACGTCACCAGGCTGCATTGAGGTGCTTGGCGGCTCGGACGCAGAGGCATGCGATGCCGTCAGAGCCTGTGGCTCGCCAATGGAAGGCTGTTGCAGGCGCCGCATCAAGACCACAGGATCCACGCGAGTCAGCACGCCCTCTACGTTGGCGTAGCGGTCGCAAGCGCCTGTTCGTCCTTCTGTGATCTGACACAGCACAGGACAGGCGTTGCACTCTATCTTGTTGACCGCCATGCGTTCGCTGCGCGGCTTGGACTTTTCAAGGACGGTAGGCCCTGCCGTGGTGGCAAGTTCTGGTTCGAGATTGTCGGCCCCGTGGCTGACTCGGGTGTGTTCCGTCATGGCGGACTCCTTGCGATCCGGACGCAAAAGGCTCCATGTAGCGGATGCTGTCTCGGGGCCTCCTCGCTTTCAACGCAGTTATTTTATGTAGCGGACGCTGAAGTTTGTAGTGTTTACTACAAACAATAATAGCGGAATTCGTATGCAGGGGCAATACGGCCGACTGCCCGTTAATTTGGTGTTTACTACATTATTTTAATGCTCTACGATAGCAACGCCTCCGCTCCTTAAAGACCCGGTTTTGCATCCTCTTCAATGAGTGGTCACGTTAAGAAGTCACACGGCGCAACCTTCTGAGGGGCGCACGCAGTAAGGAGCAACTCTTGTCTCAATCATCGTAAAGGGCCTGCCATGACCCATGTCGTTACCGAAGCCTGTATTCAGTGTCGCTATACCGATTGCGTCGATGTTTGCCCGGTGGATTGCTTCCACGCTGGGCCGAATTTTCTTGTCATTGACCCGGACGAATGCATTGACTGCGCCGTTTGCGTGCCAGAATGCCCGGTCGAAGCCATTTATGCCGAAGAGGATCTGCCCGAGGACCAACAGCACTTTATCGCGCTAAACGCAGAACTCGCCCAACAGTGGGAAGTCATTTCCCGTAGTGCAGGCGCCCTGCCCGATGCAGAAGCCTGGAAAGACAAAACCAGCAAATTAGAGCTACTCGAGCGTTAACCTCCATTGCCTACCCGGGCGGCCATCGGGTAATGTCCATCGGCTCTACCTGCGCGTTTACAACTAAAAGCGATGAAAGACCACTATAAGAACTGGATTGCCGGTGAATGGGTCGGCTCCGACAACACCCAGAACAACATTAACCCTTCGGATCTGTCGGATGTGGTGGGAACCTATGTACGCGCTGACGCAGCGCAGGTCGATGCGGCCATAACGGCCGCACATGCAGCCTGGCCGCAGTGGTCGCACAGCACGCCACAGCAGCGGTTTGACGCGTTGGACAAGATAGGGTCCGAACTGCTGGCCCGGAAAGAAGAGCTCGGAGAATTGCTGTCCCGAGAAGAAGGCAAAACTCGTCCTGAAGGCATTGCGGAAGTGGCCCGCGCAGGACAAATTTTCAAATTTTTTGCGGGCGAAGCCGTACGCGCCCGAGGCGAACTGCTGGATTCAGTGCGGCCCGACCTGCAGGTCGAGGTAACGCGTGAACCGCTGGGGGTGGTGGGCATTATCACTCCCTGGAATTTTCCCATTGCCATCCCGGCATGGAAGATTGCTCCTGCCCTGGCTTACGGCAATTGTGTCGTATTCAAGCCGGCCGATCTGGTTCCCGGGTCGGCTTGGGCGCTGGCAGAGATAATCAGCCGTAGCGGCCTGCCTGCCGGAGTGTTCAACCTGACCATGGGACGCGGCTCCGTCGTAGGTCCGGCACTCATTGACGACCCGCGAGTGGACGGTATCACCTTTACTGGATCAGTTGGCACGGGCCGTAATATTCTGCGGCAAGCCGCAGAACAGCAGAAAAAGGTTCAGCTAGAGCTGGGCGGCAAGAATCCACTCGTCATACTCAACGATGCCGACATGGAAGTCGCGCTCGATTGCACCATACAGGGCGCCTTCTTCTCTACGGGCCAGCGTTGCACCGCAAGCAGCCGCATCATCGTCGAGCGCGGCATTTATGGCCGGTTCGTCGAGCTTCTCGCTGAACGCACGGCGGCTTTGCGCGTAGGTCATGCCTTGCATGCAGACACCCAGATCGGACCAGTCTGCGACGACTCACAACTTGAACAGGATCTGGACTACGTGCGCATTGGCCTCGAGGAAGGTGCGCGACTACTGTGCGGCGGTCAAAGAGTGTCGGCTGCCACCGAGGGCTATTACTTCAGTCCCGCGGTGTTTGCCGACGCACATAACGATATGCGCATCTCGCGAGAAGAGATTTTCGGACCGGTTGCTGCAGTAATTCCCGCTGACGACTACGAGCACGCCTTGCACCTGGCCAACGACACGGAGTTCGGCCTGAGTTCCGGCATCTGCACACAGTCGCTCAAATTTGCCAGCCACTTCCGGCGTCATGTGCAGTCCGGCATGACCATGGTCAACGTTCCCACCGCCGGCGTGGACTACCATGTGCCATTCGGCGGCCGCAAAGGTTCCAGCTACGGCCCCCGAGAGCAAGGTCGCTATGCGCAAGAGTTCTTCACAATCGTGAAGACCGCTTATATCAAAGCATGACTCGGGCGCGGCACCCCCTTGGTCAGCCACCATCGCCGCGCCACTCAAGACTCAATCAGCACTTAACCATTCGCGGACGACACGGCGCAAGAATGCCGTGTCCTCTGCATTACTGGCCGGATTGCCCGCCAAAT
>JAJUGB010000094.1 GCA_029268595.1 Alcaligenaceae bacterium | reverse complement strand
TATCAATCAAAAGCCATGGGCGAGCCGCCGCTGCCGCTAGCGATTTCGGCTTTCCTGGCCATTCGCGATGCCATCGCATCCACGGCGGAAGATGGGGTACTTGTTCCCCTCGATGCCCCCGCGACACCAGAGCGCGTGCTCGAAGCGGTAGAGCGGGTGGCCGGAGGTCAGTCGCTGTCGTCACCGGCCATCGGCGCGCCGGTCGAAGCCCCGTCGGACTCAGTAGTGATGGCCACCATGCCGTCAAGCGGCCCGACAGCTTGATCATGGACGTTCGTACATCCGCATTGCCTCTGGCCTCCGTCACCGGACGACGGGTGCTATCGCCTCGTGCAAACATGGCAGCGAGCGATGGTCGGCTGGCGGATCTGCCTGAATGGCTGCAAGCAGCAGTGTCGCTGCTTGAGCGCAAGCAGGATCTGGTGCTTATTACCGTTATTCAGGCAAAAGGGTCTACACCGCGCGACACCGGAGCCCGCATGTGGGTCGATGCTCAGGGCGCCCACGACACCATAGGGGGCGGCCATCTCGAACTGCAAGCCATCGACGCGGCCAGACGCATGCTCAAGCAGTCCTCGTCCTCTGTCCGCGTACTTAAGTTTGCTCTGGGCCCCAGTCTCGGGCAGTGCTGTGGCGGAGTAGTATGGCTGGCGCTTGAGCGCTTGGGCCGGCAGGACCTGCACTGGCTGCGGCAACTCAAACAAGGGTTGCAATCGGGGTTGCCCATGCAGCGCCGGCGCCAAATCGGTTCGCCGGGCAGTCCTGCTGCGTCGCTCAGCTCCTCGGTCATGGAAGTTGGCCCTGCGCAGGGGGTGGGCGCCTGTGTCGCGTGGGATGACCAGAGCGGTGAACTGACCGAGACCTTTGCTTCAAGCCGTCTGCCCATCGTACTTTGCGGAGCCGGACATGTTGGACGCGCCATCGTCAAGGTGTTGGAGGATCTCCCCGTGCAGGTCTATTGGTTGGATCCCCGTAGTGAAGAGTGGCCCGACCATATCCCTTCCAACGTCACCTGTGTTGAAGGCGATGCCCAAGATGTGATCGATATGCCGGACGAGGCTTATTGGCTCATTCTTACTCATAGCCATGCCCTGGACCTTGAGATTATCGAGAATGTATTCCGGCACAAGCCGTTTCGCTTTCTAGGACTGATCGGCTCCCAAACCAAACGAGCGAAGTTCCGCTCTCGCTTGAGCCAGCGCTTCCCCGCCGAATTGGTCGACCGCATGGTCTGTCCTATTGGCCTGGTCGAGACCTCCAGTAAATTGCCTGCCGTGATTGCGGTCTCAGTAGTGGCCCAACTTCTTCCTCTCATTGGTTCGGAAAGCACGCGATACGGCTAATTTGGGGTTTTGCGTATTTGTGACGAAGTCCCTCTATAATCAAGGGTTACCTGCAAATTCGCGCTCTACGCAATGAAGACCTCTGAAATCCGTCAAAAATTCCTGTCGTTCTTCGAGTCCAAGGGCCATTCCTTGGTGCCGTCGTCGTCGCTTATTCCGGCAAACGATCCGACCCTGCTCTTTACGAACGCCGGAATGGTGCAGTTCAAAGACGTCTTCACCGGCAAAGAGTCGCGACCCTATACCCGGGCTGCAAGTTCTCAGCGTTGCGTGCGAGCAGGCGGAAAACACAACGATCTCGAGAACGTGGGCTACACAGCCCGGCATCACACCTTCTTCGAGATGTTGGGCAATTTCAGCTTTGGCGATTACTTCAAGCACGACGCCATCCGCTACGCCTGGGAGCTGCTCACTGAAGTGTACGGCCTGCCCAAGGAAAAGCTCTGGGTTACCGTCTATCAGGAGGACGACGAAGCCTACGACATCTGGTGCAATGAGATCCAGGTTCCGGCCGAACGCATCATCCGTATTGGCGACAACAAGGGCGCCCGATACGCCTCCGATAATTTTTGGCAAATGGCCGACACGGGGCCCTGTGGTCCCTCGTCCGAAATCTTCTACGATCACGGGCCTCATATCTGGGGCGGGCCGCCGGGCTCTGCCGAAGAAGACGGCGACCGATATATCGAGATCTGGAACCTGGTATTCATGCAGTTCAACCGGGATGCAGACGGTGTGATGCATCCACTACCCAAACCTTGTGTGGACACGGGCATGGGCCTGGAGCGTATAGCGGCCGTGCTGCAGCATGTCAACTCCAATTACGAGATCGATTTATTCCAGGCGCTCATTAAAGCGGCGGCCCGAGAGACTGGTGAAAGCGACTTAAACAATAATTCGCTTAAGGTTATCGCCGACCACATTCGCGCCTGCAGCTTCCTTATTGTCGACGGGGTGATCCCAAGCAACGAAGGGCGCGGCTATGTGCTGCGGCGCATTGTGCGTCGCGCCCTGCGGCATGGCCATAAACTCGGCCAGGTGCGTCCCTTCTTTCATAATTTGGTGAACGATCTGGTGCAGCAAATGGGCGAGGCCTATCCGGAGCTGTCCAGTAACCAAAGCCGCATCGAGCAGGTGCTCAAGCAGGAAGAGGAACGTTTCAGTGAAACGCTGGAAAACGGGATGAAAATACTCGATGCAGCGCTGTCCTCGTTGGGCGAAGGAGCGAGGTTGGATGGGCAGACGCTCTTCACGCTTTACGACACCTACGGGTTTCCGGTCGACCTGACGGCCGATATCTGTCGCGAGCGCCAGGTCGAAGTCGATCTGGAAGGTTTCGAGGCAGCGATGGCACAACAGCGCGAACAAGCGCGGGCTGCAGGCAAGTTCAAGGCAGCAAGCGGCCTGCAGTATCAAGGTGTTGAAACTCGCTTTCAGGGATACGAAGCGCTGGAGGCTTCGGGAACCGTCACGGCCTTGTACGTCGATGGGTCATCCGTCGCTACCATTACCGCGGGCCAAGAGGCCGTCGTTGTCCTGGATTCAACGCCGTTTTATGCCGAATCCGGCGGACAGGTTGGCGACACTGGAAGCCTCGACAGTCCAGCCGGTCGTTTTGTGGTCGGCGACACGCAAAAAATACAAAGCCAGGTGCACGGCCACCATGGGCAGCTGGAGTTCGGATCGCTTTCCGTGGGCGATGTGGTCACCGCGAGGGTGGATGCCGAGCAGCGGGCTCGCACCATACGCAACCATTCTGCCACGCACCTGATGCACAAAGCTCTGCGTCAGGTGCTGGGTGAGCATGTCCAGCAGCGGGGCTCTCTCGTCGATCACGAGAAGACGCGCTTCGATTTTGCGCATGATGCGCCGCTGACGGCCGAGCAAATCGCCCAGGTGGAGGCCATCGTTAACGCTGAGGTCCTGCAGAACCACCCGGTGCAAGCCCAGCATATGTCGTACGACGAAGCCGTGCAGGGCGGCGCCGTGGCGCTGTTTGGTGAAAAATACGGTGACACGGTCCGCGTGCTGGATATAGGCTTTTCGCGCGAGCTGTGTGGTGGTACCCATGTTGAGCGCACGGGCGATATCGGCCTGTTCAAGATTGTCTCCGAAGGCGGTGTTGCAGCCGGCATACGCCGGGTAGAAGCCGTAACCGGCGACAATGCTCTACGCTGGGTGCAAAAGACCAACGCCTTGCTATTGCATGCCGCCGAACTCCTGCGTACGCAGCCGGCCGATCTCCCCGACCGTATCGTCCAGCTGCAAAACCAGGTGCGAGGGCTGGAGCGCGACCTCGAACAAGTGAAAAGCAAGCTGGCGTCCTCCGCGGGTAATGATCTCGCCAGCCAGGCGGTGCCACTCACGGGCGATTCGCGTTTGTTGGTGGCTAATGTCACTGGCGCCGACCCCAAGTCCTTGCGCACCATGGCCGACCAGCTTAAAGACAAGCTCAAGTCCGCAGTCGTCTTACTCGCTAGTGCGGCTGATGGCAAAATCAGCCTCGTGGCTGGGGTGACTCCCGATTTGGTCGCCAAGGTGAAGGCTGGCGAGCTTGTGGGGGCGGTTGCTTCCCAGATCGGCGGAAAAGGCGGTGGGCGTCCCGATATGGCTATGGGTGGCGGCACCGACATGGCTGCCTTGCCGGCCGCCATAGAGAGCGTGCACCAATGGGTGTTGGGCCGATTAGAGGCTTGATATGTCCGAGCAATTATCCGAACTGCCTGAGTTCGACCTGGAAGTCGACGCGACTGGCTTGAAGTGCCCTTTGCCGATCTTGCGCGCCAAGAAGGCTTTGTCTCAATTGAACAGCGGCCAGGTCCTGAAAGTCATCACGACTGACCCACATGCTGTGCGCGACTTCCAGGCTTTTTCGCGCCAGACCGGCAACACTTTGCTGGCGCAACACCAAAGCGACCAGTCTGTAGAACACTATCTGGCAAGGCGCTAGTCGGCCGGGTCTTGTAAAGCGGTGTTACGTTCCGTTGTATCAGTTCATTTCAGCGTTGCCGTGGAGGCGCGTAGGGCAAGCAGCATGAGTTAACATGTTTCAATCCCGCAGGACTGCAAGATCAAGGACGGAGGCGCGTTCCATGGTCCAGGATTGGAATGCCAGTATTAACGACAGCGATATAACAGCGGAAGCCCCCGACGCCTTTCTTATACATAACAGCGAGATGGCGCGTCGGATCCAGGCCCACGACTGGGCGTCCACGCCCCTTGGGCCGATTGCAAGCTGGCCTCAAAGCCTGCGTACTGCTGTGCAAATCATGCTGGCCATGCCGCAGTCGGCGTCTGTCTGTTGGGGTAAAGAGCTTTGTCAACTCTACAACGACCGTTACGCCCGTTATCTGGGCTCGCGCCATCCCTTCGCGCTTGGACGCCCACTGCTTCAAACCTGGCCTGAACTCTCGGACATGCTGGAGCCGGCCATCGAACGCCTGTTTCAAGAGGGCGTAGCGCTCGAGTACGTGGACCGGGAGCTGCATTTAGCCGGTCACGGAGAAGATCCGGCCATAACGTGGGTGACTGGCGGCTGGACGCCCCTGAAAGACAGTGAGGGGCGCATTCAGGGCTTCCTCAGCACCACCATTGATACAACCAACCATGTATTGGCCCTGAGGGCCTTGCGGCAAAGCGAAGAGCGCCAGGCTTACCTGCTGAAATTGTCCGATGCACTGCGTCCTCTTGCTGATCCGGAGCTCATCCAGCGTGAGGCCAGCCGGGTGCTGCGCGAGCAATTGAAGGCGGACCGCGTTGCGTACTTTGAGGTTGAAGGGGGACATCAGAGCGTCGTGGCTCGAGGCGAAGACCATCGTCCGACCGATCAGCCCTTTCTGGGAGTGCGCTTCCGCTTCTCAGACTTCGAGCCTAATGCGCCCGAACTGCTCACGCGGGGCAGTACACAGTGGCGTGACGACATCAATCTTGAGGCCTCACTGAGTCAGCGACAAAAGGCGGCTTATGCGCGGGTCGGCATCCGCTCCTGGATGTTTACCTCCTTGGTCAAAGAGGGTCGTCCGGTCGCTTGTCTGGGCGCGTTTTTTGATCAGGAACACAAGTGGCGCGGCGAAGAACAACTGCTTATGGAAGAAACCGCCGAGCGCACCTGGGCCGCTGTGGAAAAGGCGCGGGCCGAAGCTGCACTGCACAAGAGTGAGGCGCGACTTGCCGCGGATCTGGCCGGCATGCGTCGCTTGTACGAGCTTCATGCTCGGCTTGCCGCCGAGACGGACCTCAAAGCGGCCTTAGATGAAATACTTGCAGCGGCTTCTGCGTTCACCGGCACTCATCGCGGCTGCATACAGCTGGTCAGCGACGACGGTCGGAGACTGGAGGTGTTCGCGTGGCGCGGCTATTCTGACGACAGCACGTTCATTCAGCGCTTACGGCGAGAGGCGCTCGCCTCGGAGGGAGAAAGCCTGGTTCGCGCGCATCGTCGGCGTTCGGTGGTCGAAGACTGGGCCGCCTTTGACGGGCTCGATCCCGAACTGGCCGCCATTTTCAGGGCCGAGAACATAGCCGCGTCGCAGTCTACGCCAATGATCAGTCGTAAGGGCGAGACCATCGGCGTCTTGAGCACCCAGTTTTCACACCCGCACCATCCCAGCGAAGAAGAGTTGCGGCTGATCGACCTGTTGGCCTGGAGCGCTGCCGATTTTGTGGAGCGCCATCGAGCATTGGCTGGACGGGAGGCTGCGCTGGCTGCCTTGTCGCATCAATCACGATTTCTGGAAGCGACTTTGTCGTCTGTGCCAGCCCTGGTCTACGCCTTCGATAGGGACCGCCGCTTTGTATACACAAACACGGCGATGCATGCCTTCTTCGGAAGAACTGCCGAGGAGCTTCGCGGAAAGACGCTCGCTGACTTCAATATGTCTCGGGAGCTGCAATCGCGTCTTGAAGGATATATGGACCATATATTCGCGACAGGCGAGACCGTGGAAGACCAGGTCTACTACACGGCGCCCTCCGGCAACAGCGCTTTTTTCCAGTTTACATGGGGGCCGATGCGGGCGTCGGACGGCTCAGTGCAATGGGTGGTGGGCGCATCCCTGGATACGACAGAGCGCCGTCGTCTCGAAGAAAGGCAGCGCTTATTGGTCAACGAGCTTAACCACCGTGTAAAAAACACCCTCGCCACCGTGCAATCCATGGCGGCTCAAGCACTGCGAGGAGCCCATAACACCAGCGAAGCACAGGAAATTTTCGATTCCAGACTCGTGGCACTCTCCAAGGCGCACGATATTCTGACTCAGCGCAGTTGGGAGGGTGCCTCTCTGCGCCGCATTGTGGACAATGTCGCGCCTCATAGCGGTCAGGGGATGGAGCGATTTGAAATCTGCGGCCCGGATCTGCAGGTTTCGCCCAAGTATGCCTTGGCCCTGGCACTCGCCTTGCATGAGCTTTGCACCAATGCCATCAAGTACGGCGCACTGTCCAACACAGAAGGCAAAGTCGAGATCGCATGGTCACTTATCACGGACGGCAATGGCGAACAACTACGCATCGATTGGCGGGAAAAAGGCGGCCCGCTCGTTCAACCACCCAAGCGGCGAGGCTTTGGTTCGCGTCTACTCGGACGGGGACTCAAGCATGATTTGGGCGGTTCGGTTCAGATCGACTACGCTCCAAGCGGCGTGGTCTGTTCGATTACCGCGCCATGGGCACCCCTTGCGCAAGCTGGGCGTCAACCGTAGCCGTCCGTATTACGCCTTGCGATGCACGGAGGCACGCCCATGACAGCGACCCAAGTACATACTTTGCAGGTTTTCATCGTTGAAGACGAGTCCATGCTGGCCCTCTTGCTCGAGGACATGATTATCGGGCTGGGCTATCAGGTGGCGGGCTTTGCGTCTCGTCTTGCTGAAGCGATGAGCAAGACCGCTGAGCTGGATTTTGACATTGCCGTGCTCGATGTAAATCTGGACGGCGAGGTAAGCTACCCGGTTGCCCAACAGCTGCAACGCCGGGGCATCCCGTTCATTTTCGCCACAGGTTACGGTCGGGTCGGTGTGCCGCAGCAGTTCGATGGCGTGCCGGTGCTGGACAAGCCTTTTCGACAACGGGATCTCCAGGGTGCTTTTGACGAGGCCCTGGCTCTGGGCGACCCTCCGTAAGTCATTTGCGAGTTGTGCCATATGTTCTTGCGGCCAGCCCCTAAAAAATGCTAGAATCTTTTGTTTTTCACAACATTTTCAAAGGATTACCTATGGTGGTGATTCGCCTAGCCCGTGGCGGCTCGAAGAAGCGTCCCTTTTACAACGTAGTAGCAGCTGATTCGCGGGATCGTCGCGATGGCCGCTTTATTGAGCGCCTGGGTTTTTACAACCCGGTAGGCAAGGAAGGTACTGAAAACCTTCGCCTGGCATTGGACCGCGTCCAATACTGGACAGAAAACGGTGCGCAACTTTCTCCTGCCGTTGCCCGTCTAGTCAAAGAATACTCGCAGACTGTAGCTGCTGCCTAAGGCTGCCGCTTCGGTCTTGCGCTTGCGCATGGATAGTCATGACAAGGCCCCAGACGACCTGGTCGAGCTGGGCCGCGTTGTCTCGGCCTATGGCATCAAGGGCTGGGTTAAGGTTCAACCGTACTCCATGCCTGCCGATGTACTGGTTCAGGCCAGAACCTGGTGGTTGCGACCGCCTGCAGCTGCCGTGGGCCAAGCAGGCGAGCCACTGCCTGCCATGCCCATTTCCGTCCTTTCATCGCGGCCTCACGGCGCCACGGTGGTTGCCCAGTTGCAGGGTTACACAGTGCGCGAAGAGGTTGAAGCGCTTCGGGCGCACACCGTTTCCGTATCGCGCGCGCAGTTTCCGGCGGCCGAGGACGACGAATACTATTGGATTGACCTGATCGGGTGCCGCCTGATGGGTGAGCTTAACGGCGAACCCACTCTCATCGGAGAGGTGCTCGATGTCACCGATAACGGTGCTCACGCCGTATTGAAAGTGGGACGCGCCAGCCTCGATTCTCAAGGCAACCTGGTGTTCGCGCGCGATAAGAACGGGCGGGTTGTCGATATCCTTGTTCCGTTTGTAGAAGCGCACATCCAACATGTCGACCTCAACGCTCGTCGCATCGATAGCGACTGGCCGGCCGACTTCTAGCATGCGCTTTGACGTCGTATCTCTTTTTCCGGACATGTTCAACGCTGTCCGCGATCAAGGCGTAACGGGCCGAGCACACAAACAGGGGCTCTGGAGCCTCGACGTGTGGAACCCGCGAGATTTTACACAAGACGTTCATAGAACGGTGGACGACAGGCCGTACGGCGGTGGGCCCGGTATGGTCATGCTGGCGCGGCCATTGGAAGATGCCGTAAAGGCCGCAAAGGAAGCACGAAGTGACTCTGAAGCGCCGGTCATTCTCATGAGTCCGTCTGGTCGACGATTCGATCAAGCTATGGCGAACGCGTTAGCCGACAGCCGTGGCGCAATCTTGATATGCGGTCGCTATGAAGGCGTTGATCAACGTTTTATTGATCGCTGCGTCACACAGGAAGTGTCCATGGGCGACTTCGTCCTGTCTGGCGGTGAACTACCTGCCATGGCCATTATGGATAGCGTAGTTCGCCTGCTGCCCGGCGTTCTTAACGCGGCGGAGTCAGCCCGTCAGGACTCATTTCACGACCAGTTGTCAGGCTTGCTGGATTGCCCCCATTACACGCGACCCGAGGACTACGAGGGACTGGCAGTCCCTGCGGAGCTGCTTTCCGGTCATCACGCACATATCGCACGCTGGCGACGCCAGCAGTCGCTGCTGCTAACCCGCGAACGCAGACCCGATCTATTGGAGCGCGCCCGAGCGTCGGGCCTGCTTACTCAGGAAGACGAAGCCTTCCTGAGTAAAACCCGATAGAGCTTATTGAAAGCGAGCGAACTGCTCTCGCACCTTGGTCAAGGTCTCACTAAACTGGGCCACCCGTGCTTTTTCCTGCTCGACGACAGCGGCGGGAGCGCGCTGAACAAAATTCGCGTTGTTCAGTTTGCCGTTGGCCTTGGCGATTTCTGCCTCGAGTCGGTCAATCTCTTTTTGCAAACGCGTTTTTTCGGCCTCGACGTCGACTTCGACGTGCAACATAAGTTCGGTGGTGCCGACGATCTGTACGGGAGCGCCGATATCCGGCAGGGCATCAACCACCTGCACCTCACTTAACTTCGCCAATGCAGCCAGGTAAGCGCTATTGCGGTGTAGTGTCTGCTCGTCACCCTTGGCCAGAAGCGGCACTCGTTGCGCGGGTGACAGGCTCATCTCGCCCCTGAGAGCTCGGACAGCTTCTACCTGGGCCTTGAGTTCGGCGACTTGTTCTTCCGCCTGCGGATCGAGCAGGGCGCTATCTGACATGGGATAGGACTGCACGCAAATACTGACCTCTTCGTGCTCTTGTCGGGTGCCCGCGGCCACAGACACCTTCTGCCAAAGCTCTTCAGTGATGAAAGGAATGATCGGGTGGGCCAATCGCAACAGCGTTTCCAGTACCTGAATAAGGGTGTGACGTGTGGCAAGTTGCTGGGCCGGCGAGCCGGACTGGATCTGAACCTTCGCCAGCTCAAGATACCAATCACAGTACTCATTCCATATGAATTGATACAGCGCGTTGGCAACATTGTCGAAGCGGTAGTCGGCAAAACCTTGGGCGATGGTAGCTTCGAGGCGCTGCAGCTGGCTGACTATCCAACGGTCTGCAAATGACGCGTCGGCGGTCGCAATCGCCTGCGGCGCATTGCTGTGGAGGTCGTGGCCTTCCACATTCATGAGAACAAAGCGGCTAGCGTTCCAAAGCTTATTGCAGAAGTTGCGGTAGCCCTCGCAGCGCTTCAAATCGAAATTGATATTGCGGCCGAGTGTGGCATAGGCAGCCATGGTGAAGCGCAGAGCGTCAGTGCCGTAGGCCGGAAAGCCCTGAGGATAATCCTTGCGGGTTTTCTTCTCGATGCTTGCCGCCTGTCGGGGGTTCATCAGGCCGGTAGTGCGCTTCTCGACCAGCTTCTCGACACTGACGCCATCGATGAGATCGACCGGATCAATGGTATTGCCCTTGGACTTGCTCATCTTTTTGCCGTCCATGTCGCAGATCAGGCCGTGGACGTAGACGTCTCGGAATGGGACTTGGCCCGTCATGTGCATGCTCATCATGACCATGCGGGCTACCCAGAAGAAGATGATGTCGAACCCCGTGACGAGCACAGAGGAGGGGAGATAGCGCTGCAGGTCCGGCGTTTGGTCGGGCCAGCCAAGATCTGTAAACGGGACCAAAGCCGACGAAAACCAGGTATCGAGGACGTCGGGGTCCCGCACCAGGGGGCCGGCCACGCCCGCGGCAGCTGCCTTTTCAAGCGCTTCTTCTTCGGAGTGGGCCACAAAGACTTGCCCGTCGGGTGCATACCATGCGGGGATTTGATGGCCCCACCATAACTGACGCGAAATGCACCAGTCCTGTATGTTTTCCAGCCACTGCTTATAGGTAGTCGTCCAGTTTTCCGGGTAGAACTTCACCCGTCCGTCGTTGACGACCTCCAGCGCTACTTCAGTAATGCTCTTGCCTGGGTTAATAGTGCCCTCGGGGGCCGGTTTGGACATGGCCACAAACCATTGATCAGTCAGCATGGGCTCGATGACCGAATTGGTGCGGTCTCCGCGCGGCACCATCAGTTTGTGTGGCTTGACCGCGTCGAGCAGGCCCAAAGTCTGCAGGTCTTCGACAATCCGTTGACGGGCGACGTAGCGATCCAGGCCTTGATAGGCTTCGGGGCTGTTCTCGTTGATTTTGGCATCGAGAGTCAGAATGCTGATCTGCGGCAGTTCGTGACGCAGCCCAACGGCGTAGTCGTTAAAGTCATGGGCGGGCGTCACCTTCACGACTCCGGTGCCGAATTCGCGGTCGACATACTCGTCGGCAATGATGGGTATCAACCGGTCGCAAAGCGGCAAGCGCACTTGCTTGCCAATCAGGTGTGCATACCGTTTGTCTTCCGGGTGCACCATGACAGCCACATCACCAAGCATGGTTTCGGGGCGAGTCGTTGCCACCACAAGGTGCGTGAGGTCGCCATGCGGCTCGGCCAGGGGGTAGCGTATCTGCCACATGAAGCCGTCTACTTCTTCACTGACCACCTCCAGGTCGGATACGGCGGTTCCGAGTACGGGATCCCAGTTGACCAGACGTTTGCCGCGATAAATCAGGCCCTGTTCATACAGCCGGACGAACACTTCGACGACGCCTCGCGACAGGTTGTCGTCCATTGTGAAATATTCGCGATCCCAATCGGCCGAGGAGCCCAGGCGGCGAAACTGTTCGGTGATGGCATTGCCCGACTGGTGTTTCCATTCCCAGACCTTCTCGAGGAATTTTTCTCGCCCGAGGTCGTGGCGCGAAATATTCTGAGCATCCAGCTGTCGCTCCACCACGATTTGCGTGGCAATGCCCGCGTGGTCTGTGCCAGGAATAAACACCGTGTCATCACCCAGCATGCGGTGGTAACGCACCAGCCCGTCCATGACAGTCTGATTGAAGGCATGACCCATGTGCAAGGTGCCGGTGACGTTGGGCGGTGGGAACTGCACAGCATAGGGCTGGCTTTGGCGACCGGGAGGAGCTTGCACGTGTTGGCCTCCCTTGAAGCAGCCGCGGCGTTCCCATTCTTGGTACCAGCGCGACTCAATTTGCTCTGGTTCGAAGCTTTTCGGGAGGGTTGCCGGCTCGGTCGGTGATGATTTGGTTGTCATGGTGTGCAAAGAATACGGCCCCGCGCATGCGGC
>JAJUGB010000093.1 GCA_029268595.1 Alcaligenaceae bacterium | reverse complement strand
GGGTAAAGGGTGACCAGTACCGAAGCGGTGGGCTCTTGACGGTCGCGGACAAACAGCGTCTCGCGAGGTATGGCCAGATGCACCCGTGCTTGTTGTACGGCGTGCACCGACTGTATGGAGTTGGCCAGTTCGCCTTCGAGCGCGCGCTGATAGTTGACCTGTTCAGTGAACTCGCTGGCACCGAAGCGCGTCTGATCGAGGAGCTCGAACCCTACGCCGCCGCCGCGAGGCAGGCCCTGTCCGGCCAGTTGCAGACGCGCTTCATGGACGCGGTCCTCGGGAACCAATATAGACGTGCCCGTATCCGAGAACTTGTAAGGCACGTTCATCTGGGTCAGGGCGGTGACTATGGCCGCTCCGTCTCGGTCTTCCAGGTTGGAAAACAGCACCCGGTATTCGGGGCCGCGGGACCACAGAAGGAGTACGACAATGAGTGCAACCAGCGTGGCCGCCGCGCCCATTACTGCGGGCAGCGGTAACGTGCGGGCCTTGGCCAGCACAGGGAAACGCTCCATCAGAGCCTGTGCCTGGCTCATCGATCGTCTCCCACGGCCGGACGATGAGGCCACAGACTGGTCGGAATGGTCGTTGTTACGGTTTGCATGCGACGAGGCAAGTTGAGGGAAGCTAAAATTATTGCCCGCCTGAGGGATATCCCAAGGGAGGAACAACCGCGCTTTTAGTCGCCTGTTCCTTTTTAATCCGTCGCACGAGCAGAAATGGCCGCTTATTGGGGAGCCGGAGTGATGTTAAAGAGTTAACCGGCTTTCGAAGATGGAAAAAGCGACGTGTTTTGGCAGTAGATAAGCCGCTTGCATTTCCATTAGATCCGATACAGTACGTTACCTTCTGTACGTTTCTTCCCAGGCGCTATGTCCATTTCCCATTCTTCCGCTATTGAATCCGTACTGGCTCAAATGCGCTCTTTGGCGCGCACAGCCGCGGGGGAAGCTGTTTCCGGCCCCCGGGCGGAATCGTCGCGAACGGTCGATGCAGGCGGCTTTGCTGCCGAATTGCAGCGTTCGCTGGAACGCGTTTCAACCATGCAAAACACGGCAACCCAGGGGGCGAAGGCGTTTTCCTTGGGCGACCCGGACGTCTCCTTGAACGACGTCATGATCGACATGCAAAAGGCAGGCATCGCCTTCCAGGCGTCGGTACAGGTGCGTAACCGCCTGGTAGCGGCGTACCAGGAAATCGCCAGCATGCCTTTGTAGGCGTTCTAAATTAAGAAGCTCTGGTCACGGCAGTCCGCGGGGTCTAAGTGGCCGGAGCTGCGTCCCCGGGCGCCTGTACTTCCCCCTGTCCATTTGCTTCCCCCTGACCATTTTCGAGTGCATACAGCCAGGCCAATAGCTCGGCAATGGCTTGATATAGCTGCGGCGGAATGTGCTGGTCCAAATCCACCTGCATCAATAAGCCAACCAGCTCGGGCGACTCGTGCACGTATAAATCGTGTTCTTTAGCCGTCCGGATAATGGTCTCGGCGATGTTTCCATAACCCTTGGCTACGACACGCGGCGCGCTATCTTGCTTGTCGTAGGAGATCGCTACAGCGCTTGCGCGCGCCTTGGCGTTTTGCGACTCTGATGTCATTTAGACGGCTCTGAAGGCGATGGACTATCAAAGGAAGCGTGGTCCTCGTTGCTTAAGGGCGACGACTCGTGCTCTTGTTCCTGTATGGACAACTGCTCAAGGGTCAGTCCCGCCCTCAGAAACTGACTGCGTAAATCGGCCGTGTGCTGGCTGAGCGTCTGGGCGGCGTCGGGCGCCACCAGCCGCATGACCACAGAGTCGTTATACAGGCTCAACTTTGCTTCAACCTGGCCGAGGGTCGGTAAATGCAACACCAAGCGCGTCGCCCAATGCTCCTCACTCGCATCGGCGCCGGCCGAGCGGTCATCCGAAGCGCGACGGACTTCCCAATGCATGGGCGCGCCCTCCCAGGCCTCACCTCGCCAAGCTACGACCTGATTGGCGAGCACTTCCAGTTGTTGCCGCACCAACAAATGGGTCTCAGGATGCAGAGCGCCCAAAGTCTGGGCCGACCCGGAAGCGGGGCCTGCGGTTGTGCCGCCGTGGGTGCCTGGTTGTCCCGCTTGTCCAAGATCGGCTCCTGCGCGAGGACCCGGACGCCCTGGGGCGGCTTCGCCCGTGCGATGGTCGAGCTGATGCAAAAGCGCTTGAGGCTCTTGTTGAATACTGGCCAGTTGGTGCCGTCCAAATGCGAGGGCGCTCAAATGCGATTCATAGAAAAGGCCACTGCCCTGTAAGGTTTGAACCAAGGCATGGGAGAAGTTGGCCGCCAAGGGCGAGGAAGCCTGGGCTGCGAAGCTCAGAGCCGAGGCTTGCGTTCCCGCGGGAGCACCAGGGGGCATTGGGGACGTTGCTTGCCCAGATGTCGTTCCCGGGCCGCCAGCCGTTGCAGAGGACCCTGGGCCGGATGGCGCTGCCGCGCCTGGATGGCCCGTGGTGCTAGTTGGTGAGGCAGATGCAGTCGCTCCTGGGGTGATGTGCGAAGCGCCGGCTTGTGCAGAGGCCGCCGATGAGAAGGCAGCTTGTCCGCCGCCATGGGCTCCAGCACTCGTTGGAACGGGATTTGAGCCGGTTCCACTACCGCCCGCCGGCAGCCCACCGGCTGTAAGTAAGGGCGACCTGCCCGCCAGTGGTGGCGCGGAATCGGGGAACAGGCTTAGTAAGGCCAATATCGTACGAGCCGCGGCGCCCAGTGTTGTGGGCGCTGAGGGCGTACTGGAATGGCTCGTCGAAGCGCCGAGCAGGCGTTGTTGGACGTCCAGCTTTCCTTGCTGGATGGCTCGTTGTATGCCTTGCTCGCCCTGAGAGCGGGCCTTGTCCACCGATTCACGCGGATGACGGCCAAGGTCTTGTTTGACTTGATCTGGTCGGGCAGTGCTATCGGGCTGCCGTACAGCATCCGGTCGAGCGCCAGTAGCCAGATTGGTCTGCTGCGATTGCGGTACTCCGAGCACAGCGTCCAACCGCTGAATCAGTAGGGTGCCGAGCTGGGACGGACCTACCATGCCTACACCTGGTTACTAGGCGTTCCGCAATAGGCCTTCAGAACGTTTTGGTGACGTTTCATGTTGCCCAGCAGGGCGCCCAGGCGGACTAATTCCGGTGCAGCCAAATTACGGATGCGCGCGTCGTCGTCCAAAATTTTGCTGAGCAAGGATTTTCGCGCACGGCGATTGGCTTCATCAAGCGGCCCCATCTCGCGTAAAGCTTCGACGGCTTCGTAATAACGCTGACTGAGCACAATGACCTCATCCCACTTGTCCTTGTTGGCAAGTTCCAACATTTTGCCCGAGATGTCAGCGATGAGTTCGTATTGACGGAGAATCGTGTCGGAGGTGGTCATGAAAGGGTCCGCCGTAGGGATGCCTGGGTATAAGTCGAAAACAGCGTTGTCGGGCCAACGGGCAAAGTCGGTCAGGCAGGCGTTGCTTGAGTAGCTGAGGTAGTGCCGACGGCCGTGCGCCAAGCATCGGCGATATCGGTCAAAAGGCGCTCGGCAAGGTCCAGCTTGCTTAGGTCGGCGTGCAGATTGGCCAATAGCAAATTACGAATAATCAATTCGTAAGTGGCAGTCAGGTTTGTGGCCAGCTCACCGCCAGCTTCCATGTCGACGCTGGCCTTCAGGCCAGAGTCGACAATGTCGATGGCCTTCGATATTGCCTGGCCGCGCCCCTGTATATTGTTGCTTTGCATATACAGGCGCGCCTTGGCCATGGCGGCTTGTGCCCCGTCGAACAACAAAGTAATGAGTTGTTCAGGAGTGGCGCTGAGTACCTTGGTTTCCAGGCCAATGCTTGCATAGGCTTGCGCCGATTGCGCACGGCGCGGGCCTCTAGGTAACGAGTAAGTCATTTGGAATCTTTCGCTAAATTGCCCAGCATGGACAACTGCTGTGTCAGGTAGGTGCTGATGGAGTTCATCTGAGCCACCATGCCGTCCAGGGCGGTGAACTGTCGCCGGTAGTTTTCCATGCGCGCGTCAATGCGGGCGGCTGTGGCGTCGTACTGGTCGCGCAGGTCTTTGATATGGCGATCTGCGCCTTCTTTGGCCGCGCTGATCAAGCCGTCACTGCGCAAGAACACATCGGTGGTGGACGCAATACGCGAACTTAGTCCGTTTTCACCGCTAAGCAGGTTCTTGACGTCCGTCAGGTTTTCTTTAAGTGCCTTGGCCAACGTGTCGTTGTCCACCTTGAGCAAGCCGGTGGCGTGGTCAGTGGTGATGCCCAGCTGCGACATCGACCGAACGCTGCCCTCAGTAGCCACGACATTCAACAGGTCACGCATCTGGGTCTGCGCGCGGCGCGCCAGTGTATCGCCCGTCAACGCGCTGCTTTGCTGGCTCTCGACGTTATACGAGGTCAGCGACTTGATGGTGTTCTGCAAGTTGTTGTAGGCCGTGACGAAGGCGTTGATGGCCTGTGTCGCTACCGAGTCGTCCCGCGCAACCGTCATGGTGACAGGGTCGGTCGATACCTTGGACAGTGTGAGGGTGACACCCTCAATGGCGTCCTTGACTTCGTTGGTATTGCTGGTGATGCTAATGCCGTTGATCTTCAAGGTGGCGTCGGTGGCCGCTTCTTCCGATACAGGGCCGGCCTGGCCTTGGGTAAAGCCGATAAGTGCTTGCAGGTCGTCGTTACCGTCGACTGTGATGTCGCCGATGGCGGCCTTTGTTCCCGTGCCCTCGGTAGTCAGTAACAGGCGATGCGGCGTGCCCGAACCGTCGTTGACGACTGTTGCACGAATGCCTAACGACGGATCGGCCTCATTGATGGCTTTCACCAAGCCGTTGATGGACGTATCTTTGCCGGCTAGGTCAAGTTCTTTAGTCGTGCCGTCGCCCAAAGTAAACGTGACTTTGCCGCCCGTGCCGTTGGCCGCTTCACGATCGGCTACGCCCTGGGTAACCAAGGTCTGAGACGTGGCCAAGCTCTCTACTGTGATGCTGTACTTGCCCCCAATAGCTTTGGTGCTGGCGCTGGCGGTAAAGGCGTCCGAGCTGACTGTGGTTTTCAGCGCGCCGTATGTATCGGCCTTGGCCAGGTTTTTACCGGCCGTTTGCATGGCTTCGATGGCGCTCTGAATCTTACCGTATGCAGACAGCCGGTTCTCGGCCGTGACTTGCTTGGATTGAATGAGCGCCAGAGCGGTGTTTTCGCTGTTACGCAGGTCGCGCAAAAGGTCCTCGAGAGGGAGGCCAGAACCAACGCCGATAGAAGAGACAGCCATGTTTAACCTTTGATAATGCGTATATTTTGAATTAGCTTGCCGGGTTTCAATGCCTACGACAAAGCAGCTATGTGCGTCCTGTTCGCGATATTACCTACCGACGGTCAACCACGGACGGCCAGTCGCGGACGGCCAGTCGCGGGCCGTCAGCAAACACAGTTCAAGCTGTCGTGCTGATTCCCTTGCCCTGTAACTGCACGATCATTTTGGCGATCTTGATGACCGCATCGCTGGGTACCGTGCGCAATACCTCGCCGGTGGCGTTGTCTACAATGGATACGACAACCCGTTGAGCATCTTGATCAATGTCGAAGCGCATGCCTGTAGACCAGGCCTCAAGAGTGCCGTTAAGCTCTTCAAGCGCACGGTCTAGCGGAGACTCGGCATCGCGGCCCAACCCGCCCTGGCCTTTTTGGTCGGCTGAAGTCATGCCCGCGTTTTGTGTCTGAGCAGCAGCAGTCACTTGAACCGCTGCTTCGGGCAGTGCAGGGCGTTCTATTTCGATTGGAAGAGGACTGGCCGGTAGCGACGAGGTCGCGGGTACAAGCGGGTTGACCATGTCTTGAGGCTCCTGTTGTTTTTTTGAGTTCGGGTTCCAGAGAAATACGGTAAGCGTGTTTACGTCGGTGCGGCGCCGTGAATGAATTCTTTCGACGAACGTTATAACGGCGGGAATAACCCCGACTTTAGGCTTGATTCGTGCGATTGGAGCTAATAGTCGGAACAAGCAAGGAAAGTAAGGTTTGATCCGATCAATTGTGTTTCTATTTGGCGCGACAATGGATCGATTCTCCTCTAGGTATTGCTCCGTTTTTCTCGCGCATGTGTACTTCCGAAGACCAGCTGGTTGGACAGCACGCGCCCATGGTTCGGCGGGTGGCTATGCAGCTTATTTCCAGGCTGCCGGCCAGTGTCGAACTCGACGATCTCATGCAGGCCGGCATGATGGGTCTGCTGGACGCAGTGCGGCGCTATCAGCAAACGCCCGACGCGCAGTTCGAAACTTACGCCATGACTCGCGTTCGCGGCGCCATGCTTGACGAGTTGCGTAGCCAGGACTGGCTGCCGCGCAGCGTACGGACCAAAGCCCGCAGCCTCGAAACTGCCGTTCATCGCCTGCATAACAAGTTGCTGCGTGCACCGACAGAAACAGAGATCGCCGAAGAGCTCAATCTGTCTATGCCCGAATACCACCTCCTCCTGGAAGAGGCGCGCGGCGCGCAAATTATCCACTACGAAGATCTGGCGCGCGGACAAAGCGATTCCAACGAGGAAGGTCTGGATATGGCCGCGCCCCAGGCAGAAGGCGAGTGGTGCAATCCATTAAACCAGCTGGTGTCCGACGGTCTCAGGGCCGCCTTGGTTCAAGCCATAGAGGAACTGCCCGAACGCGAAAAGCTGCTCTTGTCTTTGCAATTTGAGCAGGACCTGAATCAAAAGGAAATTGGCTTGGTAATGGGCATCACGGAAGGAAGGGTCTCTCAGTTGCGGTCCCAGGCTGTCGCGCGAATTCGCGCCAAACTGGCCCAGGACGCCTGGCACGAGAGCCCCGGCGAGTACGCTCTTCACAGCCTGCTCTAATTTTCTTTTGAGGCCCCGCAAGGTTTCTTTTGAGGCCCCGCAAGGGCGGGCAAGTGGCCAAACAATGTTAATCTACTCAGTTCGCTGACCCACTTCGGAAGTCAGCTATTTGCGTTTGCCGCTACACCAGAGAATTCAATTGGATTACGTTGCCTCTTGCGATCTGCCCACGCCATGGGCGGTCTTCCAGTTACATGCCTTTGTCGTCCCCGAAACCGGAAAAGAACACGTCATGCTTACGTTAGGCGAGGTAGGCGACGGTCGTCCAGTCCTGGCACGGGTGCACTCAGAGTGCCTGACAGGAGACGGTCTGTTCAGCCAACGCTGTGATTGTGGCGCTCAGCTGGAGACCGCATTGCAAACCATAGCCGCTGAGGGGCGCGGTGCTTTGCTGTACTTGCGTCAAGAGGGCCGTGGCATAGGCTTGGTGAACAAGATACGAGCCTACCAGCTGCAGGATCAGGGGGCCGACACTGTACAGGCAAATGAACAGCTGGGTTTTCCGGCCGATCTGCGCCGCTACGATGTGTGCAGACCCATGCTCAATTACTTCGGCATTACCAGCCTCCGACTCATGACAAACAACCCGCGCAAAGTCGATGCCTTGCGTCAACTGGGTATTGATGTGGTCGAGCGGGTGCCCCTCGAAGTGAATCGAAATCGCTATAACGAAGGCTATTTACGCACGAAAGAAGCCAAGCTGGGCCACTGGTTTCAGAACCATAAAGTGTCAGAAGTGGACAGCGACCCGTCATGAGTGGTTGGTATATTCTGCCCAACGGCAATATCAAGCACGTCAATGGCTTGGAGATTCAGCCCGAGCACGACTGGATGCCCACCGCTGAAAGCGCCGACCGTTTTATTGCAGAGCAGCGCGAGGCAGGGCTATCGGAGGGCGCCATCTTGAAAGCGGTCGTGGCCATGGCCATTGAATGCGAAGTCTGGGTACAGAAAAATCTGGGTGATTCTTAACCCGACCGAGGTGCTTAACCCGATCGATTTGCCCGCGAAAACTTTCCGGCCTGGAAATCTTGCACCGCCTGCAGCAACTCTTGCTGTGTATTCATTACAAACGGTCCGTACTGGGCAATGGATTCGTGCAAGGGCTCGCCAGCAATAAGTAATGCCCGAGCAGAAGCCTTTGTCTGCAGTATGACACCATCGGCCATTGCGGCATTATTCAATATAGCCATGCTTCCAGATGGCACCGTTTCGCCATCGATCACGACGTCTCCCCGGTACACATATACAAAGGCGTTTGCGGTGGGCGACAGACTTTGTTCGAACTGTGCCGGGCCTTCAAAGTGCAAATCCAGATATAAGGGCTGGGTAATGGGGCGTTCCATCGCGCCTTTGACACCGTGGCTGCGTCCCGCAATGACTCGCGCTTTCACGCCCGCCGGCGTACGGAATTCGGGGATGTCCTCGCTTTGAAAGTCCTGATACCAGGGTTCGGTCATTTTGTCCTGTGACGGGAGGTTCAACCAAAGCTGAAAGCCTTCCATCGCACCCTCGGCCTGTTCTGGCAACTCGGAATGAATGACGCCTCGACCCGCGGTCATCCATTGCACACCACCATTTCGCAACACCCCTTCATTACCGTAGCTGTCGTTGTGGCGCATCTGTCCGGCGATCATATAGGTGATTGTTTCGAACCCGCGATGGGGGTGATCCGGAAAGCCGCCGATGTAGTCCTCGGGGTTATCGGTGCCGAAGGCGTCCAGCATGAGATAGGGGTCGAGTCGCCGTTGAAGATCTTGCGTCAATACACGCGTCAGTTTGACGCCCGCGCCGTCGGAGGTTGGTCGACCAATGACACGTCGCTCCATCGTCCGCAAACGGGTGACGGTTTCCTGTTGAGTAGGGGTGTGCACAGATGAGCTCATGACGGGCGACCTCTTGAGAGGGGGAAGGGGGCTTTGTTCTGGAGCGCACGTGTTTCGTTTCCTTCGCGCCTTTTACGGCGGCATATCACGCTACGGCGCTTGCGGCAGGAAGCTTTCATTATAGGTGGCAGCGCGCGCCAATGCATGATAGGGCTTTAGCCGTCGGCGGCGGGCGTCGGCCGATTCCTATACAATCGGGCGGTCATTAGGGAGTAGCCGCACCCGACATGGGTAGCTTGCATCAACATACTTGGCCCAACTGGCCATGGTGCAGGCGGCGCGCCTCAGAGGCGAATGCTTGGCAAGACTTTTGACTGCATGACGCGGCGCCGGCGCGCGTCGTGCAGTCTTTGGTACGCCGGCATTAAACACTGTTCATGGAATCATTTCTCGTATCCACCGGCATCGTCGCAATAGCCGAGATCGGTGATAAAACACAGCTGCTAGCCTTTATATTGGCCGCACGCTTCAAGAAGCCTCTCCCCATAATTATTGGAATCCTGGCGGCGACACTGATTAATCATGGTCTTGCCGGCGCTCTGGGAGCCTGGGTCACTTCGGTGATCGACGCTGACGTTCTGCGCTGGATATTGGGCGGACTGTTTATCGTGATGGCTGCCTGGACGCTGATTCCGGACAAAATCGAAGAAGAGGAGACGCAAGTGGCGCGGCGGCTGGGCGTGTTCGGAGCCACGTTCGTTACTTTCTTTCTGGCCGAAATGGGCGACAAGACGCAAATCGCCACAGTGGCTTTGGCGGCGAATTATGTGTATGCGCTTCCGGTAGTGGCGGGCACCACTTTGGGGATGCTTATCGCCGATGTACCGGCGGTATTTGTCGGTGACAAATTCGCGAATCGTATTCCGATGCGGCTCGTGCACGGGGTGGCCGCGGGCATATTTCTTATTATGGGCGTGCTGGCGCTATTGGGAATAGGGGAGGCGATTTAACCCTCCCCATTAGTTCTACGACAAGTTACTGGCGCATGGTTTTCAGTGCCTGAGCCCAGCGATAGAGCTCGTCCAGCATGGTTTGCGCGCTGTTTTCCACAAGGTCGTTGGCCTTGAAGTGGCGGCGGCTTTCGTCCATGAGTGTGGCCACCATGGGAATCGCTACACCTTCCACCATGGGCATCATTTTCAGCGTGGTGACCAACTGCTTTTCAAGCTGGACAGCGCGCATTCCACCAGACACGCCGCCATAGCTGACAAACCCGCAGGGCTTGTAATTCCATTCCTTGTACAGGTAGTTGAGTGCGTTGACGAACGAGGGTGGCGGGCCGTAGTTGTACTCCGGTGTAACGAATGCATAGGCATCAGCCAGCTCGACACTGGCGCTCCAGTCGCGTGTGTGTTGCTTCTGATAATTGCGTTCACGCGGATGGTGGGCTTCGTCGTAGAGGGGAAGATTGAAATCCGCCAAGTCCACCAGAGAGCTTTCGAATTTGCCCTGCTTGTTGGCGTAATCATTAAACCAGTGACCCACTGCAGGGCCGATGCGACCGGGGCGTGTGCTGCAGATGATGACTTGAAGCTTAAGCGACATATACCTACCTCTCCAATTACAAAGCCTAAAGCGTTTGAGCTGTCAATAAATGGCTGGGGGCGCTAGCTGCGCGCCCCCTGACCGCCGTCCTGTTTCTTCGTTGATTTGTTCATTGTACGAGACACCTGCCTTGCCAGAGCGATTAGGCGCTTGGGAAGGGGGCTGGCGTGCTATTTGCTGGAAGCCGCCGGGAGCAGGCGTCAGCCTGGAACTTTAAAGGACTTTGTATGAAACGCGAACTTTTGAGCCTGACCGGCGTGTTTCTCAGTGCAGGATTAGTAGCTTGCGCCGCACCCGAAGATCCGCGCCAGCTTTCTCAGACCACCGTCCAATATAGTTGCGGCCCCAGCGGAATGCAGCAGCCGTTGAACGTGCAGTACACCTTCCAGGGTGACGAGGCTTTGGCGGCCAAAGTCATCTACAAGAACCAGGCCGTGGACCTGACGCGGACAACATCAAGCAATACCGACGTGATAGGCAACACGTTCTCGGGTAACGGCTACACCTGGACGACCGAGAAATTCGACAAGTCGAATGTCGCCACCGCTAATGGCGGAATGCTTACCCAGGAAATGACGCAGACTGTGAACGGGGAAAGCTCGACCGTAAGCAATATTTTATTGAATCAGTGCCTTGTCGCCGGCGTCGTCCAATAGGAGAACTGCATGCACGATGTCGCGGACGTCGCTCGTTTCATGCGTCAACACTCATTAATGCTGACGACTGCGGAGTCGTGCACGGCCGGCCTGATTGCCGCCACGTTGGCCGATGTGCCGGGTGCAGGCCAGTCGCTTGATTGCGCTTTTGTTGTTTACTCCCCTCAAGCTAAGCAGAGTCTGCTCGGTGTGTCTGCGGAAACCATCGAGCAGTACAACCTGACAAGTGAGGAGGTGGCGCGGGAAATGGTGTTGGGCGCACTTCGCAATAGCCGCGCCAATGTGGCCATTGCCGACACAGGGGTGGCAGACAGCACGGATGACGAGATCCCGGCCGGTACCCAGTGTTTCGCCTGGGCCTTTAAACTGCTACCCGGCAGCAACGATGACGATATAGCGGTATTCAGTGAAACGCGCCGCTTTAGCGGCGATCGAAACGAAATTCGCGATGCCGCAGCGCGCTATGCGCTGTCTCGCTTAGTTGATTACGTTAATGAATTGGATACGGCGCATCGGATTACGCCTGCGTATGCTGAGTCTTGAACCGTCCTTGAACGCCGTCTAAGAGGCCGAGACGTAATCGGCGTCCCCGAGAACCCGCGTGAACCTGCCACCAACACCCGGTGTCGAATGCGGGAATGACTCGGAGGCATGCACGGCTCCATGACTTTTTAGTGATTCGCTGGAGCCGCGGCCGCAGTCCACAAACTTCTTGGAAAGGGAGTATCGCCTACAGCATTTTTGCCGGGTGTCCATCACGGGCGAATCACATCGGGCCAGAAGCGGGAAGATACTGTGTGGGTAGCAAGAAGGGGCTTGGCCCCTTCGGTATTGCGGTTTTGTACTAGACTGCGCGACTATATCAAGGCGCTGCCTGCCGATTTGAACTGCGCTGGAGTGGACTGTTGACAGGCGAGTACCGCATTCGCCCGCTTTCAGATGTTCTTTTCCAATTGCGGGCTGACGAGGGGATCAAAGTCTTGCCAACGTCCGTTCTCCCACCGTCCGTTGGCACGTTCTACTTCGATGCCGCCAGAGTCCTTCAGCATCCGGGCAATATGTATTTCGTGTTCCGGTACCGTGCGAACGGCAAGTAGAACGCCACCTGGGCGGCCCTTTCGTTTTTCAGCACGCGCAGCCTCTGCTGGAGGTCGATAGCGCTTCTTCCCCATCGGCCGCATGGCTCCGGCCAGGGAGCCAATATAGGCGCCGACGCCGGCGCCGGCAACCGCAGGCAAGACGG
>JAJUGB010000092.1 GCA_029268595.1 Alcaligenaceae bacterium | reverse complement strand
CCGGCCGCGGCGTTAAAGAACGCGGTGCCGAAGTGGCGGTCGGTGAGCAGCATGGTGACTGCAGCGGCCAATACGGGCATCACTGCAATAAGCAGGTAGGCCGTAATAAGCCAGGTCCAGCAGAACAGCGGCATCTTCATCAGCGTCATGCCCGGTGCGCGCATGTTCAGGATGGTGACGATGATGTTGATGGCGCCCATGATGGACGAAGCACCCAGGATGTGGACCGCAAAAATCGCGAAATCCATGCCTGGACCCATCTGCAGCGACAAGGGTGCATACATGGTCCAGCCCGACGCCGTAGCGCCACCGGGTACGAAGAACGAAATCGTGAACAAGGTGGCGCCGACCGGCAACAGCCAGAAGCTGAAGTTGTTCATCCGGGCAAATGCCATATCGGACGCGCCGATTTGCAGCGGAATCATCCAGTTGGCGAAACCGACGAACGCCGGCATGATGGCCCCGAAAATCATGATGAGGCCGTGCATGGTGGTGAACTGGTTGAACAGTTCAGGCTGAAAAAACTGCAGCCCGGGCTCGAACAGCTCGGTGCGTAGCAGCAGGGCAAGTGTTCCGCCCTCGAGCAGCATCAGGAACGAGAAGATGAGGTACATCGTCCCGATGTCTTTGTGGTTGGTGGCGAACAACCAGCGCCGCCAGCCATGCGGCTTGGCGTGATGGTGATCATCGTGGCCCTGGCTGGCCGGTACATGATCGGCAGTTACACTGCTCATGGTGGACTCCTTCCTACTTGATCAGAACCTTTTGAGGGTTCCGATAAAAACTGGTGATAAGTTCAAGCGCATTCCGGCAGATCAGCGCAGGGCGGTAACGTCGGCGGGTTGCACGACCGGATCGGGACCCTTGCCCGCATTGCTCCAGGCTTGGCGGGTATAGGTAATGACCGAAGCGATCTCGACGTCGTTCAGTTGGTCGCGGAAGGCGGCCATGGCGGTCCCGGGATGACCGTTAAGAACAGTAAGTATCTGGTCCTTCATGGGAGCCAGGACGTATTCTTCGTTGCCATCCAAGGCGGGGAAGGCAGGCGCCAAACCCTGGCCATTTGCCTGGTGGCAGGCGGCGCACAGCGAGCCGTAAACTTGTTCACCGCGTGCAACCAACTCTTCGGTGGTGTATTCGCGGGTTGGGTCATCGGCGGCGCTGGCCAGGGCCTTGCGCTGCTCGGCAGCCCACTGGTCGTACTCTTGCTGGCTGACAACCTTGACCACGATAGGCATGAAGGCGTGGTCCTTGCCGCATAACTCGGCGCACTGGCCACGGTACTCGCCAACTTCTTCGGCACGGAACCAGATGTCGCGAAGCAAACCGGGGATGGCGTCTTGTTTGACACCCAGATGAGGCACCATCCAGGAATGGATGACGTCGCCCGAGGTGAGCACGATGCGAACTTTCTTATCGACGGGTACGACCAGAGGGTTGTCGACTTCCATCAGATAGAACTGGCCGCGAGGCTCTTGGTTATGGATTTGAGCGCGAGGTGTGGACAGCGTGGAGAGAAAGCTGACCCCCGAAGCCGGCCCGTCAACGTACTCGTAGCCCCACTTCCACTGGTAGCCTGTGACCTTGACGGTAAGGTCGGCGCCCGAGGTGTCTTTCATGGCCACCACGGTTCGAGTGGCTGGCAGCGCCATGGCAATGACGATGATGAAAGGGATGACCGTCCAGGCCACTTCGATGCCGAGGTGCTCGTGGAAAGTGGCGGGCTGATGGCCCTTGGACTTGCGGTGCATGATGATGGAGTAAAGCATTACCCCAAAGACACCGATGAAAATTACCGTACAGATGCCAAGCAACAGCCAGTGCAGCCACTGGATCTCGCGGGCAAGCTGCGTAACCCCATCTGGAAGGTTAAGCTGATTGACCCTTGGACCTCCGGGCATGTCACTGACCTGTGCACCGGCTGCAGTTGCCAGCAGCAATGCACCTGTCCCCAGTACCCCTCTCAACTTCTTCATGCTGACCTCGAAATGCGGTGTGCGTCGCCAGTAGCTCACTTTCTTGAAGAGGCCCGCGATTGCTAGGAAACCACTGAATGGCGCACGATGATTAGACGGCAGGCTTATACAGCTCGGCCTCAGAACTACCTGCTCGATTAATTTGCCTGGAAAAACCGCAGAATTATAGCGAACAAGGCGGCTTGTGTTAGAGCTAACGCTACATATTAGGCTCGTTATACCTAAAAGTTAAGCTGTGTTGCGGCCAAGTGTTGCTGTAGTTAAGAGGCCCTCTATTACAATTGCCGCCATGAATGCTTTCCCCCCAGCTGTGCCTTTATCGGCCATCGAGAAGCGTTACACGCAGTTGTTGCGTCGGGCGCAGCACCTTCCGCCGGCCGGCTCACGTCCCTTGACGGTGTCGGGGCGGGTGGCAGGGTGGATTACATCGCGCGCTACCCATGCCATTCAAAGCCTCCCTGGTGTGGAAGTCAACCTGGAGGCCGTGCACGTGTCGGCCGTGCCGGCCAAGCGCCTGCGTATCGATACTGTACTCGAGCAACTTGCTGTTACCTTAAATGAGGCCGGATGCGTGCGAGCCTGGCGTGGCGAGCTGCTGGATGTGGTGGGCGAAGGCCGGCGTCTCGGCGCTATCGAGCGCGGAGCAGTTAGGCCACTGGGCATGTTGACGCGGGCGGTGCACCTGAATGCCTGGCGACCTGATGGCCGCTTGTTGATTGCCAGGCGTTCGCTCAGTAAGACAACAGATCCGGGCTTGTGGGATACCCTTGTGGGCGGCTTGGCCGCGGCGGGCGAATCGCTGGACGATTCGTTACTTCGCGAAAGCGAAGAAGAGGCAGGGCTATTGCCCCAACATCTGGCCGGCCGCTCGCCTTTGCGCACCATTTTGCGCATGCACCGTCGCCTGCCGGAAGGCTACCAGGTGGAAGACGTGCTGGTTAGCGAATGCGTATTGGATGCGCAAGTGCAACCACGCAATATGGATGGCGAAGTCGACCGCATAGAAGCCGTGACGTTGGAAGAAGCCTGGGAATTGGCCACTGATGGCGCGTTTACCCTGGAGGCCGAGCTTGTGATTCTTGACTGCCTGCGTCAGCGCTTAAGCGTGCGCTGAGGACGAGGGTAAGCTATTTTGCCAGGCCAGCAGCGCGTCTCGGGCCGCCTCTTCAAGCTGGCTGACCTCAATCTGACTGTTTCCGTACAAAATCATTAAGGCATAGGGTTCGGCCAAGGCCGCCGCTTGCGGGCACAGCGCCAGCTCTTCGCCCGCGGAGGGCGAGCGGGCGCGCCAATAGTTAATGGCGGCTTCCAGTTCTGCAAGTGAGAATGAACTTTTCATGGAGCGGTGCGGTCCAGCCGCGGGACATGTAAGCACGAAATTAGACGGTGAATAGCCTTCAGTTTAAGCTTACAGTCACTATCCCGCAGCATCCGACATCTACTCAAGGAGCCGCCATGACATCCCAAAACTCCAACCCCTTCGTGTTGCCCGGTCTGGGCCAAGGCGGAGAACTCGGGCAAAACCCCTTGCTGGCCAGCATGGAAATGATGCGCCAGGCGTGGCAAAACCTGGCCAGTACAGGCGTTCTATCGCAGCCTGCCGTCGCTACTCCACTTAGTGTCGAAGACCTCGATCGCCGGATCGCTGACCTGAGAGCGGTCGAGAATTGGCTGCGGTTGAACATGTCGGTGCTTTCGAGTTCTATCCAGGCACTCGAGGTTCAGCGCGCGACTGTCGCCACCCTACGGTCATTTATTGATACACCGGCCTCCCAAGATCCGGCGCATAATCCATCGCCTCTTGAAGTTGCATTGGGACTTAAACCACGGGGGCAGGCTCGCATCAAGGACGTGGCCAATTCTCAGGGCGAAGAACAGCCTGCTTCTTTGGCGACGGGGCCTTTGTCGGATGCGGCACAAAGCTGGTGGAATATGTTGCAAAAGCAGTTCGATACGCTGGCCGCGGCCACTGCCGCCAGCGTGCAGTCCGCCGCCCATGCCGCCGCGCCGCAAGCACAGGCCGAAGACAAGCCGGCCAAGAAGAAGTCCTCAACTACCGTAAAATCGGCGGCTGAGCAGACGGCGGCTAAACCGGCCACCCCTCGGCGCCGAACGGCCTCGGCAAGTAAGGCACGCGGCTCCAGTAAGGGCAGCTGATAGGTTTAACCCGGTGCCGGTCATCGGCTACTTTTCTTCACTAAATAATAGAACGCAAGCAATGCTGAATATCGTCATACTCGCCGCTGGATTAGGCAAGCGCATGCAATCGGACCTGCCCAAGGTGCTTCACCCACTGGGCGGCCGGCCAATGCTGGCTCATGTGCTCGACAATGCAAGGCAGCTTCAACCCGACCGCATTGTCGTGGTCATTGGCCATGGAGCCGACACGGTTCGCGCAGCGTTTGAAGGCCAGGACGATATTCAGTTTGTCATTCAGCACCCCCAGCAAGGCACAGGTCACGCGGTGCAGCAAGCCGCGCCTTTGCTGGACGATGCTGCGGACAGCGCCACGCTGGTGTTGTATGGGGATGTGCCTTTGGTTCAGCCCGATACCATGCGTCGCCTTCTCGATGCGCGACAAGGTGGTATGGCCGTGCTGACCGAAGTGCTGGACAACCCGAGCGGCTATGGGCGCATTGTGCGCGACCAGCAGGACCGGGTGCTGCGCATCGTAGAGCACAAAGACGCCACCAATGAAGAGCGTGCCATTAAAGAGGTGAACACTGGCATATTGGCGGCCCCTACAGCTCGGTTGAAGCAGTGGCTGAACCGCCTCAGCAATGACAATGCGCAATCCGAGTATTACCTGACCGACGTGGTTGCTTTCTCGGTAAACGACAAGGTAGAAGTACATGCCGCTCACCCGGCCGCCTCCTGGGAAACCTTGGGCGTAAACAGCCGGGTGCAGCAGGCTCAGCTAGAGCGCATCTGGCAAGCGGAGCAAGCGCGCAGGTTGTTAGAGCAGGGTGTCACATTGGCCGATCCGGCCCGTTTTGATTTGCGCGGGTCGCTAAGCTGCGGGCGGGACGTGGTTATTGATGTGGGTTGCGTCTTTGAAGGTCAGGTCCAGTTGGGCGACGGCGTAAAGATCGGGCCTCACTGTGTCATCCGGGACGCCACCATAGCGGCGGGAGCCCGCATTGAAGCGTTCAGCCATATCCAGGAAGCCCGTGTCGGCGACGACGCGCGGGTCGGTCCGTACGCGCGTTTGCGTCCGGGCGCCGATATTGGTGCGCAAGCCCATGTGGGTAATTTTGTTGAAATTAAAAAGAGCCGGCTGGGACAAGGCTGTAAAGCCAACCACTTGGCATACATCGGCGATGCTCAGGTCGGGGCCCGGGTCAATATTGGCGCCGGCACCATTACCTGCAACTACGACGGAGTCAATAAGTACAGCACCATTATCGAGGACGATGCCTTCATCGGTTCCGACACGCAGCTGGTGGCGCCGGTAACGGTAGGGCAAGGCGCGACCCTGGGGGCAGGCACCACGTTGACCCGTGACGCTCCTGCAGGACAACTGACTTTGTCCCGCCCGCCGCAAAAGTCTATTCCTGGTTGGAAGCGGCCCACAAAAAAATAACGTGGCTCAGCCTACTTCTTCCCGCAAGCAGTCCTCGCGCGCGCTTCCGGATGGCCTGGAGCCGCCGCGGCGGCATTGGGCCGTGGCCACCTTGATGGTGGTGCTGACCATTGCGTCGCTGGATGCGACCATGGCCAATGTAGCCTTGCCCGCCATAGCTCAAGACCTCAATATTCCTCCGGGTCAGGCGGTATGGGTAATGATTGCCTACAGCCTGGCTGTGGTGGTGTCTTTGCTGCCGTTTTCAGCTGTGGCCGAGCGCATCGGCTTTCGGCGCATGTTTGCTCTGGGGCTGACAGTGTTTATGCTCGGCGCCGTTGGATGCGCCTTGTCGTCTTCTTTGGCAACCTTGATGCCGGCACGGGTGGCTCAAGGCTTTGGGTCTTCCATGCTGATGTGCTTGTTTGGCGGCCTGGTACGCAATATTTATCCGATCAATAAGTTGGGATTTGGCATCAGCCTGAATGCGCTCATGGTGGGCACCATGGCGGTATTGGGGCCGCCATTAGGCGCGTTTCTGCTTGAGATGGCGTCCTGGCCGTGGGTTTTCGGCATCCACATTCCGCTATGCATTGTTGCCTACTTCGGCATACGGTTTCTTCCTGACGTGCCCACCTCTAACCACCGATTCGATGTCTGGGCCTGCTTGCTCAGCATAATCGGGTTCGGGCTTTTCGTATGGGGGCTGGACACCTTGGTCGACCGGCCGTTGCAGGCGGTGGCTTGCATGGGCATTGCAGTATTGGCAGCTGCCCTGCTTGTGCGCCGTTCGCGCGGTGACCCAGCACCGCTGGTGCCGGTGGATTTGCTGCGCATCAGGCCTGTGGGCTTTGCCGTGGCGGCGTCCTGCTGTTCTTTTGCCTCTTCCATGTCGGCCTTTGTGGCTTTGCCTTTTTATTTCCTGCACGTTTTGGGGTATTCCTACGGTGAAACCGGCCTATTGCTGGCTTGGTGGTCGGTCGGAACAGCGGTGATGGCGCCAATTGCGGGCAGACTGGCCGACCGCCATCAAGTGGCCGTATTGTGCGGGATCGGGGCCGCGTGCATGGCGGCAGGCATTCTTTGGGCGGCGCTATTACCCCGAGGCGCCGGCTTTGCGTGGGTGTCGGCATCCATGCTGCTGGGCGGGGTGGGCTTTGGCTTCTTCCAAACGCCAAATAACCGGGCAATGCTGATGGGCGCGCCTCGTCGTCGCAGCGGCGCGGCGGGCGGGCTTCAAGCGACGACCCGGGTGTTTGGACAAAGCATAGGCACGGCGCTGGCCGCGGTCGGATTTCATTTAAGCGAAAATCACGGAGCCACCTTGGCCCTTTTTATGTCAGTAACATGCGCGTTGGCAGCCCTGGGGATCAACGTGGCGCGCTACTACTCCCGCGAACCGGATTTGACTCTTTAATACCTTGCGAATACTTCAACTGAACTTCGAGCGGGGTTGGCGTGGGGGAGAGCGCCAGACCTTGTACTGTATGCGCCAACTGCTAAGTGCCGGCCACGAGGTCGAGCTTTTGGCGCGCAAAGACGAGGCGCTGGCTCGGGCCGCTAAAAAGGAAGGGATGACCGTGCACGAAGTGCCCACCGCAATGGGACTGGCAACCTTCCTTTTAAAGCATGCACGCCGCTTCGATGTCTTGCATGCGCAAACGGCCGGTGCACTGACCTGGCTGGCTTTGCTCAAGTTCTGGTTGGGGCGACCCATAGTCTTCACGCGGCGGACCGCGTTTCAAACACCTGGGCATCGCCTGCAGCGCACACTATGGAAGTGGCGCAAAGTGGACCGTTTCGTTGCCATCAGTCAGGCGTCCGCTTCCCAGCCGCGTCAAATGGGGCTGGAGGTTGACGTCATACCGAGCGCTGTTGAAGCGCGCTCCCTGGACTTACGGCACGGACGAGACTTTGTCGCCCGCTTTAACCCTCGCCGCAAAAGAATGCTGGCGACGGCAGCCGCGCTCACACGCGAGAAGGATCCCTGTACCCTGATTCGTGCTGTTCATAGCCTTAGACAATGGCGCGACGACTTCGTGTTTGTCCATATGGGCGGCGAGGGCGAACTGCAGGAACAAGCCCATAAACTGGTGCAGGAACTGGGTCTGGAGCAGGTCTATTTATTTGCCGGTTTTGAACCCAACCCCGAAGACGTGTACCGCTTTATGGACGCCTTCGTCTGTTCATCTCGCGAAGAGGCGCTTGGGTCCAGCGTGCTTGATGCGATGTTATATGCCGTACCCGTTGTGTCGACTGATGCCGGCGGCTTGGCCGAGACCTTGGCCGAGGGCCGGGGCCTTCTGTGTCCCGTTGGCGATCATGAGGCGCTGGCGCGAGCGATGGATCGAGTGCTTAGCGACGGGCCCCTGCGGGGTGAGATGGTTGAGAAGGCGCAGGCGTATGTACTTGAGGAGCACGACCTCGTGCGTATGGGTGAGCGGTACGTGAAGGTATACGCCTCGCTGCTCAAAGATTGGCGCTAGGATTTGAACAGCGGTCTCCTGCAGCAGCCGCGCGGAAGTTGGCTAAGCTTCTCTTGTGAGTCTGCTCAGCCTTAAGCTTACCGATTCGGTGCGCCTTGTCGCTTTGACGATCTTTTGACGAAAGGTTTCGGAGCCTAAGTCGGGGTCCTGAGGGCGGGTCACTTTGGTAGTGTCAGTATGGTCCGGGTTTCGAACTTACTGCGATGCACCGAGAAAAACGTCCGCACATTGCGCACATTGGCCTGCGAAGTGAATGCACGGTGAGCCAAGGCGTGATAGGCCGGCATATCCGCCACTTCCACAATGACCATAAAGTCCGGCCCCGGCGACACCCTATAGCATTGGCGCACCGCGTCTTCGCGAGCGATATGCGTCTCGAAGGCGTCGAGATATTCTGCTGCTTGAACATCCAGGGTCACCTCACAAATAGCGGTGAGCGCATTGGCGAATTTCTCGGGATTCAAAATGGCCACCTGACGCGCTATAACGCCTTGTTCAGTCAGGCGGCGCACTCGGCGCAGGCAAGTCGGAGGGGAGGCGTGGACCTTTGCGGCCAGTTCCTGGTTGGTGAGGGCAGCGTCGCGCTGGAGTTGCTCGAGTATGCGAAGGTCGAGCTCGTCGATAAGAAGAGGTGTTCCCTTCTCTTGCGTGGCGAATTTTTCTTTCATTGAAGCATCACCCATGAAATTTTCGCAATTTGATACGTGTCCGTGAAATTATCGCTCACATTTCGGCTTCTGTTGAATCTTAATTTCTCCCGGTATTCTGCAGAATAGATGTTTTGAATTCACGGAGTTCGCGATATGTGCGGAATTGTTGGCGCAGTGGCGCAGCGAGATGTGACCCCTATTTTGGTCGAGGGTCTGAAGCGGCTTGAATACCGAGGTTA
This sequence comes from Alcaligenaceae bacterium, assembly GCA_029268595.1. Lineage (GTDB taxonomy): Bacteria > Pseudomonadota > Gammaproteobacteria > Burkholderiales > Burkholderiaceae_B > JAJUGB01. The sequence goes on along the minus strand of JAJUGB010000092.1, from coordinate 3,276 downwards.
CGACTCTTGCGGTGTGGCGCTATATGCCGACGGACAGCTTCAGCGCACGCGTAGCACTGACCGGGTGGCAGAACTGGAACGCGAAATTCAAGCCACAGGCTTAAACGGATTTACCGGCATTGCCCATACGCGCTGGGCGACGCATGGTGCACCGGCCACACATAATGCTCATCCGCATTTTTCCGGGCAGAGCCGCGGTGGCGCTCGCATCGCGCTGGTTCATAACGGCATTATCGAGAATCACGACGAGCTGCGCGAAGAGCTGCAGGGCGCGGGCTATGTCTTCGAGAGCCAGACAGACACCGAAGTTATCGCTCACCTCATCCACCATTTTTATACCGACGACCTGTTTCAAGCAGTGCAGCAGGCAACCAGTCGGTTGGAAGGCGCATACGCTATTGCTGTGTTCTGTCAGGACGAGCCACATCGAGTGGTAGGCGCCCGGCAAGGGTCGCCATTGGTGGTGGGTCTGGGCCAAAGCGAAAACTTCCTGGCCTCCGATTCCCTTGCCTTGGCTGGTACAACGGACCAAATCATCTATCTGGAAGACGGCGACATCGCCGACCTGCAACTGGGTAAAGTGTGGTTGGTGGACAAGGATGGTCGGCCTGTAGAGCGCGAGGTCCATACCGTCAGCCTGCATGCAGGGCAGGCAGATCTTGGCCCGTATCGCCACTACATGCAAAAAGAGATCTTCGAGCAGCCGCGGGCGGTGGGCGACACCTTGCAGGACATCGAATCCATTACCCCAGAGCTGTTCGGCGACGGCGCCTACAAGGTGTTCAACGAGATTGACAGTCTTTTAATCCTTGCCTGCGGCACCAGTTACTACGCCGGCCTTACCGCCAAGTACTGGATAGAATCCATTGCCAAGATTCCGGTCAACGTAGAAATCGCCAGCGAATACCGCTATCGCGACAGCGTTCCCAATCCCCGCTCCCTGGTGGTAACCATTTCGCAGTCCGGTGAAACGGCCGACACGCTCGCCGCCTTGAAGCACGCTCGAGGCCTGGGCATGGAGCACACACTGACCGTGTGCAACGTTGCCACCAGCGCCATGGTGCGTGAATGCAAGCTTGCCTACATCACGCGTGCGGGCGTGGAAATAGGCGTAGCCTCTACGAAAGCCTTCACAACGCAACTGACTGCGCTCTACTTGCTGACCCTAGCGCTGGCTCAGACAAAAGGGCGGCTGACAGAAGAGCAGGAAGCTGATGGCCTGCGCGCATTGCGACATCTGCCGGTGGCCATAGGCGCCGTACTGGCATTAGAGCCGCAAATCATGGCCTGGGCGGATCGCTTCGCCAATAAAGAAAACGCCCTATTTTTGGGGCGCGGCATGCACTATCCCATTGCCCTGGAAGGCGCGTTAAAGCTTAAGGAAATCAGCTATATCCATGCCGAGGCGTATCCCGCCGGTGAACTGAAGCATGGTCCTTTGGCACTGGTGACGGACCAGATGCCCGTAGTCACCATCGCGCCGCGTGACGAGCTGTTGGAGAAGCTGAAATCCAATATGCAGGAAGTGCGGGCGCGGGGCGGTGAGCTGTACGTGTTCGCTGATTCAGATACCCGCATTACCAGTAGTGAGGGCATGCATGTGATTCGCATGCCAGAGCACTATGGGAAGCTGTCGCCGATATTGCACACGATTCCACTGCAGTTGCTGGCGTATCACACAGCTTGTGCTCGAGGGACGGATGTGGATAAGCCCCGGAATTTGGCGAAGAGCGTGACGGTGGAGTAGGGTGCTGGACTGGCGCGGCAGGTCGCGATCATCATGCAGATACTGCGGGAACCGGCGATCGGGATGTGTGACCTCACCAAATGGTCTGAACGTGGGGGTAGCCACGGATCTTGGAATCGGCAGAGATCAAAGGCGCCGAATGATGCCGCGCGGTGGCCACGATGATGCGATCAGCCGGATCCTTGTGGAATTCGCCGGGCAGGTCCACAGACTGAATCGCAATGCGGACATCCACAGGAACGAACCGGATTGAGGGCACCCGGGCAACCGTGTCGAGCCAGGTCTCTACATCTAGTGTCAAAGCCAAACGTCCCGTCTTGACCAACATCGCCACTTCCCAGGCGCTGATGGCCGAGACGAGGATTTCCCCATCCTGTGCCTCGGTTTCAACAGCCTCGCGGGCGGGGCGGCTAAGCCGGGAATCGCCAGCCACCCACCACACGAGCGCATGGGTATCCAATACAATCATTGCGCCGCATCCCACGCGTCGTCGGCGACCGGAGACAATGGATCATCGAATCGCAAAACGGATCCGCGAAGTACTTCCAGCGGGTCACGTGCTGCTGCGGCCCGATACGGGCGGATTTCGACTACCGGCTTGCCGTGGTCTGTGACAACGATAGGCTCGCCAGTCGCTTCAACCTGCCGGAAAAATTCCAGCGCCCGGGCCTTGAACTCGGACTTTGACACTTGCCGACGGTGCATGGCGTTCCCGAAAGTAGTCATTTAAGATGGTCATTTTATCAGGTGGCCAGCCTGTTTTCAGCGGGGACCACGTTGTCGACGCGGAGTGCTTAATAGCGCAGGCGTCGTTCGGCTTCGTATACTTCGTTGCGTGCGTTGCGCAGGCTTGCATCCAGTTCGCGCAGTTCCTCACGCAGGCGCTTGCGTTTGCCGTCGTCCTTTTCGATATCCAACTTCCACTGTAAATCACGCAAGCGGCTGTCCAGGCTGTCCACCTTTCTTTCTGCCTCATAAACTCGCTTGCCGGCGCGGTACCGGTCGAGGAAACGGCCTTCGAGCTCGGCCGGACAGGCATTCCGATAGCTGGCGCCTCGGCGCCCTTCTCGTGCGCCGTTCTCGGGTGTGCAATATTCCAGTACACCTTTGGCGCGCCCGGCCTTGTACTGTGCCAGGTCCGGCGCGATGCCTACTTTGGCGCACGCTTCACGATGATCTTCCACCTGTGATAGAGGTTGGCCGTTGCGGGCGTCCCGGTAGCCTTGGTCATGCCAATCAGCAGTTTTACATTCTTGTTCGGACATGCTGGCGCAGCCCGCCAGTGCTGTAGCTGCGCCCAATGCCAGGCACAATTTCAACCATCGAGTCCTGCCAGTCATCATCGCCTCGGTTACTTAGCATTGGAAATGCTGAATTATGCGGCGGCAACGACTGCTCCAAAGCCGGGAAATCCACGGAATAATGGAAGTAATTCGTGTGTAGACGACCGGTCTGGATCGCGTTTTCGTCCGCGCTTATATCTGCTCACCGTGACTGAGCCGACCCTCGTTTTCTAGACGATCCGGTTT
>JAJUGB010000091.1 GCA_029268595.1 Alcaligenaceae bacterium | reverse complement strand
GTGAACACCTTGAGATGCTCCTGGATGTCGATAAGTTGTGCTTCGCGGTCCCATTGCTCTTTGGCCGGAGGGGCGCCGCCCGGGTCGGCTCGGCGGCGCACTGTGGCCCAATTGGTGAGCTGAATGCCGGGTCTGGATCCGCTTGCCATTGGGTAACACACGAATTTGGCGTCCATGGCGCCGGTGTTGATATACGTGCGTCCATCCAGAAAGGTAGGCCACTCGACAGAGCCCCGCCACAGCATCAGGCCGCTCCAGCGCGGTGCACCCTCTTCAGGATGTAAATGATGCCGTACAGCGGAGTGAATGCCGTCGGCGCCTACCAGGGCGTCGGCGCTTGCTTTGATGATGCTGCCATCCGCACGCCGAAATTGCGCCACTACTCCGTTGGTGGTTTGTTCAACGTCGTGGAACGCGGCATCCAGGTGCAGTGCGCCAGGTAGACGCTTTTCGACAGCCTCCAGCAGCACACGCTGCAGATAGCCGCGATGAAGTGCGAACTGGGGCACGTCATATCCTGCCGCCAGTCCACGGGGCTCGTCCCACACATTTTGCCCGTGGCGCGTGCGAAAGTAGGTGCGCTCGATCTGCACACCAACTGCATCAAGCTCGTCCAACAGGTTCAGTTCCGCCATCACCTTGGTGGCGTGCGGTAGCAGCATCAGGCCAACTCCCTGTTGCGACAGGACCCGAACCTTCTCGTAGATTTCGCAATCTATGCCTCGCTGCTGAAGCAAGAGGGCCGTGGTCAATCCACCAATGCCCGCTCCCACGATGATGACTTTCATACAACTACTCCTTTGGTGACGCTCGGCTCGATTGGTTGCGCAGTCTTACGGTCTGGATAGGCGGCGCGCGAAAGCCTGATACGAGCCCTTGTCTGCTGGTTTTAGTTTGTGGTTTTTATATAGCGTCTTAAGCCATGATGCGCTATGAGTCGCATGACCCGATCAAACAGAAACCCCATGATGCCAAGGCAAATGATGCCCACAAACACCCACTCGGTCTGCGCGTAGTTTCTTGATTTCCAGATCAGGGCGCCCAAGCCGTGCTGGGCGGCGATAATCTCGGCGGACACGATGGTCAGAAACGAGTTGCCCATGGCCAACCGTCCGCCAGTGACGATGGCGGGGATGGTCGCCGGTACGATGACGGTTAAAAGGGTTCGTAGTCGGCCAGCACCCAAAGCTTGAGCGGCGCGAATCTGCAGGGGATTCACTCCAACGACCCCGGCGATCGTGCTGATCGTGAAAATGAACACGCTGGTGTAGAAGATGAGAACCACTTTCGATGCTTCGCCGGCTCCAAACCAGATGATTGCCAGCGTCACAAACGAAATGGGGGGTACAAACCGGAAGAATTCAATGTAGGGATCGAGCAGACGGCGCACAAATTCAAACCGTCCCATAACCAAGCCAATAGGAACGCCAACCACTAGCCCCAGGCTCCAGCCGATGATGATGCGCATGGCCGAGGCGGCAATAGAGTCGGCGAGCACACCGTCTTCTGTCAGCTCTTTGAATGAAGCCCAAGTTTCCAAGGGTGAGGGGAAAAAATACGCGTTATACGGCAAGCTGATCAGCTGCCAGGCAATCAGACCCAAAATTACGGAGGTGACAAAGGTCGCCAAAGAGGAAGCCTTTCTGGCCTGGCGTCGTATACGGCCCAACACGCTTATTTTCTGCACGCCGTACATGTCCTTGGTCATCGTGTTCATTCTGCCAGCCCCTTTTGCATATTGAGCGTTTTCAAGACTTCTTCGGAAATGTCACTCCATAGAGACTTGCGCAGCGCCATGTAATCTGGTGCGCTTTCGTCCCGCGGGCGAGGCTGATCAATTTTGTAGATGGACTTGATTCCCGCTGCTGGCCCGGAACCCATGATGACAACCCGGTCTGCCAGCTTGAGCGCCTCGTCCAGATCGTGGGTAATGAACATGACCGTGCAACGGGTTTCCAGCCACAGCCGCTCGATTTCCGTCTGCAGGACGGCGCGCGTCTGGGCATCTAAAGCACCCAGGGGTTCGTCCATGAAGATCACTTGGGGCTGGTTGGCCAAGACGCGTGCCAACTGAACCCTTTGCTGCATGCCGCCCGACAACTGCCACGGGTAGCGATCGGCCGCGTGCCGTAGACCGACAAGGTCGATGTATTGATCCACCAGCTCTTTTAGTTGCTGGCCCCGCATGCCTTTGAGTTTGGGGCCGTATCCGACGTTTTGTCGGACGGTCAGCCAGGGGAACAAAGCGCCGCTGTTTTGAAAGACGACGCCGCGCGACACATCGGGCTTGCGCACCATTGCGTTGTTGACCAATACCTCGCCGGCGATGACATCGTCGTCTTCACGTTTGACCAAGAAGCCGGCTGCGGCATTCAATAAGGTGGATTTGCCGCAGCCGCTAGGCCCTACCAGGCACACAAATTCTCCCGGCTCAATTTTCAGCGAGACATTGGACACAGCTAAAAAAGAACCAAAGCGAATCGAGATGTCCCGAAACTCTATGCTGTGGCCCGTGGCGCTGGATATCCCGGGATTCGTAACTTGTGTGCCATTCATTTGCCTGCTCCTTGCCTAGTTTGCATCTGGAGCAAAACCCTGCACGATCAGGGTATCCAGATTCGGCCGATCTTTAATCAGATTTTCCCGGGTAAGAAAATCAAGCATGGAAGCAAAGTTGTCGCGATCTTTATCGCTAATGTCACGCACCTTGAACTGCAGTTGACCCACGGCTTTCACGGTTAAGTCTTCCGGGATGCGTGCGGCTTTCCTCATGATCTCGGCTGTGCCCTCCGGGTTGTCATTGATGTATTGCGCGGCCTCGGCCAGGGCGCTCATCAAGGGCTTTGCTTTGTCTTTATTCTGCTCGAGCCACTCGCTGCGAGTAGCCACGGTATGCACGTAACCCACACCGTACTCGCGAATGGGCATTAACACTTTGCCCCCTTGAGCGACGCCCCGTGTAGGCCAGGGCTCCCAAAGAATGAAGGCGTCGATGTCACCGTTGCCCAAAAGCCCTATCATCTCCGGCGGACCCGCCTGCACGATCTCCGCGGAATCGAGTTTGTATTCCCGGATAAAGCGGTCGGTGGCGTATTCACCGAAGGTACCGGTGGCAGAGCCGATTTTCTTTATTTCTTCAGGCTTGGAAATGTCCTTGCTGGTGACCACACTGACATAGTTACCCTCGTCTTCTACATAAACGCCGATCGCTTTCAGGTCTGCACGGGTGGCTCGGACGAGCAGGTTGAAGTCTGGTACGCCCGCAAGTTCAACGCTACGTGCGACAACCGCGTCCCCGGTCACCCCTCCGTTTGCATATTGATGTACCTCGACATTCAGTCCGTGCTTTTTGAACAGACCCTGTGCATCTGCTACAAAGAATGGGGCGAACGACGGGTCGACCCCGACCGCAATTTTTATAGGGGGCTGGGCGGCTTTGTCTTGACTGACCGCTTGAGGCGCAAACAGAACGCTGGAGCTAAGTAAAAGGGCACAAGCATAAGAAAGGTATTTCTTCATGGCACTACTCCAAGAGGTGGGCACAGCTACGAAATAAAAGCCGGTGGGACGGCAAGCCGCGCTTTGCTCGACGGGACTGCCACTCCACCATTTCCAATACAGATGCTTAAAAAGAAGGGTAGGGGGCGTGGGACCACCACGTTGGCCGCTCAAGTTGCAGGTCGTCCGCCACAACATTGGCAACGTTGTAGCCGGGCGCCATCCAGGAGAGCGAACTAGGCCACACGGAATTGGCCAGGTACAGCCCCATGACCGAACTGCGATAGGGCAGGCGCTCGTTCATCCATTGCCCCTCAATGAAATCGCCGCCCACGGGGTTGCCGTGACGTGCGGCAGGGTTCCAATCCCAATATCCTTGCGGGGTGGTGAGATCAATGGATTTGATTTGCACATGAGGGTCGATGCTGCGAATTCGGTCCTCAATGGCGGCGATATATTTGCTGTGCCGCTCGGGCCAATGTTCGTCCAGGTACGGGCCCGTGCCAAAACGCACGCGTAAGCCGGCAGAACCGTCTGTGCCCAGCCCGTAATAGAGCCAGAATTGCGTCAGCTCGATATGCTTCAGGAACAGGCTTTCGTCTCCCTGGCGCGCCTTTTCAATCCACCCCTTGCAATCGTCCCAATCGTCCCACAGCAAATAGACGCGGGGAGATTTCTGTAAGCTTTCATACGCCCACCCCAAAGGGCGGTCGAGCACGACATCGGCCGTAAACACGGCGCGGCTCGTTGTCTGCCAATTGCTGCGAAGGGGTTGTTGAAGAAGTTGGCCGGTAAGATCGGCACCCAGATCGCTGATTACTGCCCGACGAGCTGATACGGTACGGGGGCCTTCAGGCGATTCTAATTCGACCCCGTGGCAAGCCCCCTGATCATTGACAAGGAATCGGGTCACAGGGGTGCCTTTTAGCACTGTGCCGCCATAATCCACGAAGGCCTTTTCTACCGCCTGAGCCAGAGTGGGGGTATCGACAGGGATGCTGCATGTGCGCATCAGAAATGTCCATAGCCACGATAACGCGCCTTGCCCTGGTGCGCCCAGATCGCCAAACACGTTGATGGCTGGCAGGGCGGTGAGTGCGGTTCGTACGGCGTCGGATTCGAACAGTCGTTCGACCAGTGCAATGGCAGTCATGTTGCCGAGCTCGGCCGCCTCTATGCCGATGGCCTTGGCGGTCAGTTCAAGGCACTTCGTTCTGTCTGGCTCTGGAGTAAAAAATGCGGCCGACATGATGTCTTTGGAGGCCGCATTAAGCCCTCCCAGCACTCGTTGAAGAGCTGTAGCGTCTTTTTCGGAATAGCGGGCCACCTCTGCCCGGCTACGCTCTGGATCGGCATAGAGCGTAAGCCGCCGTCCAGAACCGTCAAGAGTGGAAAACAGGACTTCGGGGCGATTGATTTTGTACCCGTATGCCGCGAGATCGAGATCGGCAATGACTGGAGAAACAATGGAGAAATTGACCGGCGTCACATCGAAGCGAACACCTGGCCCTCTTTGATAGGTGCTTGCAAATGGCGCGCCGTTCGGGTCGCGCTCGATTACTAGAACCGCATATCCCGCTTTCTGCAAATACGCCGCTGCGGGAAGCCCGCCCGAGATGCCCGCGCCCACAACAATTACGTCGTACTGCTCATCTTTGATGCCAGCCACTAATTGTCTCCACTGCCCCGTTGCACTACAGGATTGCTGTTTGTTCTAGTTTTATGCGTATTGTTTTCTGTTGCGAACTGCCTCTTCTGAACCGCCCCCGCGCGGGAATTTATTCACGGGGAGATATAACCACAACTCTTGCTGTGACGATCGTACAAGAGAATGTTTTAAGCCTCCAGTAAGTCGACAATTTTTTCGCCTAGGGATTACCCGCTTGGCGCGACTTTTCTCAGGAAGAAGGGGCGCTTCCTTGCCGCAGCAAGCAAGTACCCGTTCTCGCGTGCCGTCCCCAGCGCGTCCCTTTCAGGTATGTGACTTGCCCTCCACGATGCACGCATCGGAGGCGACATGAGCAAATTGGTATTGGCAGTAACGTGCAGCGCCGTGGTAACGCTTGCCGCCACAGGCGCGGTGCACAGCAAGCAGGACTCCTCAACACATCAATCGGGTGGCGCATCCAGCTCTCACTCCCAGGACGATCACCAGCGTTCGCACGGCCAGGGCGTCAGCGGGGACACCGCGCGATCCGTTACGGGCGGAGACAGCAACAGACATAGAGATAGCAGCCATGCCGACAACGCCCGCGACGAGCAGATCGAGGGGGCGGACAGCGGCAGTACAGCCACTTCTTCGGATCGCCGAGATGACGCTTCAAGTGGAAATCGAGGCCGGTCCCAGTCCCCAAACGGAGGTGGGGTCGTCAGTAATAAGGAGCCCTAAGCCGCGAGCACGGCTACGGGCCGCCGGCAAACAGTGCCGCAACGCGCATCTTTCTGCCCAGACTGCACTTTTCAATTGTCTTGAACGGGTCAACCCAATGCCCGTATTTTTCATATGAACACAAGAAAACTGACCTTGAATGTAAACGGCGCCGAACACCAGGTGGATGTCAGGCCTGATGCTCCTTTGCTTTACATTTTGCGAAACGATCTGGAGTTAAACGGGCCGAAATACGGCTGTGGCTTGGGTGAGTGCGGGGCGTGTTCGGTTCTTATCGACGGCGTTGCGTCACGGTCGTGCCTGATACCCGTATCTGGGGTCGCCGGTCGCAAGGTCACGACCCTTGAAGGGCTGGGCACCATTGAAAAGCCCGACCCGGTGCAGCAGGCGTTCATCGATAAACAGGCGGCTCAATGCGGCTACTGCATCAGCGGCATGGTAATGGCAACGCGCGCCTTGCTCGATCGGAATCCATCCCCCACCGATGAAGAAATTCGCCGGGAACTGGCGTTTAACCTGTGCCGTTGCGGGACGCATATCGAAATTATGCAGGCGGTGCGCCAAGCGGCCGACAGCATTAAACAGACCGCGGCCGTTTCGGCGGCCGAGAAATCGGCTTGATTAAGGAAGTGCTCATGCTTAACGCGGTAGAGCGTGTCGGAGTTTCACGCCGTTCTTTTCTTAAAGGTGCAGGTTGCCTGCTTGTTTCATTTGCGATGCCCGTCTCTATGCGTCGAGCTGTTGCCTCTGGGCCGGCGATGGACGCAGGCTCGCAGCTCGTCCCTAAGGATAAGGTCGAATCATTCATTGCAATTACCGCCGAAGGTAATGTGGTGGCATGCAACGGCCATGTCGACTTAGGTACGGGGCTGCGCACGGCGTTCACCCAAATTGTTGCCGACGAGCTCTATGTGCCTATGGAGCGCGTCACTATGGTCCTCGGCGATACAGACAGGACGCCGAATCAAGGCCCCACCATTGCCAGTGCCTCGATTCAGTCGTCATCCGTCCCCATGCGTCGCGCGGCAGCACAGGCCCGCCAGTTTCTAATCGAGCGCGCGTCCCAACGGTTGAATGTGCCGGTCGACCAACTGCGTGTGAAAGATGGTGTCGTTTCGTCGGTCAACGGTCAGGGCAGCGCGTCGTACGCCGAATTAATCCAGGGCGAAACGTTCTCGATGGAGTTGACCGAGGATGCCCTGCTCAAGGACCCCAAGGATTATTCCTATGTCGGAAAACCTGTCCCGCGCGTCGATATACCTACCAAGCTAACTGGCGGCCTCATCTACGTGCACGATGTCCGCGTACCTGGCATGCTGCATGCGCGGGTGGTCCGCCCCCCTTATGCAGGCCGCGATGGCGGAGAGATGGTGGGCACCAGCTTTGAGTCCTTCGAAAAGGACTCAGTCGCGCATATCCCAACACTGGTAGACGTGGTCGTTATCAAGGATTTTGTGGCCGTGGTGGCCGAGCGCGAAGAAGATGCCATTGAGGCCGCTCGCGCCTTGAAGGTCACATGGAAGGCGCCGCCGCCCCTGGAAGATCTTTCTGACCTGAGCCACGTGCTGAAAAACATTCCGCACAAGGTCCGGCCATTGGAGCGCAAAGGCAACGTGGATGCCGCCTTGGCGGCAGACGAGTCCAAGACGTTGCGGGCGACGTATGTCTGGCCCTACCAAATGCACGGATCTATCGGACCGTCGTGCGGCGTAGCCGAATGGAAAGACGATCTATTGACGGTGTGGTCGGGCTCTCAGAATCCACACAATCTGCACTCCGACATTGCCAACCTGCTTGATTTGCCGGAAGAGAAAATCCGCATCGTCCGTATGGAGGCTTCGGGTTGCTACGGGCGTAATTGCGCGGACGACGCCTCTGCGGAGGCGGCGTTATTGTCGGTGCAACTGGGACGCCCGGTTCGCGTGCAATTGATGCGGGAAGAAGAGCACGCCTGGGAGCCAAAGGGCACGGCCCAGCTTATGGAAGTGGCCGGTCGCATCACGGGCGAGAACACGCTGGCCTACCGGTTTACCACGCGATATCCCTCCAACGGTTCGCCCACTCTTCCCTTGATCATGGTGGGGAAAGAATCGAATCAGCCGACGACGTTTGAGATGGGTGACAGGACCGCCATACCTCAATACCGCTGTTCGGATACCAATATCGAAGCGTTCGATATGCCGCCCGTGGTGCGCGCTTCTTGGATACGTGGCGTGGCGGCTTTGCCAAACGTCTTTGCGCACGAGTCGTTCATGGACGAGCTGGCGGCGGTCGAAAAGGCGGACCCGGTGGAATTTCGGTTGCGTTTCATGGATGATCCCCGTCCTATCGCCTTGGTCAAAGCCGTTGCTGAAAGGGCGGGCTGGGAGTCCCGGCCTGCGCCTCGTCCTCAAGAGCGCGCAGAGAACGGGCTCTTGCGTGGCCGCGGGTTTTCTCAGCATCGGTACGTACATGGCAAGTTTCCCGGAGTGGGCGCATCGTGGTGCTGCTGGGCCGTCGAAGTCGAAGTGGATCCGACCACGGGGCACGTTAGAGTCACGAAAGTCACTGTAGGACAAGACAGTGGCATGATCATCAACCCGGCCGGGGTGACACACCAGATTCATGGCAACGTGATCCAGGCCGTGAGTCGGACATTGAAAGAAGCAGTGTCGTTTAATGAGCGCGGAGTCGCCGACCTGGAGTGGGGCGCCTACCCGATCTTGAAGTTTCCGGAGGTGCCGGAAATCGACGTCATCTTGATGCCACCTAATGGCAATCCACCGCTCGGGGCAGGCGAATCATCGTCAGTGCCCGGCCCAGCTGCCATTGCAAACGCCATATTCGATGCAACCGGCGTACGGCTACGGGAAGCACCCTTTACTCCTGAAAGGGTAAAGGCGGCATTGCAAGCACAAGGTGAGGTAAACACGTGACGGCTCGACATCGCAAATTGTGGCTTGGGTTTTTTATCGCGCTACTGATCGTCGTGCTAGCGCTTTTCGCCTATGTATGGCAGCCGGCCATTGACCCCATAGAAGCGCCCCCAACAAACTTTACCGAGGAACAACTGCTGCAGGGCAGAAACGTCGCGGCGGCTGGGGCCTGCGTGGTTTGCCACACTGCTCCGGACGGCCAACCCAACGCAGGGGGTCTTGCCATGGATACGCCCTTCGGCACGGTGTATTCAACCAACATCACGCCCGATCCAGAAACGGGCATTGGTAAGTGGTCGTTTGAGGCTTTCGACCGGTCGATGCGGCGCGGCGTCGCCCGCGACGGCACCTACCACTATCCGGCGTTCCCATACACGCATTTCACCCATCTGACTGACGAAGACATGGAGGCGCTTTATGCGCACCTCATGTCCGAGCCTCCCGTGAAATCGACCCCGCCCGAAACCGACCTGCCGTTCCCTTTCAATATCCGTCCGTTGATGGCCGGGTGGAATTTGCTGTTTCTCGACCGTGATAGGCTCGAGCCAGTGCCCGAAGAGTCGGATGTATGGAACCGGGGGCGCTATCTCACTCTCGGGGCGGGGCACTGTGCCGCTTGTCATTCGCCGCGCAACGCGCTCGGCGCGGAGAAAGGCGGCGACAGTTTTATGGCGGGGGGCAAGGCCCAAGGCTGGATTGCACCTGCACTTAATATGGATTCGCCAGCGCCGGTGCCCTGGACGGAACAAGCTCTGTTCGATTACCTTCGACACGGTTTCGCCGAGGCGCATGGCGCCGCCGGAGGCTCGATGGCCCCGGTGGTGCGCGAAGGCACTTCTCAAATAGCGGAAGCGGACACGCGTGCTATGGCCGTCTATTTGGCGTCCCTTGCGGGGAACAAAGATGCGCAGTCGGTAAGTGCCATAGAGTCTGAGAAGGCCGAGCAAGCACAAGCGTCGTTTACTCCCGCTGTGAGTGACGGCGCTCGATTATTCAGTTCAGCCTGCCTTAGCTGCCATCATGCGGGCGAAGGACCACCTGTCTTTGGCGTGCGGTCTGAGTTGTGGTTCAGCACTTCGTTGCACCTGGACGAGCCCGATAATGTTGTGCGCTATGTGTTGGACGGCGTGCAGGATCCGGCCAGCCCCGATCTTGGTTATATGCCTGGTTTCAGACATAGCCTAAATGACGAGCAGATTGCGACGGTGGTCAACTATATGCGGACGAGTTTCGCCCAGAAACCCGAATGGCCCAATTTGCCGGAGACCGTGCACCGTATCAGAACCCAGGCGTCAGGGGAGGGGAGTTGATGGTGGCGAGTCACCGTAACGGGTTTCGTTAGCCGCCGATCTACAAAAGCCGTTCTCTTCCCAGTCGCTCGTGCCGACTTCAGTGAAGAAGTCCGGTGCTCATTCTTGCGCCGTACCGTCAACTCACGGCGTTTTCACGCCTGCCTACGTGTCCGCCCCTTGTGCAACCAGCTTGGGCCGCTTCCGTATTGCCCCGAGCTGCTCAGCAACGGCCCACCATAAGGCTGTTAACCTCTATATGGCGAAAAGACGCTATCGCCTAATGTGGCGGCGCGTAAGGAGGTTACATGCACGTTCTACTCGTCGAAGACGATGCTTTGGTCGCAAGCGGTATTGTGGCGGGCTTGAAGCTCCACGGCCTCACCGTCGACCATGTGGGCACGGCGAGCCAGGCCGATGCTGCTTTGGCGACCTCTTATTTCGATGTCTGCATACTTGATCTGGGATTGCCGGACGAAGACGGCATGGCTCTCTTGCGCCGATGGCGCAATACTGGTCAAGATCTTCCCGTCCTTGTCTTGACGGCCCGAGATGCGCTCAATCACCGCGTCGAGGGATTGCTGGGCGGGGCAGACGACTATCTGGTCAAACCTTTCGATCTCGATGAACTGCAAGCGCGCTTGCATGTGCTGATGCGCAGAGTTGCTGGTCGAAGCACGGATTGCATCGAGCACGGGCAACTGACCTTCTGCGCTTCAACGGGTCAAGTGTGGCTGGCGGGCAAGCCGATTACGCTCGCCCGGCGCGAGCTCTCGCTGTTACGTGCCTTGTTGCAAAATCCTCGAGCCATCTTAAGTACCGAGCAACTGTGCGACAGCGTCTATGGCTTTGAGCAAAACGTCGAGAGCAATGCCATCAACGTCCACATCTATCATTTGCGCCGAAAGCTTGGCAATAACATTGTGGAAACGGTGCGGGGGCTCGGTTACAGACTGGGGCCGGCCCAAGGAGCTGACCGTTAATGAGCCTGCGACTGCGGCTTCTGCTGATTATCGGTGTCTCACTCACTGCACTGTGGACAATGGTGGCGACGTGGATGTTCATGGACGCGCGTCGGTCCTTGAGGGATGCGCTGGATAACCGCCTGGCTGCGTCCGCTCGAATGGTGGCGGGGTTGGTGGCCCAATTCCCTGAGCCGCAAAATATCTCTCCCACAGGTAGCAAACCGCTCGATGTCGTAGCGAGGGACGGGGTGGCTTGTGAAGTCAGTCTTGTGCGCGGGGCAGTCACGGTCGAGACGCTGGCTCGCACGGCAGGAAGTCCCGAGCTGACCGGAGCCCCGCCCGGTTTCAGCACGCAGGTACATGGCAATAAGCGCTGGCGTACCTATGTATTGCGACAAGGTGATATCCAGATTGCCACGGCAGACAGCATTGAGACCCGTGAGGAGTTGGTGAAGGCGCTGGTGCTCTCGGCCGGCGTGCCATTTGTCGTTGCCTTATTCGGCACATTGATAGTTCTGTGGTTCGGCATCACACGCGGCCTGGCTCCGGTGGAGCGTATCCGCGGTCTATTGGCAAACCGGCGCCCCGGCGATGAGAGCCCCTTGCCCAAGGTGAATGCGCCGGTGGAACTGCGCCCGCTTTTGCGAACCATTGAACAGCTTCTTGAACGGCTGCAGGCCGCGATCGTCAGGGAGCGCCGTTTCACAGACAGCGCCGCTCACGAGTTACGTACGCCTCTTACCGGTGTGAAAACACACATACAGGTGGCCAGGTTGGCATCGCAGCGCCCAGGTGAAACTGCCACATTGGACGCGGCCTTGGTCAATGCAGACGAGGGTGTCCAGCAGCTCGAGAATATCGTCCAACGTTTACTGGAGCTGGCCCGACTGGATGCAGAGTCTGGGCAGGTTGAGGTGAGTCAGCCCGCCGATGCAGTCTACAAGGCTATCGACGCGCTCAAACATGTTCATGCCATCTCGGCTAACAGGGTGCAGGTTCAAGGCACAGAGCTGTCTTCGCCAGTACGGGCCGGACAGCAACTACTCGTCGCGGCTATTCAGAACCTGATAGATAACGCGATACGGTACGGCCCATCGGATAGCCCCATTCTTGTCAGGATCGGATCACAAAGCGACGGCACCGTTTCCATAAGCGTGCTCGACGAAGGTTCAGGGCTAGGAGAGGAAGAGCGTAGCCAGGCAACTGGCCGGTTCTGGCGTGGTGATTCCAAGGTGCCGGGCTACGGCCTCGGCTTGTCGATTGTCAACGCAATCGCCCGCCGGTACGGGGGAAAACTC
>JAJUGB010000090.1 GCA_029268595.1 Alcaligenaceae bacterium | reverse complement strand
CGGCAAGAGTGCGGGCGAGGGTGGCAAAATTGCGGTCGGGGCGGCAAGAGTGCGGTCGAGGGCGCAGGAGCGCGGTCGGGTGCGCACGAGTGCGGTAGCGGGCGGCAAGAGTGTAGTCGGGGGCGGCAAAATTGCCACGCGCTGCCGCCCAGCGCTGACGGGGGCCCGCAGTTGCAGTATTCTAAGGGGTTATACGCTCTTTTCTTGTCAGGAACTGTCTACCCATGTCCACCCCCTACACGTTCTCTTTGCGTGCGCAGCAAATTACCAGTTCGACCATCCGCGAGATTCTCAAGGTCACCGAACGACCCGAAATTATCTCGTTCGCGGGCGGACTGCCGGCGCCGGTGGGGTTTCCGGTGGACACCATTAACGCCGCCTTCGACAACGTCCTGCAACAGCATGGCCGCACCGCCCTGCAGTATGGGCCCACTGAAGGCTATGCGCCTTTGCGCGAGTGGGTGGCTGAAGACCTGAAACGCGTGGGCGCCGACGATGTGACGATCGACGAAGTGCTGATTGTCTCCGGTTCCCAGCAAGCGTTGGATCTTCTGGGCAAGTTGTTTGTCGACCCGGGCAGCAAGGTCTTGGTAGAGGCGCCCAGTTATCTGGGCGCACTGCAATCGTTTTCCCTGTACGAGCCGCGTTACGAGACGGTGCCTACCGACGAAGAAGGCCTCATCCCCGAAGGGCTCACCGACGAGCGCATGGCCGATGCCCGCTTTATTTATGCCTTGCCGAACTTCCAGAACCCGACCGGCCGCACGCTGTCGTTGGAGCGACGCAAGGCCTTGGTGCAGCGTTGCGCCCAAGCCGGCGTGCCCATTATTGAAGACGACCCGTACGGCGATTTGCGCTATGCCGGCGAGAGCTTGCCGGGCCTTTTGGGCTTGGGCCGCCAAGCCGGCGCAACGGTCATCCGCCTGGGATCGTTCTCGAAAGTGCTGGCTCCGGGTCTGCGTCTGGGGTATATCGTGGCCCCCAAGGCCATTATTGCAAAGTTGGTGCAAATCAAGCAGGCCACCGATCTGCACACCGCCACACTCACTCAGATGGCCGTATACGAAACGGTCCGCAGCGGCTTTCTTACCGAGCACCTGCCCACAGTACGTGAAATATATAAGCAGCAATGCGGCTATATGCTGGACGCCATGCAAGAGCATTTCCCGGACTCCGCCACTTGGACGCGGCCGGAAGGTGGCATGTTCATCTGGGTGAAGCTGGCCGAACATATCGACGCGCACGAGCTGCTGGCGCGCGCCATTGCCCAGAACGTGGCCTTTGTGCCGGGCGCACCTTTTTATGCCGGGGCCCAAGCCGAGCACAACACGCTAAGGCTTAGTTTTGTGACGGTTCCCGAAGCGCGCATACGCCAAGGCATTGGCGTATTGGGCCGCCTTATCCACGAAAGCCAGCCGGTCGCGGCCATCGCCGCGGCCTGAACGGCCCGCTTGTAGACTCATGACTTTGCAACACCGCAGCACCCAGTCTGACCCATTCGATGAACAGCCGGAGTCCATCCCCGACCTGTCTGATATGCGTCCTGACGACTGGGTGGATCGGTGGCTGCCTGCCTCATGGCGACCCTACGCTCGTCTGTGCCGGCTGGACCGGCCGGTAGGTACCTGGTTGACCTTGCTGCCCTGCCTGGCAGCGTTGGTGCAGGCCGCTGACGGCTGGCCCACTTTGTGGCGGCTGTTTATCTTCTCGTTGGGCGCCCTGCTCATGCGCGGCATCGGTTGCACAATCAACGATATTTGCGATCGGGATATCGACAAGCTTGTCGAGCGCACACGGTTTCGGCCCTTGACCAGTGGCCAACTCACCCTGAAAAACGCCTTGTGGTTTCTATTGGGTCAGTTTGCAGTGTGCGCGCTGCTACTCTTTGCCATCAACGAGTACAGCCGCTGGCTGGCGGTCGCCCTCATCCCCATTGTCATCATCTATCCCATGTGCAAGCGGTTTACGTACTGGCCGCAGATTGTGCTGGGCATAGGCTTCAACTGGGGCATGCTGATGGCCTGGTCCGATACACAGAACACCGTTCCCCTTGCGGCCATTGCCATGTGGGTGGGCGCGGTTTTCTGGCAGGTGGGCTACGACTCTATTTATGCGTATGTAGACGTTAGAGACGACCTGAAGCTGGGCGTCAAAAGCACAGCCATGCGCTTTGGCGAGAACGGCAAACTATGGATTGGCGGCTTCTACCTGGCAACCTGGCTGTTATGGCTGTGGGGCGGCTGGTCCATGGGCATGCACATCGGTTATTTTATTGTGCTGGCCGCCATTGGAGTGCATCTGGCGTGGCAGCTTTGGGTCTTTGACCTTGCCCGGCCCGATCGCAACTTCATGCTGTTTCGTTCTAACATGTCGGCCGGCGTCATGTTGATTGTCGCCGCGTTGGCAGGAACAGTAATTTAAGTGGCTTTGGATTCACGTGGCAGGGCGCAGCCGGCTATCTGATACTGCCTCTTACCTCGAGCCAGTCAAGACCACGAGGGCGCCAGCTTCATAGAAAAGTTGGGTCAGGCGGAAAACGACACGAACACATCCACCCTGCAACAATGATTCTTCAATATCAGAGCTGACTTTCTTACCCGGGCTGGCCGCAAATCGATACCAGCCTGGTGCTGTGAGCTGCATCCACTAATCGAGACAAACCAAGGTTTCACTTCATGCCCGGCATTATCGAACTCGTCGCCACTATCCTTTTCGCCGTTGCCATCATCCATACGTTCTCAGTGCCGGTATTTGCCAGGTTGGCCAACCGCAATGGACCACACGCCGGCCTATGGCATTTGTTGGGCGAGGTGGAAGCAGTATTCGGCGTATGGGCCTTTGTTCTCATTGTCATCATGGCGTTATTGGCCGGCACGCACGACGCCGTCGCCTATCTGGATAGCCGCAACTTCACAGAGCCCGCCTTCGTCTTTGCCATTATGGTGGTGGCGGCCAGCCGGCCAATTCTCGAACTCGTGAACATGACGGTTCGTGGTGCTGCCCGCTTGCTTCCCATGCGCCGAGAACTGTCCACATTTTTCGTCACGCTAGCTTTGGTGCCGTTGGCCGGATCATTCATTACCGAACCGGCGGCCATGACACTAGCCGCCCTGCTACTGCGTGACGGTTACTTCTACCGGCAGGGACAAGCCGGCTTCAAATACCTCACACTGGGCGTACTGTTCGTAAACATTTCCATTGGTGGTGTGCTCACGGCTTATGCGGCACCGCCAGTGCTTATGGTGGCAAGCACTTTCGGCTGGGATACGGCCTATATGGCCAGCCATTTTGGATGGCGCGCCATCGCTGCCGTATTGATCAACGCCGCCCTCCTTACCTTTGTGTGCCGTCAGTTCCTGGTGGACGGCAGCATTGGCCGCGAGAACGCCAATGATCCTGTCACGGCAACCGCCGAAAAAGCGAAAGACGCCGATGCAAGCCCGGCAAAACGCCGAACGCCGGTTCCCTTCGTCGTCATGGCCATTCATGTGATGTTCCTGGCCGGCATCGTCCTGGGCGCTCATCACCCTACTGTGTTCCTGGGCCTGCTGCTTCTCTTTATTGGTTACGCTCATGCGTATGCCCGTCATCAGAACCCGCTACTAATTAAAGAAGGCTTGCTAGTGGGCTTCTTTCTGGCAGGGCTGGTTGTTTTGGGCGGCCTGCAAAAATGGTGGCTACAAGATCTTCTTGGAAGCCTGTCACCCACCGTATTGTTCTGGGGCGCCACCGCCCTCACTGCCATTACTGATAACGCCGCGCTCACCTATTTAGGCTCGTTGGTCGAGGGAACCAGCGAGCATTGGCGCTATATGCTGGTCGCCGGCGCCGTTACTGGAGGCGGTCTGACCGTAATTGCGAACGCGCCCAACCCCGCTGGCTTCTCCATACTGAAGGGGTATTTTCCCGATGGCGCGATTTCGCCGCTCAAGCTAATACTGAGCGCGTTGGTGCCCACACTGGTGGCGGCCATTATGTTCTTGCTTCCGGACATCTTTGCGTGACTCCGACACCAACGTTAAGGCGGGTGTTTTTGTCAAGACCATAAGCGGCGAAAGCCCCGTCTCTACTGGGTTTCCCTAGGTTTCACAAAATGTTTTAAGAGTAAAATGATCGGCCCCCGAGCGGCCTCCTCAGCATACTGAACGCCGCACTGCTTTACATCTCCTTAAGGAACACCAATGGAAGTACAAAGCGAGCCCCGGCCCGCTGATGAAGGCCGTGCCTATCCTGGCATGCGCTTTTATCGGGGCCTCATGGCAGCCAGCGGCGCGATCGGCGCACTCTTGTTCGGCGTGATGGCTCTGGTGATCTGCATTGACGTTATTTTCCGAAATCTGGGCGTCTTTTCTATTTCTTGGGCCTTGGAAGGCTCCGAATATATGCTGATGGCTGCCGCCTTTTTGGGCGCGCCGTGGCTGGTTTACACCAACGACCACATCCGGGTGGATATCGTGGTTCGAATGCTGCCCGACGTACTTGCCCGGCTGTGTGACATTTTGGTCAACATCATCTGCCTGGCGATCAGCGGCATCATTGCGTACGAGGCCATCGTCAATCTACTCGATAGTGCGGAACAAGGTGGAGTCGTCCTGAAGGTCATGGTCTTCCCCGTATGGTGGCTTAGCATCCCCATCGTTATTTCTTTTGTGCTGCTGACCATCGAGTTCGTCCGGCGCATGGTTTGTACTGTAATGCGCGGGAGGGCCGCCTAATGGATTGGACTTCAGCACTGGGTATCCTGCTGGGAACTCTGTTTTTCTTGATGGCCATTGGCGCGCCGGTCGCTTTCGCGTTTCTGGGCGTCAACATTGTCGGCGCATGGATTTTCATGGGCGGCGAAATGGGCCTTATGCAGCTCGTGCGCAACTCTATCGAGTCAGTAACCAGTTTCTCGCTTACGCCCATTCCTCTCTTCGTCCTGATGGGCGAGATTCTGTTTCACACCGGCGTGGCTTATCGGGCCATCAACGCGGTAGAACGTCTTATCGCGCGTGTTCCCGGTCGGCTTTCCATTGTGTCCGTCGTGGGCGGCACCGTGTTCGCCACCTTGTCCGGCTCGACCATCGCCAATACGGCCATGATGGGTGGAACACTTCTGCCGGACATGCTCAAGCGCGGATACAAAGACAGCATCGCCATGGGTCCCATTATGGCGGTCGGCGGCATTGCCATGCTGATTCCTCCTTCGGCCCTGGCCGTTATGCTGGGCAGCTTGGCGGGCATTTCCATTTCCGAATTGCTTATTGCCGGCATTGTTCCGGGTTTCCTGCTGGCGGTGTTCTTCTTGAGCTATGTTGTCATTCGCTGCAAGCTGGATCCCAGCCTGGCGCCGGCTGACGACCCGGCCGAACGCCTTTCCGGATGGGAGAAGTGGAAGCCCTTCATGACCGATGTAGTGCCCCTGCTTGGTATCTTCATCGTTGTCGTGGGCAGTATGCTCGCTGGATGGGCATCGCCCACCGAATCTGCCGCCCTGGGCGCTGTAGCGGCCGCAATTGCAACACTGGCCTACCGGGCCCTTACCTGGAAAAACCTGTACAAGTCGCTTATCGAAACCGCACGAGTTTCCATCATCATTCTCTTCGTGCTGGTAGCCTCCACGACTTTTTCGCAGTTGTTGAGTTTTTCGGGCGCCACTTCAGGGCTGCTGTCCATCATCAGCCAGTACGACCTGTCACCCTTCTGGTTGGTGGTTGGCATGCTGGCAATTCTGCTGGTTCTGGGTTGCATCATCGACCAGGTCAGCATGATGATGATTACCTTACCGTTCTTCATGCCACTCGCTAATGCAGCCGGTGTGGATCCCGTCTGGTTGGGCATCATGATGCTGCTGGCCATGGAAATTGGCTTGCTTACCCCACCCTTTGGCTTGCTTTGCATGGTCATGCAAAGTGTGTCGCCCCCTCATATCACGCTGGTCAAGATCTACGCCTCGGTCATGCCGTTCATCATAATCGAGATGCTCATGCTTACCATGCTATTGTTCGTGCCGTGGATAGCCACCGGGCTGCCACTGCTCATGCGTTAAACAAGGAGACAATAATGAAAATGAACTGGAAAGCACTCGGCCTGGCCGCCGCTCTGGGATTCGCCGCCTTCTCGGCGCAAGCCGAAGTCACCCTGAAAGCCGCCAGCACTTTTGCGCGCGATTCCTTCTTCGACAAGCGCTTTGAAAACTTCGTCAAAGAGGTCAACGAAGAAGGCAAGGGCATCCTGCAAATCAACTTCGTAGGCGGCCCCGAATCCATTCCCGCCTTCCAGGTGGGTAACGCCTTGCGTAACGGCGTGGTCGACCTGGCCAACGCCACCGGCGTCTTCCACTCCAACCTGGTGCCTGAAGCACTGGTCCTGAGCTTCTCGCCCACGTCCATGGAAACGGCTCGCAGCAACGGCGGCTTCGAGCTCATGAACAAGATCCACAAGGAAAAGGCCAATATGGTCTGGCTGGGTCGCTTGCACCAAGGGCTCAAGTACCACATCTACACCAACAAAAAGCCCGAGGGCGCCGATGCGTTCAAAGGCATGAAGCTGCGCAGCGTGCCCGTGTACCGCTCCTTCTTCATGGCGCTGGGCGCCGAACCCTTCCAGGTTCAGCCGGGTGAAGTCTACACAGCGCTCGAGCGCGGCCAGGTGGACGGCTATGGATGGCCCAGCGTCGGCATCTTCGATCTGGGCTGGCAAGAAAAAACCAAGTACCGTGTCGATCCGGGCTTCTACAACGTGGAAGTCAGCCTCTTCATGAACGCCAACACGTATAGCAAGCTCAATGACGAGCAGCGCGCCTTCCTTGAAAAGAAAGTTCGCGAATACGAAGACAGCAGCTATGCCTATGACGAGAAGGGCGTTGCCGAAGAGACCAAGCGTCTGGTGGACGCCGGCATTGAAATCGTAGAGTTGCCCGAAGCCGAAGCGCAGGCGTTCGTCCAGACCGCCAACGAAGAGGCGTGGAAAACCATCCAGCAAAACAGCCCGAAGTACTACGAAGAGCTGCGTAAGGCTTTCGACACCAAGTAACACGGCTTAGCTTAAAACGGCCCGATGCGCCGCGTTCGGCCCGGACGGTTCTTCTAGACCGAAGAACTATCCGGGCCGATTTTGTTGGGCCGGAACCTGACGCAGAGGCGGACCTTCTCGGCTGACCGATTGCTGCCCGGCCTGCCTAAAGTTGCGCGGTCGCCCAAGAGCAGTGGCCAGATATACACATATGCCGGCCTACCAGAGCGCGCGGGCCTGGCCGTCAGCCGTGTCATCTCACAGCTGGCTACGGCCATCAGGCGCCGCCGATGAGCGCACGAACCGTGTGACCTTATGTCTTCGCGACCTGAGAACACCTACGCCCGCCCATCAGATGGTAAATGAGGCTTAACGCTCACCCTCATAACGTGTATCGATTAGCTACGGGTTTATACTAGTTTTTATAAAATCGTGCGCATTTTCGACACCACGGCTTTCGAGCCATGGTAAGGTCTTTTCGACAGGAACAACTGTCCGTTTTACCCCATCACAACCAGGAGTCGTCGTGAAGCAACAGTGGTACAAAATCAGCCTGGCCGCCGCCTGTGGACTTATGGCATTTTCAGCAAGCGCTGCTGAAGTCACCCTTAAAGCCGTCAGCGCCTTCCCGCAAGGCATGTACTTTAACGACCGCTACGAAAAATTCGTCGAGAAAGTCAACGCCGAAGGCAAAGGGCTTATTCAAATTCAAAAAGTGGGCGGCCCCGAATCCATGCCCCCCTTTCAAATCGGCAACGCCCTACGTAACGGCGTAGTCGATATCGCCAACTCCACCGGCGTCTATCACGCCAATCTGGTGCCCGAAGCGCTAGCCATGGTGTTTTCGTCCAAGCCCATGAGCGAACTGCGCGAAAACGGCGGCTACGATTTGCTGAACCAAATCCATAAAGACAAAGCCGGTATCGTGTGGCTGGGCCGCCTGCATCAGGGTCTGCAATACCACATCTATACAAACAAAGAAGTCAAAGACGGTTCGGTCAAAGGCATGAAGCTGCGCAGCGTGCCCATTTACCGCTCCTTCTTCATGGACCTGGGCGCCGAGCCCTTCCAGGTTCCGCCCGGTGAGGTCTACACCGCCTTAGAGCGCGGGCAGGTAGACGGCTATGGCTGGCCCAGTGTGGCCGTGTTCGAAATGGGTTGGCAAGACCAAACCAAATACCGCGTCGATCCCGGCTTCTATAACGTGGAAGTCAGCTTGTTCATGAGCGAGCGCACCTTGAACAAACTGAACGACGAGCAACGCGCCTTCCTCGAGAAGCAGGTCCGCGAACTGGAAGACACCAGCTTCGAGTACGACAAAGACGGTGCTCAGAAAGAAACCCAGCGCTTGCTGGACAATGGCATGGAAATCATTACCCTGCCCGAAGAGCAAGCCAAGGAATTCGTTCAGAAAGCCAACGAAAGCGGCTGGAAGTCCATCGAGCAAACCAGCCCCAACCACGCCGCACAGCTACGTAAAGCCTTCGAGTAATACGTAAACAAGGAAGGCGGCCGGTGGCGTCTGGCTTGGCCGGGTCTTGCGTTTAGGCCTTGCTGGGCCAGGCGCCCCACCTTCGCCCCCTTGGTAAGCGCGTATGCCCGCAAAGATTCCGGTTACTATGACCGACGTCTTTAGCGGGCTTTTTTACAGGTAATCATGAGTACTGGTGAAATTGTTGTGCTGGCCCTGTTTGTCATTGGGTTGGCCTGTTCTCTGACGCTGTTCACGTGGCTGATTCGGATGCTACGCAAGGACGGTCGAAAGAAGTAAGCCGGTCGAAGCCGCTGGCACTCAGCTCCGGTTCGAGGCTTACACCCCCACATATTCCAGGGGCAGCGCTGTGGTGTACTTGATTTGCTCCATGGCAAAGCTGGAACTTACATCGGCCAGCTCCGCCATGCGGATCAGCCGTTTGTAAACGCGGTCGTATGCCGCCACATCCGGCACGACCACACGCATTAAATAATCCGTTTCCCCCGCCATGCGATATAACTCGACCACTTCAGGTATGGTGGCCACCGCCGCATGGAACTGATCCAGCCATCGCGTATCGTGCCGGCTTGTACGCACGGCCACAAACACTGTCACCCCGACATTCAGCTTGGCGCCATCCAGCAAGGCGACCCGTCGCCGAATCACGCCCTGTTCTTCCAGTTTCTGAATACGCCGCCAACAGGCAGTAGAGCTTAAGCCAACCTGCTCTGCCAGCTCGTTGACGGGCAGTGAAGCGTCCTGTTGAAGCAGTTCCAGAATCTGGCGGTCTTGTTTATCCATTGGCGTTCACTTAATCATGCCGAACCGTAGCGTCAATATTGAGCTCGGCCAGGACATTTCGGGCGGAGTGGGAATTTCAGGGAAGCAATTATCTGCGGGGGCTGACCGTTGTCGCGTACTGAGAGCATCGCGGCCCCGTGGAAGTATTGTCGCCGCCTTAGAGCATCGCAGCCCCGCGACAGCTTTGCCACCCCAGGGGGTATTACGGCGCCCCGTGAGAATTATGCGCAGTGAGACACTCACGGCGGCAACAGTATAAAAGACAATATCTGCCGCAAAAAGAAAAATATTTGCTCTTATCCCCAGTTGCACGAAAAATACCTGCGCTTCTGGCGGCTTTCAGTGGTAGAAAAGCAATAATCCTTCGCTTGCCGCGTCCTACCATATACCTCATGCACACTGCTTATGACGATACCCTGCTAATTCACGCGGGACGCGCGCCCGCCAGTTTTGGCGGCCTGGTGAACACGCCGGCCTGCCGGGCGTCCACGCTACTGGTTCCCTCGTACGATGCCTGGATGCGTAGCTGCGAGGGCGGCAATGCCTATGGCCATTACGCCCGTTTCGGCACCCCCACCACTCGTGCCTTTGAAGACATATTGGCAGAATTGGAAGGGGCCCACGGGGCCGTCGTCTACCCGTCGGGCCTGGCCGCGTGCACGCACACTTTATTGGCCTTCGTCTCGCCCGGCGATCACGTCCTCATGACCGACAACGTCTACGGCCCGACACGCTCTTTCGCGTGTCAGACTCTGGCGCGCCTGGGCATTGAAGTCACGTTTTTTGCACCGGAAGAAGGCGCAAACGTATCGGCGCGCCTGCGACCGAATACGCGCGTGGTCTATGTCGAGTCGCCCGGTTCTCAAACTTTTGAAGTAAGCGATGTGCCGGCCATTGCGGCGGCAGCACACCAGCATGGTGCGATAGTGCTCATGGATAACACCTGGGCCACGCCTCTTTACTTCAAGCCGTTTGAGCATGGGGTCGATGTTTCCATACACGCAGCGACCAAATATATGGTGGGGCATTCCGACGCAATACTGGGGGCCGCCACCGCCAACGAACGCGCTTGGCCCACGCTTCAAGCTGCCGCCCATTCTTTTGGCCAGACTGCGGGGCCAGACGATCTGTACTTGGCGCTAAGGGGCTTGCGCACGCTATCAGTACGTCTGCAACGCCACTGCGAAACGGCCTTGCTTCTAGCCGATCGCTTGCAAGAGCATCCTGCCGTCGCGCGCGTCTTGCATCCCGCCTTGCCCGGATGCCCAGGCCACGCCTTCTGGCAGCGCGACTTCACAGGCGCCAGCGGCTTATTCGGTGTGGTGCTCAAGCCCGCCGAGAACGTAGAGCAAGCGTTGTCCGTAGCCTTCAATCGCCTGCAGTTTTTTGGCATAGGGCTATCGTGGGGCGGATACGAAAGCCTGGCACTGCCCATTGCCAAGCCAGCGCGTGCGGTTAACCCGTGGGAAGACGCCGGCCCATTGCTGCGGCTGCACGCCGGACTCGAGGATCCGGAGACGCTTTGGAACGATATATCTGCGGCGTTGAACGCCTATGCCGAGGCGAGAGAGCCGGCGCTTGGCTGAGTGAACAGCGCGAATTTGGCGAGGCTGGCAGCCACGCAACAGTTAAAAGCCGTTGGGTAGCCCCGCCACAACGCGTCATGAGCGCCCGTTTTACTGTCGCTCGTACAGCCAAGGAGCGCGGCCACGACGACCCGCCCGCCTGGTTGCCGACGAATCCACAGCAGTAATTTATACTGTCAGGTCAAGCACTTAAGCAGGAAGACGCTGGTTCGCCTCTGGCAACGCGAACCAGTCCTCACGTCAATGGAAAACCTAGACCTAGTCGTTTTAAGAACCCTTGCGCAATGGCGCGCCGCCGGCCGTCACGCCTTGCTGGCAACGGTGGTGCGTACCTGGGGGTCTTCGCCCCGCCCAATAGGCTCAATTATGGCCATGTGCGAAGACGGCGCCGTGGTGGGCTCGGTATCGGGCGGCTGCATCGAAGACGACCTGATCTACCGGTACTCGCAAGCCTACGCAGCAAAGGATGAGACGAAGGCCCGCATGCCGCAAGGTGCGCCGGAGTTTCTTAAATACGGCATCAAGGCCGACGAAGCACACCAGTTTGGTCTGCCCTGTGGCGGCACGCTGGAACTCCTCATCGAATACGACCCCGACGCCGGCGCTTTGCGCCAGCTCGTTGCGCAGCTGGAAGAAGGAAAGCTTGTGCAGCGCGTGGTTTCCTTGTCGGACGGTGCTGTCCAGTTGCGCGAAACGGCACAGCCCTCGGAACTGAGCCTGACCGACTCCGAGCTCATCAACACCTTCGGGCCCGAATACCGGATGCTGTTGATAGGCGCCGGGCAGTTGGGCGAATACCTGGCGACCATGGCGCTATTCAACGGGTTCACCGTCACTATCTGCGACCCGCGCGAAGAGTACCGTGGCACGTGGACTGTGCCAGGCGTGCGCATGGTATCCGACATGCCCGATGACGTGGTGCGCTACTTCCGGCCCGATAGACGCAGCTGTATTGTGACGCTTACTCACGACCCCAAGTTGGACGACCTGGCGCTTATTGAAGCCTTGAGCACCGATGCCTTCTACATAGGCGCCATCGGCTCGCGAAGCAACAATATGCTAAGACGCGAGCGCCTCATCGAGTATTTCGATCAGACTGAAGAATCGCTGGCGCGCCTGCGTGGGCCGGTCGGTATATATATAGGCAGCAAGACGCCATCCGAAATCGCCGTCAGCATCATGGCTGAGATTCTGGCGGTAAAGAATGGCGTGGCTCTTCCGTCTGATATGGACGTGGCTGAAGCCAAGAACCGCGGTGGCGTGCCGCCTTCCGACTCCGACCTGGTGTGCTCGATTGATAGGTGACTGCGAGCGCGGGCTAAGGAATTTTAGGCAGCCGGCTGAGGAATACCGAGCACGCACCGTCTGGTATGTGGCTTGCCTTGCAGACGGTCAGCGGGCCCGACAACCAGCTTATCCAGCCCGCCTCTAGCCTCCTGTCCTTAAAGAGCGCACCATGGGCACATTCGACTTTCTGTCCGGCTTAGGCTTGCTGTCATCTCCAGACCTTTTCTTACGGTGGTCCGCATGCCATTGGATGACCCCGTCGATAGTGCCGGATGACGGCGCGCGTTCATGCTTGCAGCACAGGCTAGCCCGCGTTGCCCATGCCGGCGGCGGCTATCACGGGCGCACCTATACCAACTCGCTTGAAGCGCTGGATGCTAATGCCGACGCCT
>JAJUGB010000089.1 GCA_029268595.1 Alcaligenaceae bacterium | reverse complement strand
GTATTTCCGCCCTTACCGGCGACGGCACGCAAGAGCTCGTCTTCAAGCTCCAAGATTGGCTGGATCAACAACGCGCGCAAGAGCAGGAAGAACAAGACCGGCAACAAGGCATATACTCCGATCCTCGGTTCGACCCGACGCGAGACCGAGCCGAATAAAATAGCCGTCTTTGTCCTTAAGAACCTAACCGGTGTCAGGCCGGGCCTTGCCGCATGTCCTCCCTCAACTCTGTTCCTGCCAAGTCCGCGGTCGCCTCGGCCCGGCGTATCGTCGTCAAAGTCGGCTCTTCACTGGTCACCAATGAAGGCCGCGGCCTGGACCTCGCCGCAGTGGGCGAATGGGCTCAGCAGATCGCGGCCTTGCATGCGGCAGGCAAGCAAGTCGTCCTGGTGTCCAGCGGCGCCATCGCAGAAGGAATGGCGCGCCTGGGCTGGGCGCGTCGGCCACATGCCATGCACGAATTGCAGGCAGCTGCGGCCGTAGGTCAGATGGGCTTGGTGCAAGCGTATGAAGTGGCTTTCGCTCGCCATGGCCTTCGCACGGCCCAGATCCTGCTCACCCACGAAGACCTGGCCGATCGCAAGCGTTATCTGAATGCGCGCAGCACCATCTATGCCCTGCTTTCGTTGGGGGTAGTGCCCATCGTTAACGAAAACGACACCGTCGTCACCGATGAAATTCGGTTGGGTGACAACGACACTTTGGGCGCTCTGGTGACAAACCTGATAGAGGCGGAGACGCTCATCATATTGACGGACCAGGCAGGCCTGTTCAGTGCCGATCCACGTAAAGATCCTTCCGCACAACTGATTACCGTGGCCAAGGCCGGCGATCCAGCCTTGGAAGCCATGGCGGGTGGCGCGGGTACCGGTATAGGAACAGGTGGAATGCTTACTAAGGTATTGGCCGCGCGTCGGGCTGCGAATAGCGGTGGTCACACAGTCATTGCGTCGGGCCGCGAGCCGGACGTCCTTTTGCGCCTCGCGCGTGGCGAACGCATTGGAACAGAACTGCGTGCTTCCGTCCCGGTGCGCTCGGCCCGCCAACGGTGGCTTGCCAACCACCTGCGTCTGCGCGGGCGGGTCACCTTGGACCAGGGGGCGGTGCGCGCCCTGACTCACGGGCACAAGAGCTTGCTACCCATAGGGGTTGTGGCCGTGGAAGGGGAATTCGAGCGTGGTGACGTGGTGGCCTGCGTGGACGAAAATGGAGTCGAATGCGGGCGCGGGCTTATCAATTACTCGTCGGGAGACACCCGGCGCATCATGCGGCAACCCAGCAGTCGCATACCGGAAATCCTGGGCAGCATGTCCGATGCCGAACTCATGCACCGGGACAATATGGTCTTCAGGCGTCCAGCCCAGGAAGCCTAAAGCGCTACGCTTCCGGAAGCGTCGTACTGTGTGGCCGCCCTGACCACAATCAAGCGAACTCTATCGCCAACGGCCAGCCCCACGGTGCTGATATTCAAGTGCGCTCAAATTCAAGCAAAAGGGCGGCGCCATTTACGCGCCGCCCTCTTCCATCAGTAGGCTGTCAGGCCCGGGGAACTCGCGTACCCGGAAGCCGCCATCCGCTTACTGTGTGGGTTGCTGTACCGCGTACAAGAATAGCTCGACCCGGCGATTCAAGGCACGACCTTCGGCGGTATTGTTGTCGCCAATGGGATTGGCAGAAGCACGGCCTTCGCTGGTAAGCCGCGTTTGGGCAACGCCTTGCGCGGCCAGATAATTGGTGACGGCCTGAGCGCGATTGACGGACAAGGGCTGGTTCACCGAAGCGGGACCTGTGCTGTCGGTATAACCGATGGCTTTGGCCCGCAACTCGGGACGCTCGCGCAGTACGCGCGCCACGCTGTCAAGCACGGGCAGTAGTGCCGGCTTCAACTGATGCTTGCCCGTGTCAAACGACACACCGGCCGGGATATTGACCTTGAGCGTGCCATCGGGCATTTCAATCACGTCGATGCCCAAGCTGGTGGCGCCCGATTGCTGCACTTCTTGCTTGACCCCTTTCCAGTTGTAGCCCGCAATACCGCCGGCTACCGCACCAACGCCCGCGCCAATCAGCGCTGCTTCACTGCTGTCGCCAATCAAGGCGCCCAGGCCTGCGCCTATAGCAGCGCCTGCGCCCGCACCTGCAGCGGTTTTGCCGCCTTGGCTCATGTTGCCCATACGCTCGTTAACACCGGCACATCCGGCCACCATCAACGCAGTGAACACCGCGACGGCTACGCGATTTACACGCACAGAAACGTCCATTGATTTTTCTCCTTCTGACTCAGTAGGCAGGGATGCTTACTTGCGTCTGACATGCTAGCAAGCACCTCGCCCGAGCGCTGTTACAAAATGCGTTCCAAGAAGGCCCGCGTACGCTCGTGCCGCGGATTGCTGAAGAATTCGGCCGGTCCGTTTTGCTCCAGGATCTGTCCGGCATCCATGAATAGCACTCGATCAGCCACCTGGCGCGCAAACCCCATTTCATGCGTGACGCAAAGCATGGTCATGCCTGTGTCGGTGGCAAGCTCAATCATGACTTCCAGCACCTCTCCGACCATTTCGGGATCAAGTGCCGAGGTGGGCTCGTCGAACAACATGATTTTGGGCGCCATGCAGAGCGATCTTGCAATAGCCACGCGTTGCTGCTGTCCGCCCGAGAGTTGGCCCGGATACTTGTGAGCCTGCTCGGGAATCCGCACCCGCTTCAGATAATGCATGGCCGTCTCTTCGGCTTCGCCGGCACTGCGCCGCAGCACCCAACGTGGCCCCAGAGTGAGATTTTCGAGCACGGTGAGATGCGGAAACAGATTGAACTGCTGGAAGACCATACCGACTTCTCGCCGCACTGCTTCAATGCGCTTCAAATCGGAAGTCAGTTCCACCCCATCCACAATCACCCTGCCCTGCTCGTGCTCCTCCAAGCGGTTGATGCAGCGTATCAAGGTGGATTTTCCCGACCCTGAGGGCCCGCAAATGACAAGCCGCTCGCCCCGACTCACCTGCAAATTCACGCCCTTCAAGGCGTGAAAGGCGCCGAACCACTTGTGCACGTCTTCAAGAGAGATAATGGGTTGATCCATGAGCGCCCTGCAAACGCTTTTCGACGGCCAAGCTGTACCGAGAGATCGAAAAGCAGAAGAAAAAGTAAATAAGTCCGATGAAAAGGTAGGCTTCTGCCCCAAACCCGCGCCACTGCGGGTCAGCAAGTGCGGCCTTGGCCGATTGGGTCAAGTCAAAAATCCCGATGACGACGACCAGAGAAGTGTCTTTAAACAGTGATATGAAAATGCTGACCAGGGGCCCGATGACCACTGCCAGGGCTTGCGGTAGCACAATCTTACGCATCTGCTGCCAGTAACTTAAACCAAGGGAGTCGGCCCCCTCGTATTGCCCTCGCGGAATAGACTGCAAACCGCCCCGCACGGTTTCGGCGATATAAGCGGCAGCGAAAAGGATGATGGCGATCTGAGCGCGTAGCAGTTTGTCTATGCTGAATCCCTCGGGCAGAAACAAGGGGAGCATGACCGAAGACATGAACAACAAGCTAATTAGCGGCACTCCGCGAATAAGCTCGATGTACAGCACGCAGACTGCCTTGATCAGGGGCATGCGACTGCGCCTTCCCAGCGCTAGCAACACACCCAGGGGAAATGCAAATGCAATACCGAAAGTTGCCAGTATGAGAGTCAGGGGCAAACCGCCCCACCGAGTGTTTTCGACATGGCTGAGTCCAAACGCTCCGCCCCACATCAGCACACCCACCAAAAGCAAGCCCACCAGCCAGACCAAGGCAAGGGATGGACGCCAAAAGCGACGCACGGCGCTAAGCACAATCAAGCCAAGCAATATGCACGAGGCCAGCAAGGGACGCCACTGTTCATCGTAGGGGTAAAGGCCGAAAAGGATGAGCCTATGCTTTTCGGCGATGAAGGCCCAGCACGCGCCGGACGAATCGGCACAGCCCTGCGCCGAAGAAGAGCGGAAATCCGCATCGAGCAGCAGCCACTCCACTGTCGGGGGCACCACCATCAGCAATAACCAAGCTATCAGAACGGTCAGCAAGGTGTTTAACGGGCTGGAAAACAGGCGCTTCTTCAATCGCAACCATACAGCTTCGGGGGCACTGCCCGCCTCTGTCAGAGTCGACCGCGGCATGTCAGCGCTCCACTAACACGATGCGACGGTTGTACCAGTTCATCAATAGCGAAATTGACAAACTGACGGTCAGGTAGGCCGCCATGATGATAAGGATGCCCTCAATAGCCTGGCCGGTTTGATTCAGCGTCGTGTTGACTACGGAAACAAGGTCCGGATAACCAATGGCCACAGCCAGGGAGCTGTTTTTTGTAATGTTCAAATACTGGCTGGCCATGGGAGGGACAATAACTCGCAGTGCTTGCGGCAGGACCACCAGTCGAAGCACCAGCCGCCGTGGCAAACCCAGGGACGCCGCTGCTTCCCATTGCCCGCGCGACACGGCTTGTATGCCGGAGCGAACCACTTCGGCTATGAAAGCTGTGGTGTACAGAATCAGCCCTCCGAGCAGGGCGGCGAACTCGGGGCTGAGGGTCAGGCCTCCTCTGAAGTTAAACCCGGCAAGCCGAGGCACATCCCATTCTATGGGTGCGCCAGTCATCCACCACCCCAAGGCGGGTAGCGCCAGCAGCACGATTAGCGCATTGGTCGGTCTTGTAATTAATCGGCAAATAGCGCTGTGCCTGCGACACAACTGGGCAACGATCAACAGCACTATGGCAAGGGCCAGCCCACCAAGCAAGCCGTCCATGCCAGCGCCTTCAAGCCGGGGAAGCGTTATCCCGCGATTTGATACAAAAACACCCGGTAAGAGGTCGTACGCCTGGCGCGGATGCGGCATATTCTGTGTGATCACCGCATACCAAAAAAACAGGTGAAGCAATAAGGGGGTGTTACGCACGACTTCTACGTAAAGCCCGGCCAGGCGTGCAAGCAACCAGTTCTGCGAGAGACGGGCCACCCCCACCAAGGTCCCCAACAGGGTCGCTACCACAATGGCTATGACCGAAACGCGCAAGGTGTTCAGCAGCCCCACTGCAATGGCGCGGCCGTAGGTGTCGCTGGGTGAGTACGCGATAGGCGTTTCGCCGATGGCAAAACCGGCCTCGTCGTGCAAAAAGGCAAACCCGGTGGCGATATTGCGGCTCTCCAGGTTGTGCATGGTGTTTGACACAAGGTACGCAACACCTGCAACAAGCACAGCCAGAACCAGCGCCTGCCAGGCCCACGCCCTCAGTGCGGGATTGCTCCAGGTAAGACCAGGCCGCCGGCCTTTGGGGGCTGAATTCAATCTCATGCAGGAAACGGCTTGGGGGCGATCATGTCCTCAATGGCCGGCTGTTGTGAAACGAGAGGGCACGATATCATACGCGCACGCCTTGTCTTCAAAGCCGCAGTCCTGAATACCCCGCCGCCGCTTGCGTGGCCCCACATGGCGGTCTTACTATGGGCGCTTATCCTTTCAGCCATCATGATCGAATTCCAGCACGTTTTCAAATCGTACGGCCGGGCAAGAAACATCCTGTCGGACATTAATTTTCGCATTGGCGCGGGTGAATTCGTCTTTGTCTCCGGCCCTTCAGGGGCAGGAAAATCCACGCTGCTCAAGCTGGTTGGCGGGCTGGAGCCACCCAGTCGCGGAGCCATCTCCGTAAACGGTCATCGCATCGACGAAATGCCTACGCGGGCGCGACCCTATCTGCGTCGCGCCGTCGGGGTCATTTTGCAAGACACACATCTGCTTTACGATCGCAGCGCGATCGAGAACGTCCTGCTGCCGCTTAAAGTCATTGGTCTAGAGCAATCGGTGGCGTGGACACGAGCCCGAGCCGCGCTAGATAAAGTGGGGCTAGCGGGAAAAGACGACTTCAATCCGGTGGAAATGTCGGGGGGCGAGCAACAACGCCTGGCCATCGCCCGCGCCATCGTGAACCGGCCGGCCATTCTTATTGCCGACGAGCCCACCGCCAACCTGGACCACGAAACCGCCCGGCGCATCATGGAGGTGTTTCGCGACTTCAACCGGGTGGGGGTCACACTCTTGATAGCCTCCCACGATAAATCGCTCATGGCTCATTATGCCGCCCGCACGCTCCATATAGACAACGGACGCTTTACTGACGTGCAAGGGGTGGCCGTATGAAGCGTTGGTTGCGCCAACATCGATACGCCCTGCAAGTGGCAGTTCGTCGCCTCTTGTCCCAGCCTTTTTCTTCCCTGGCCAATGTGCTGGTCATTGCGTTGACCTTAAGCGTGCCCATTATGGGCGCATCAATCTTGCAGTCTGCTGAACCGGTCGCCCGAGAAATGCCGGTCTCACCAGAAATCACGCTTTTCATGAACCCGGAGGCGGACAGGCAAACTACCCAGGAAACGGCCGAGAAAATACGCGGCGAACACGCCGATGAGGTCAGCTCGGTCAGGGTTGTGGCCCGAGAGCAAGCATTGGACACGTTGAAATCGCACCCCAATTGGGGCGATGCGCTTGCGGCCTTGCCCGGCAATCCTCTGCCCGATTCCATCGTCATTACGCTAAATGAGCATACCAATCTGGCTGGACATGCCGACGAGCTAGCCAGTCAGTGGCAACAATGGCCGGATGTCGATCTTGTGCAGCACGACAGCGCATGGGTGCAGCGACTTGAAGCCATTCTGCAATTTATCCGCATAGGCCTGGCGCTTCTGGCCGCCGGGGTGGTCCTTGTTGTGCTGGCCACCATCTTCAATACTGTCCGGCTGCAAGCACTAACTCAACGCGAAGAAATTGCAGTCGCCCGGCTGGTGGGTGCCACAGAATCCTTTGTGCGGCGCCCGTTCTTATATCTGGGCGCCCTGACTGGGCTGATTTCGGCGCTGGCGGCCGTTGGTTTGGCACGCTTGGCGCTTACCCCTTTGAACGCGGCGCTTGATCGCCTGGCAAGCACCTATGGCACTCAGTTACAACTTGTACTTCCCGACCCGGCCAGCCTGGCGCTGACCGCCATAGTCGTTTCCATACTTGCCGCGTTTTCAGCGCGCTGGTCAGTCACCCGAAACACCCGCTTTTGATGTTCAAGAACACAGCTCCGGACCTGGCGAATTTCGCGTCGAGTATCGCCTCGTGGCAACGACGGGCAGGTCGCCATGGACTGCCTTGGCAAGATTCGACAGACGCTTATCGGATCTGGCTATCCGAGATCATGCTGCAGCAGACCCAAGTGGCGACGGTCGTGCAGTATTACGAGCGTTTTCTTGAGCGCTTTCCGACAGTAGAAGCGCTCGCTGCCGCCGGCCAGGACGAAGTCATGCCTTACTGGGCGGGTCTGGGCTACTACGCCAGGGCTCGCAACTTGCACCGCTGCGCGCAGCAGGTTTGCGAGCATTGGAAGGGCCGCTTTCCCGAGTCGGTAGACGATCTCGTGCAGTTGCCCGGCATAGGCCGATCCACGGCCTCGGCTATTGCGGCCTTTGCTTATGGCAAACGCAGCCCCATCATGGACGGCAACGTAAAGCGGGTGTTCGCCAGGTATTTTGGCATTGAGGGTGATCCGTCCTTGCGAGCCAATGAAAAGATCTTTTGGCAGACGGCAGAAACCGCGCTAGACATCGCGCCACCCGAGCTCGACATGACGGCCTATACCCAAGGCTTGATGGACCTGGGCGCCACCATATGCACACGTAGCCGGCCCGCATGCACTCGTTGCCCGTTGGCTTCTGGATGTTATGCCTATCAGACCGGCTCTCAGGATCGACTCCCCACCCGCCGCCCCCGCAAAACGCCGGATCAGCGCCCGTGTGTCATGCTGATTCTCGAAAGAGAAGGCAAGATCCTGTTAGAGAAGCGACCGTCTACCGGAATTTGGGGCGGCTTACTCAGTCTGCCTCAGTACGACGATATTGAGGCGATGGAATCCGCTTGCCTGAACTGGGGTCTGGATGTCTCGCAAGCGCAAAAGATGGCCGGCCTTTCGCATGCGTTTTCACATTTCACCCTGCATATCGAGCCCTGGCTTCTACAAGACGCTTCGACCAAAGTGGCGGAGCCCAGTGTGGGGCATATCTGGATGCCGCGCCAGGAGTTAAGCCAGGCGGCGCTTCCGGCCCCGGTCAGCAAGCTGTTGATGGGCCTTTATCAACCCGCTATCTTCGAACTGGCCGAAAACGGCTGATACTCATGAGAATGCCGCAGGCAATACCCAAGGTGAGCAAGGCGGTACCACCGTAGCTCATGAAGGGTAGGGGTACGCCCACCACTGGCAGTATGCCGGCAACCATGCCGATGTTCACGAACACGTAGACGAAAAACATCATGGCCATTGCGCCTGCCATAAGGCGGCCGAACTGCATGTGGGCGCGCGCGGCAATGGTCAGGCCGCGCAAGATCAATAAGGCATACAACACCAGCAGCATAATTCCGCCATATAAGCCGAACTCCTCGGCATACACGGCAAAGATGAAGTCCGTGGTGCGTTCGGGGATGAAATCAAGCTGAGACTGGGTTCCCTGCATAAACCCCTTGCCGTACACTCCGCCCGACCCGATGGCAATCATCGATTGAATGGTATGGAAGCCTTTGCCCAAGGGATCCGAGCCCGGATTAAGCAGCGTGCAAACACGGTGCTTCTGGTAGTCGTGCAACACGACCCAGTCGACCTCGGGCACGCATATCTGATCTTCAAAATACACCATGGTGCCCAGGACTGCGACCACCAGAACGGCCAAGGGCGCAAGCAGCTTGAACGACAGGCCGCCAAAGTAAATGACGCAGAACCCGGCAGCAAACACCAATAGCGCAGTGCCCAAGTCGGGCTGCCTCACAATGAGCACGAAGGGAATGGCCAACAACAAAGCGGCCACAAAGAAGTCCAATATCCTGATCTTGCCCTGGTTACGATGGAAATACCAAGCCAGCATCATGGGAGCCGTGATCTTCAGCATTTCGGACGGCTGAATGCGGCCAAAACCGATGTCCAGCCAACGCGTCGCGCCTTTGCTCGTCTCGCCGAAGAATTCCACGCCCAGCAGCAGCAATATGCCCACCGCATAAAACCAGGGCGCCAGCTTCAGTAAATGCGGCGGCGGAATCAGGCTGACCGCCCACATCACTAAAAAGGCCAGGGCAAAGTTACGGGTCTGATCCGCAAAGCGCCAGTCCGTGCCTCCGACGGCGGAATGCATGACCGTCAAGCCCAACGCGGTCATCAGCAACAAAATGGCCAGCAAGGGCCAGTCAAACGCGGTCAGAGCCTTGAGCGCCACTCGGAATGCGTCTTTCATTGACTCTCCTGTACGTTGCGCTCAGTCAACCAGTAATCAAATACTTTGCGAGCCACGGGCGCCGCCACCGATGAACCCCACCCGCCGTTCTCCACGATGAGGGCCAGCGCAATCTCGGGCCTTTCGGCAGGGGCATACGCCATGAATAGAGCATGGTCGCGTAGCCGTTCGTCCACCTTGCCCGCTTCATATTTGGCGCCTCTCAAGCTGAACACCTGAGCCGTGCCCGTTTTGCCGGCGGCCTGATATTCGGCCCCTTGGAAGGCACGTCGTGCCGTGCCTTGCTGCACCACCCCAACCAGGGCGTTCCTGATGACTTCCAGATTTTGTGGTTTCAGGTCGATGACGTGGGACGGCTCGGTGACTGTGGGTCTGCTCTGGCCGGTAGAAGGGTCCACCACTTGGCGGACCAGATGCGGCTTCATGTACGCACCGCCTTGAGCAAGTACGGCCGTCGCCTGCGCCAGCTGCAGCAGTGTGAACGAGTTATATCCCTGGCCCACCGCCACCGACACGGACTCCCCCGCGTACCAGCGTTGTTGTTCCGGCTTACGGTAGGCGCTTCGCTTCCAAGTCGTCGACGGCAATACGCCGCGCCGTTCGCCGTCCAGATCAATGCCCGTGACCTGGCCGAACCCAAACTGCTTGCTGAAGTCGTGCAGCGCGTCGACGCCTATGTCCACGCCCAAGGAATAAAAGTAAGTATCGGACGACACCACAATGGCCTTGTGCATGTCCGTCATGCCGTATGCCACGCTGCCGGCGTTTCGAAACCGCTGGCCGCCCAGTTCAAAAAAGCCAGGGTCTGCGATCCGCTCGTGTGCAGCGCGTTTGCCCAGTTCCAAAGCTGCCAACGCTACGAAGGGTTTGTAGGTCGAACCTATCGGATAGGTACCGTGCAGGGGCCGATTCACCAGGGGATGATCCGGCGACTCGTTAAGTTCGCGCCAGCTTTCTACGTCAATTCCGTCAATGAACAAGTTGGGGTCAAACGATGGTGCCGAGACAAAGGCCAGCACTTCGCCCGTGTTCGGATCTATCGCCACCAATGCGCCTCGCCGGCCCTCGAACTGCGCTTCGGCGACCTTCTGCAAGCCGATGTCCAGAGAGAGGACAAGGTCGGAGCCCGGCACGGGATCAATACGGCTCAAGGTACGCACAGGGCGCCCTGTGGCGGTGACTTCCACCTCTTCTATGCCTGTCTTCCCATGCAGGACTTCTTCCCAGGTTTTTTCAATACCCTTCTTGCCGATGACTGGAGTGCCGCGGTAATTGCCCAGCTGGCCGGCCTCGTCCAGGCGGTTCATGTCTGCTTCAGAAAGCCTTCCCACGTAACCGAGCACATGCGCAGCGGTCTGTCCGTGCGGATATTCGCGAACCCAGCGCGCCCGCAACTCGACGCCCGGAAACTGGTAGGCATTGGAAGAGAACCACGCGGCTTCACTTTCGTTGAGCTTATTGCGCAGCAGGATGCGGGTATAGCGGCCGTTCTGGCCGACTTGCTGAAGGAAGCGGCGGCGCTCGTATGGCGTAATTTCTACCAGCTGACTCAACTTGTCCAGCATGGCACTCATATCTTTAACGTGAGCAGGCGTGACTTCAAGGGTGTAATCGCGGTAGTTACGCGCGAGCACCTCGCCGTTTCTATCCAGGATTTCGCCTCGCCGGGGCGGTACCGGCACCACAGCTATGCGGTTCTCGTCAGCCCGGGCCGCCAGGCCCTCGTAGCGATGCACTTGCAAATACCACAGGCGGGCGACGAGGCAGGTAAAGCACAGGAACGCAAAGAGACCAGCAACCCATACCCGCACAAGTATGCGGCGTTTCTGATGAAGAGTCGTTTTCTTGAACTCAAACATGGATCGCACGCCTCACGCTGCGCCCGAGTCAATCTCGTCCTGTCCGCGCTTGGGCAAATGAAGCAAAATCTCTGCTAATGGCCACAGCGCCACCGTAAGCAGCACCGACCCAATCCACGCCCAACCGGCCCATTGACCGGCCAGCCAGGCATGCATCACTCGTACTATGATTTCTGCGCCCACCATGATGGGCAGCATATGGATGGGTTGCGCCAAAGGACTGAAGCGTTGCAAGCGGCGGGTAAGACATGCCGCACCAAACGCCACCAGGGTGTAAAGCAGCGCTTGTTCGCCCAGGAACCCGGCATCATGCACGTCCATGATCAAGCCAAAACAAAAAGCGGTAAACATCCCTACGCGCCGCGGCTCGTTCAAAGACCAGAACGCGATCACGAGCAGCAATAGATCGGGTGCGGGTTCCCACAAGCGCCACGGCAACAGGGAAATGAGCCACACCAGAATCAGCGAGGCCCAGATGAATACCGGATGAGACGGGCGTCCGAAGGCGCTGGCGTCGATGGGTTCGAGAGCGCTCAGCGAAGAACGGACGCGTCCAGCGTTTGCAGGTTTACTACTCATTGGACGCGGACCCGGTCAGTTCTTCGTAGGAAGGCTGCGTGGAGGTGTCTACGCGCAGCACCAGAAAGTGACGGTACCGTTCCGGATGGGAAAGAGGCGTTCCGACAGCGACCGCAAAACCCGTAGCGGTATCGTGAATGATTTCTTCGACAATCGCCACCGGCAAACCCGCTGGGAACAAGCCGCCCAGCCCACTGGTGATAAGGGTATCGCCGGGGACGATATCGGCCTCGGCGGTAAGATAACGCCCCTCCACCTTACCCGCCACATTGCCGCCGAAAGCAATAAGCCGCAAGCCGTTGCGCAATACCTGTACCGGTATGGACACCTTTTCATCGGTCAACAAGGCGGCTTCGGATGTAAACGGGGTGACGCGCACCACCTGACCGACCACGCCCCCTTCGTCAATGACGGGCATGCCCGGCGCAATGCCGTCGGAGCTGCCTTTGTTGAAAACCAGATGATGGGTAAATGCGTTAGGCGGCTCGTAGAGCACTTCGACGGCGACCGATGACTGCGGAGCCATCTCGCCAACGCTAAGCAGACGCCGCAATTGCTGGTTTTCTTCGGCCAGTTGGGCGGCGTGGGTGGCCAATTGCGCCAATTCGATACGTTGCCGCTGCAGAGCTTCTTTTTCGGTACTGGCCAAGGAGGCCGCATCGACCCACTCGTTGAACGTCTCGAACGCGTCGCGCGGCGCCATCATAAGACGCTGGAAGGGGTAAAGCCCGATTGAGATGACTTGCCGGGCCGGTTCCAGAACCGTCCAGCGGGAGTCGACCACCATCATGGCGAGGGCAACAAAGGCCAGAACAAGC
>JAJUGB010000088.1 GCA_029268595.1 Alcaligenaceae bacterium | reverse complement strand
TTTGCAAAGTGCCGCCCGAGAGACTCATGGCGACGGCCTCCGGTCCGGGCGCTTTGACGCTGAAACGCTCGATGATGCTGTGCGCAGCCTGGCGTAGCGCACCTGTCCGGACCATCCCATGTGACACAGTGCTGTGGTCCTGGTGAGACAGCAGTATGTTCTGCGCCAAGGACATTTCGGGTACCGCCCCCCGACCTAGCCGTTCTTCGGGTACAAATCCCAAGCCCCGGCTTCGTCGCCAAGCCACCCCCCGTCGCCCGATTGGCTGACCGTCAAGCATGATGGCTTCGGGCGACGCACGCGGATCCTCTCCGGACAAGACCCCTAGCAGCTCTTGTTGACCGTTGCCCGAGACCCCTGCAACGCCAAGGATCTCCCCAGCTCGCAAACCGAAACTGATGCCGGATAGCTCCATCGCAAAAGGATGGCTGCGCGGCAAAGCAAGGTTTTGCACCTTGAGGATCTCGTTACCAGCTTTTTGAGTGTGCTGCGGAATGGCAGGCGGTTCTGACCCGATCATCATGCGCGAAAGACTGGCCGATGTTTCTTTGCGCGGGTCGCAGGCGCCTGAAACCCTGCCGGCCCGCATCACCGTACAGGTGTCGCACAAGGCCCGAATTTCGTCGAGCTTGTGACTGATGTAAAGAATGCTGCAGCCTTCGTTGGCCAGCCTTCTCAGCGTTTGAAAGAGCTTCTCCACCGCCTGAGGCGTCAGTACGGATGTGGGCTCGTCGAGGATGAGCAGTTGCGGCTTTGCCAGCAGCGCCCGGACTATTTCCACCCGTTGGCATTCGCCGACTGACAATGTGTGCACATGCCGTTTTGGCTCCAGATCCAATCCGTACTGTCGAGCGGTGTCGGAAATGCGCTGCTCGAGTTCATTGATTTTGGTGTTGGGGGGCAAACCAAGGGCGATATTCTCGGCCACGGTCAAGGTGTCGAACAGCGAGAAATGCTGAAACACCATGGCAATGCCCAGCTCGCGCGCCTCGGCCGGGTTGGCGATGTTTACTTGTTGGCCGTTCCAGTAAATGCTGCCTTCGTCCGGCTTGACCGCCCCATAAATGATTTTCATGAGGGTGGACTTGCCCGCGCCATTTTCCCCTAAGACCGCGTGGATCTCTCCTGCTTGGACGGTAAGATCCACACCGTCGTTGGCAACCACCGTGGGATATCTTTTTGTTATGTTTTGCAGCGCTAGCCGAATGGTCATGCTGTTCGTGAGTCGCTTTTATTAATCGAATGCGGGAGTAACGCGCGAACGTGTCTGAAAGCGGCAATTGTGACACGAGTCAGGAGAACCGAGCCCCAACTATAGAAGCCGATGTGTAACTTGCCAACATAGCGCTTACACCTAGGCGGCAGCGGAAAAGCCTAGGTATAACCCCCTAGTAAATTGGCTAAAGACTGCGAGCCGGCACGTCGTTAAGTGGCAATAAACAAAAAAATACTCGGAG
Source organism: Alcaligenaceae bacterium (assembly GCA_029268595.1). Taxonomy (GTDB): domain Bacteria; phylum Pseudomonadota; class Gammaproteobacteria; order Burkholderiales; family Burkholderiaceae_B; genus JAJUGB01. Next base: position 11,108 of record JAJUGB010000088.1, on the reverse strand, counting down.
ACATGGCTATGCACTGGCTGAGCAATTTACGGGTACAAACCAAGCTAATTGGTGGCTTTCTTATTGTCGCTGCCATCGCCGCCATAATTGGGACGGTGGCCATCCGCTCCATCAACCAAATTAACGGCATGGCGCACTTGATGTACGAGCGGGAGCTGACCGGAGTTGTCGGGGCCAGCGACGCCAATCTCAATATGGTGGCCGCAGGTCGCGCCCTTCGAAGCTTGCTGTTGGCTCCCGACCCGGACGCCATGCAGAGCGAATTTTTCGCCATGGATTCTCGCTTCGATACATTGGAGTTCGAGCTGAAAAAGCTTGAGCAGGTGTTCGACACAGAGTCAGGCAAGCGCTCCGTGCGAGAAGCGATTCATGCAGTAACAGAGTACGAAGACGCCATCAAACAGATGGTGGGCCACGATGGCTTGAAGATAGAACAAAGCGAAGTCGTGGCGTATTTGCATGACAAGGTGCGCCCCTTAGGCGACGTGGCCGAAATCAAGGTTGGGATGCTGACGCTGGAAAAGCAAAACGGCGCCCAGATGTTCGCACAGCGCATAGACAATATCCATGATCAGACTTTCCTGAGCATGGTCGGACTGACAGCAGGGGGAGCCGTCATCGCGCTGCTTTTGGGCTGGCTTATTACCCGTGGCCTGACGCGTCAGCTGGGGGGCGAACCGCACGAAGTGGCCGAGGTGGCCAATTCCATCGCTACAGGCAACCTCGTGCATCCCATCGACACATCCCGCGCCCGCGCGGGAAGCGTAATGGATGCGATGCATCGCATGCAAAACGCCCTGCAGCAAGTCGTGGCCTCGGTACGCAGCAGTAGCGACCATATTGCTATTGGCTCGGAAGAAATCGCCTCGGGCAATGCTCATCTATCACGTCGCACAGAGGCTCAGGCTGCCAATCTGACTGAAACCGCATCGGCGATGGAAGAGATGGCCGGCACGGTGCGCAGCAATGCCGATATCGCGCAACAGGCGGCCCAAATGGCCGTATCGGCCAGCGAAGCCGCCACCCGGGGCGGTGAGGTCGTGAATCAAGTGGTATCTACCATGGGCGACATCAACGCGTCGTCGCACAAAATCGTTGAAATCATCAGCGTTATCGATGCGATCGCATTCCAGACCAACATCCTGGCATTGAACGCGGCAGTGGAAGCAGCGCGCGCGGGCGAGCAAGGCCGGGGATTCGCCGTGGTGGCCAGCGAGGTTCGCAGCCTCGCCCAAAAGAGCGCTTCGGCGGCCCAGGACGTCAAGAAGCTAATTGTCGACAGCGTCGACAAAGTAGAGACCGGGAGTCGCATGGTGGATGCGGCCGGCTCCGTAATGACGGACATCGTCAGTCATGTCAAGCGGGTTTCCGACCTCATCAACGAAATCAGCGCCGCGACGCTGGAGCAAAACACGGGTATCGGTCAGATCAACGAGGCCATCATGCAGCTAAGCGACACCACTCAGCAAAACGCGGCGTTGGTTCAACAGTCTGCGGCGGCGGCCGACAGCTTGAGCCACCAGGCGCAACAGTTGGTGGAAGCGGTCCGCGTCTTTCAAATCGGCGATATAGAACTGCAGATGGAACAACTGCCTGCGGCGATTACCGACCAAGACGATGACTCGAGCGAGATTGAAGATACCGAATCATCTGAGCAGGCAGAATCAGTGGAAGCACTGGCTTCGGGCAGCCGCGCGCCGCGCCTGCAACTGGTCGCCTCTCAGGCAGACGCGCCCGCCTCAGTGCGCTCTCGCCGAACCGACGGCGCCGCCGTCCGGGCCGTCAGGGAAGACGACTGGGAAGAGTTCTGACCAGGGGTCGAATGGTAAGATTGACCACTTCAGTTTCAGTCGGACCACAAGTGGCCATGCCAGTTTTTGATATCGATTCCATCGTCAAATCTTTGCACGATATCCGGCGCGATTGGCGCGACGCTCAGAAGCGCTCTTCCGAGGCGGGCGGACGCGAGTTTCCCTCCAGGGATGCGGTAATACAGATCATGGACGACCTGAAAAGTGCGCTGTTTCCCATGCGCCTGGGTCCCACCGATCTACGCCATGAAAGCGAGGACTACTACGTTGGCTACACGCTAGAGTCGGCGCTGCATTCGCTAACCGCTCAGGCCGCGCTCGAGCTGCGCTATCAAATGCGGCACGACGGCATCGAAGAAGCCGAGGTTCAAAAGCGTGCCGTGACGGCTGTCAATAATCTGGCTCATGCGCTCCCGGACATCCGGCGCTTACTGGATAGCGACGTACTTGCCGCCTACTATGGCGACCCGGCGGCCCGATCCGTCGATGAGGTGCTTCTGTGCTACCCCGGCGTGCTCGCGATGATTTATCACCGCATCGCCCATCAGCTCTATAAGCAGGGTCTTCCTCTCCTGGCGCGCATATCGTCCGAACTCGCCCATGCCGAAACGGGCATCGACATTCACCCCGGGGCTCAGATAGGCGCCAGCTTCTTCATCGACCATGGAACCGGCGTTGTAATCGGTGAAACCACCGTTATTGGCGAGCGGGTACGCATTTACCAGGCAGTGACTCTAGGAGCCAAGCGCTTTCCCACTGCTGAAGACGGCAGCCTGCAAAAGGGCCTGCCCCGTCACCCCATAGTGGAAGATGACGTTGTCATTTATGCCGGTGCCACAATTTTGGGCCGGGTCACCTTGGGCCGCGGTTGCGTCATTGGCGGCAATGTGTGGCTCACGACCGACGTCCCCCCAGGTGGCCAGGTGACTCAGGCCGACTCGCAGGGCGACTGCGGAAAAAACGTCAACCACACCATGTTGTAACGTGGGCATACGGCTCCAGTCATAGCCCGAACGTGCGGGCGAGTCATGGCGGACCGTCATTGCGGCCGCCATGCCGAGTCTTGCTTTGCTTTAGTCCAGAGTAAAGCCCACCTTGATGGTGACCTGCCAGTGCGCCACCTTGCCTTCCTCGACTTTTCCGCGAGTCTCAATAACGTTGAACCACTGAATATTGCGAACAGTCTGGTGCGCCTTAGCCAAGGCGTTGCTGACGGCTTCTTCGATTCCGTTCGGTGAAGAGCCGGTAAGTTCCACTTGCTTGTAAATATGATCGCTCATGGTGCCTCTCTGTTGATTGACGGGAAATGCTCACCCATCTTAACGGCCTGCACCCAGAGTCACAACTTGTCTTCGCCGGCATGATAGTTGCCCAAGGGCGATGATCCCGCCCGATCCCTTTTTCAGCAGGAGCCCACAATATGGATATGCAATGGACCGAGCATCAGACCGCCATACGGCTATTTCAGCTTGACGAGATAGCTGCATTGCATCGCGACACCTTGGCCCGGCCCGATTGGCCGCGCGAGAGCGAGATCGCTGTGGATGGCGAGCTTCTTCCCAAGGTGCTGGAAAACCATCGGTTAAATTCCCTGCTGTGGGCTGAGGAAGATCAGGCGCGACGCAATAACGTGAGCGACAGCAGCATCGCCGCCAATAAGCGCGCCATCGACCGCTACAACCAAGGCCGCAACGACGCCATCGAAGCCATTGACGAGGTGATTTTGTCCATTATGGAGCGCGAGGGCCAGCCGATATCGCCCGGTGCTTGGGTCAATAGCGAAACTGCCGGGTCTCTAATTGACCGGCTGTCCATCGGCAGCCTGAAGATTCACCATATGCGCCTTCAGTGCGAAAGGCTGGACGCCGGTGCCGATCATATCCAGCGCTGCACAGAGAAGCTGGCCCGCCTCAAGGCTCAACACTCACACCTGGCGAGCTGTCTGCAAGCTTTACTGACGGGCATGCTTGAAGGAAGTTGCACGTATCGAGCGCACCGGCAATTCAAGATGTACAACGACCCGTCGCTAAACCCGTACCTCTACAGAGCGTCCAGCCAGTAAACCGCAAAAATAATGCACCGCGTCGACATTCTGATTCCCACCTGCAACCGACCCGAAGCGCTCGCCGCCACACTGACGTCCCTGATCGGACAACGCTTCACGGATTTTCGGGTGCACGTGATGGACCAGTCCGACGGAGCTCCCGCCTACGATCACCCGGTTGCAGTGGCAGCGCTTCGCGTGCTTCGCAGTCAAGGTCGGGGTGTGGAAGTGGCTAGAAATCTGCCGAGGCGAGGTATGGCGCAACAGCGCCAGGCTTTGCTCGAGCGGGCTACCGCCCCCCAGGTGTTGTTCCTTGACGATGATGTCATCCTCGAACCGGGTACTCTGCGACGCATGGTGGAAGCCCTGGAGTTCACTGGGTGCGGCTTTATCGGCAGCGCGGTCATCGGGCTCTCGTATGCAGGCGATGTCAGACCCCATCAACAGTACATTGAATGGTGGCATGACAATGTCGTGGAGCCCGAAAACGTCCTACCTGGCTCGAGCTCCTGGCAGCGTCACAAGCTACATAACGCGGCCAACATATGGCACGTTCAGCGCGCACTGGGCTTGGAGGAAGGAAAGTGGCGACTGTACAAGCTTGCATGGGTGGGCGGATGCGTGCTTTTTGATCGCGACAAGCTGCTGCAGTGCGGCGGCTTTACCTTCTGGAAAGAGGCACCGGCCGAGCATTGCGGGGAAGACGTTTACGCGCAATTGCAGGTGATGCGCCGCTTTGGAGGCGCCGGAATCATCCCATCCGGCGCCTTTCATCAAGAACTTCCCACCACCCTGGAACAGCGCGATATTGATTTGCCGCATTGGTTTAACCAGCCCTCTTCGACAATGGCAAGCACGGGCGTCGGCAGCGAGAAAGGGTAATGGGCATGCAAGCCGCCCCCCTCAATCTCGGAGAAGTCGTGCCGGATGTGCGTCGAATCGCTGTGCTAAGGGCAAACGCAATCGGCGATTTTGTCCTGACTTTACCGGCTCTGCAGGCGTTGCGGGATACTTATCCCGAATCCCACATCACGTTGCTTGGACTGCCTTGGCACGAGGCTTTCCTTCGAGGGCGAGAATCGCCCGTGGACGAAGTCGTGGCCCTGCCTCCCATATCGGGGCTTACTGAAGAGGCCCACTCCAAAGAACCTTCCCCGGTACAGGAGCGCTGCATGGCGCGTTTGCGTGAAGTGGGCTTCGACATTGCCCTGCAATGGCATGGTGGAGGGCGTTACAGCAACCCATTCATATTAGGATTGCAGCCTCGGCTAAGCGCCGGCTTTCAGGCTCCGGGCACCGCAGCCCTGGACCGCAACTTTCCCTATGTGCAACCAACCGCTGATCTTCATCCTCGCGCCTTACTATTGCTGGAGTGCGCAAGTCTGGTTGGCGCTCATACTGGTAGTGTCCAGCCTCGCCTCCATCTGCGCAAGGCCGATACACAAGAACTATGCAATGCCCTACCTGCCCTGGACGGAACATTGGCCGTATTGCAGCCGGGCGCCAGAGACCCCCGCCGCCGCTGGCGGGCAGAGCGCTTCTCAAAGGTGGGAGATGCCCTTGCCGGTGCCGGGGCGACGGTGCTTATCCACGGTTCGCAAGAAGAATGGAAACTGGCGGAAACCGTGCGCGCCGCAATGCTTGAACCAGCGCTCAATATTGCCGGCACCCTCTCGCCCGGCGGCCTGTGCGCCTTGCTTGCGCGTAGCTGTGTGCTTGTGTCCAACGACACAGGTCCTGCCCATTTGGCAAGGGCGCTAGGCACGCCCACAGTGACTATTTACTGGATAGGTAACTTGCGCAGCTACGGCCCGCTGTCCGCCCACAATGACCGTGTTTTCGTGTCTTATCGTACGCAGTGTCCGGTCTGTCACACAGACTGCATACACGGCCACTGCGATCACACCGCATCCTTTGTCGATGACGTTCCTGCGGACGTGGTAATTGAAGCGGCAATGGAATTGTTCAGTGACTCCCGTGCAGCCCCTTGCCGGCTCAACAGTTCGGCAGCGGCATCGAGCACCTGATCCGGATCTGGTAAAGGGCTGCCATATACGATGCGATGCGGCCCATCCTTGGGCGGTCCCCACCGGAGCGGGTCTGTCGCAAAAAAGATTACGACGCTTGGAAGACGCAATCCGCTGGCAATATGGGCGGCTCCGGTATCGTTGGAAACAAGCAGACGTGCCGCCGACATCAGGGCCGCCAATCCGCCAATTGAAATATCGCAGGCCGCGTTAACTGCATGGTGATGCATGGCGTCAACGACTTGCTGTGCCAATGCCCGCTCTGCCTGCGATCCGGTAATGACTATTTTGAGCCCTTGCCTGGCGAGCTGGTCGCCCACCTGGGCAAAATGGGACGTGGGCCATCTTTTGCCGGGGTCACGGGCTCCCGGATGCAAACAAACGAAAGGCGTCCCGAGGCAGGCATTCAGTTCTGGGTAACCGGCCAGTTCTTCAAAATCCTCGCTCACCAGGGGAAACTCGGGGCTTTCGTCATTGCAAGCGACGCCCAAGCCGTGCCGCACCAGATACAGATTGCGTCGAATTTCGTGGTCGTTTTCCGGGTAAGGCAAGACGTCGAGCGGGGACGTGGCACTTATGCCTTCTGCACTGCCGAGCCCCAAAGCCCTGCGCCCCTTAAACCTTTGCACAACGGCGTTGCTCACAGGGCCGCACCCGTGCATTTGCAAACATAGATCAAAGCGCTCGGCCTGCATGGCGGAGAAGAACTCGTCAATGGCAGCCTGAGAGCCTTGGGCTTCCGGCAACCCGGGATAGCCGGGAAATGCGATGAAACGATCGATATACCTCGCATATCGGCGCTGGAACGAGGCGGCCCACGGGAGGCCCACCAGTGTGATCTGCGCCCCTGGCAAACCTTTGCGCAACGCTCGCAGCGCCGGCACTGCGCACAACATATCACCAAGATTTAAAGCACGAAAAACCGCAATACGTTGCTGCGTCATCCGGCCCGCCCATACATGTCGTCGAAGCGAACGATGTCGTCTTCTCCAAGGTAAGCTCCGGACTGGACCTCGATGATTTCCAGCGGGATCTTGCCCGGATTCTCCAGACTGTGCACTTCGCCTAACGGTATATATGTCGACTGATTTTCAGTCAGCAAGTATTGCCTGTCGCCGCAGTAAATGCGCGCAGTGCCCGATACGACCACCCAGTGTTCTGCCCGGTGGTGATGCATTTGGGAGGACAGCTTGGCGCCGGGTTTCACGGTAATGCGCTTAATCTGATAGCGCGGACCCGACCCGATGCAGTCGTACGACCCCCACGGCCTGTGCACTTCGCGATGATGCTCGAGTTCACAGCGATGTTGGCTTTGAAAAGTCTTGACCAAAGCTTTGACATCTTGCGCGCGGTCCTTGTGGGCGACAAGCACGGCATCGGCCGTTTCCACTACAACAATATCCTCTAAACCGATGGAGGCTACTAGCCGCGCACTGGCATGGATGAGACAGTTGCGCGAGTCCTTGATAAGCACATCGCCGGTAGTGGAGTTGCCGTCCTCGGATTTCTCGGCGACGCCCCATACCGCGTCCCAAGCGCCGACATCACTCCAGGAGACGTCCAGCGGTATGACGACAGCCCGCCTAGTGTGTTCCATTACTGCGTAATCCAGAGACAAATCCGGGCACTCGGCAAAACTTTCATGACTCAGCATGTATTGGCCTTGCGCTCCGGACCCGGCCTCAACTGCGGCTCGGACATGCTCCAGTATGCAGGGCGCGTTGGCTTCTATTTCTTCCAAGAGCACAGATGCTCGAAAAGCAAACATGCCGCTATTCCAGTAATAACGCCCGCTTTTCAAGAACTGGCGGGCGACGCGCTCCGACGGCTTTTCCACAAAGCGCTGTACCGGAAACGCGCCCTCTGCCTGATCCGCGCGCCGGGCTTCGATGTAGCCGTAACCGGTCAGAGGCGCTGTGGGTGTGACGCCGAAGGTGACCATCGCACCGTCCTGCGCTGCTTCATAGGCTTGGGCAAAGGCTCGCCATAACGCCTCGCATGCTTCAAGCACATGATCGGACGGCATCACCAGGATGACCGGATCGTCCCCTTCACGAATGGCCCACAGGGCGGCGGCGACAATGGCAGGCGCCGTGTTTCGTTGGCAAGGCTCGATAATCATTTCCACCCTGTCCAGCCCGATTTCGTCGGCTTGCTCGGTGACAATAAACCGGTGAGCTTCGTTGCAAACCAGAACAGGCGGTCCCTGGCAAATGGCGCCCAGGCGCAGCAAGGTATGCTGCAACAGACTTCGCTCGTCGATTAACCGAATGAATTGCTTGGGCATGAGCTGACGCGAAAGCGGCCATAGGCGCGAGCCCGATCCTCCGCACAGTATCACCCCTCTGAACGCAGCGTCCTTCATCGGCGAGCCCTCCTTTAGCGGCCTTGCACGTGAGGTCGCAACGATGCAATTGCCATTCCCGATGCCGCAACTTCTGGAGAACGTTGCAAGTAAGGGCCACGCACCCAGGCATGGTATGTGCCGCACTTTGACTTCGACAACGTCACGCAAGTAGCAGTTACCGCTTTAAGGAGAATTCGATGGGACGATTAGTTCACTGCCTCACCAGCGCGCTAGTAGGTGCGGTCGCCATGTACTACCTTGATCCGGACATGGGTCGACGTCGTCGGGCGCTTGCTTGCGACCAGATGGAATCGAAGCGCCGCCATGCAAATCGCTACGCGCGCAAGGTAAGCAAGCGAGCCAGTAATCGTTTGCATGGGCTTACTGCAAAAGTGCGCGGCGGCATGCCCGCCCCCGAAAGTGACCGGCAGCTGGAAGAGCGGCTGCGCGCCCGACTTGGCCATGTCATTAGCCACCCCCGGGCAGTAGAGCTGGTGGTGAACCAGGGAGAAGTGGCTTTGACAGGCCACATTCTTACCGCGGAGCATTCACGTTTGCTCGGCGAAATATCGCGCATGGCGGGCGTAAAAGCCGTGGACGACAGGCTCCAGACTCACGAGGAGGCCGGCACGATTCCGCAATTGCAGGGCCAGCCTCATGCCGGCGGACGGCCCTCTTCGGCCACCTCCTCTGCTTCTGCGCAACAAGACCTGTCTGGAACAGCATCCCCGACCGGGGTATAACGGGTAACCATGCGCGATCACCCGGGCCTGAAGGGCGGGAGCTAGGCCCCGCCTAAATAAGCACGACGGACCCGCTCGTCGTCGGCCAGCTGGTCGGCGAGGCCGCTCAAGGCAACTCGGCCGCCTTCCAACACGTGGCCTTCCGAGGACACCTTCAGGGCCGCCCGCGCATTCTGTTCGACTAAAAGAACGGACAGCCCGGCATGACGCAATTCGCCGATCTCGGCGAGAATTTCCCGTACGATGAGAGGCGCAAGTCCCAGACTCGGCTCGTCCAGCATCAGTAGCCGCGGACGGCTCATCAGGGCACGGCTCAGGGCCAGCATCTGGCGCTCGCCACCAGACAGGGTGTCGGCCCTTTGATGGCGGCGCTCGGCGAGGCGGGGAAACCTCGCGTAAGCGGCCTCAAGGGCTTGCTGCAGTTCGCCTGAGGAAAGCCGGCGTGAATAGGCGCCTAACATCAGGTTGTCCACGACGGACATATCGCCGAATAGTTCGCGCTGTTCAGGCACAAGACAAAGGCCCATGTCGAGGCGGGTCTCGACGTCCAGCCGACTGATGTCCATACCGTCGAAGCGAATTTGCCCGCTCACTGCGGGCAGCAAGCCCATAATGGCGGCGAGCAAGGTGGTCTTGCCGGCTCCGTTAGGTCCGATGACCGACGTGATCTGCCCCGTCGCCATGGAAAAAGTCACGCCGCTTACGGCCTCTACCTGGCCATAAGCGACGTGCAGATCGCAGACCTCCAAGAGCGCGGTCATACGTCGCTCCCCAGGTAAGCGGCTTGAACCTCAGGGTCCGAACGGACTTCCTCGGGCCGCCCCTCGGCTATCTTGCTGCCGAAGTTCATTACCACTATTCGATCTACAAGGCTCATCACGAACTCCATATCGTGCTCGACAACCAGCACCGTCACTCCTTCGGTCCGCAACGCACTAAGAAGTCGTGCGAGCGCCTGCTTCTCCAACAGACGCAGACCGGCAGCGGGCTCGTCAAGCATGATCAGTACGGGATCGGATGCCAGGGCCCGCGCAATCTCCAGCAAGCGCTGCGTTCCCAGAGGCAGGCTGCCTGCCAATTCATAGGCCCGATCCGCCAAGCCCACGCGAGCGAGCTGGCGCATGGCTTCAGCCATGATGCGGGCTTCCTCCTCCTGATCGAGCCCCAGCCCGCCTCGCCATAGACCGCAACGCCCCCGGGCATGAGCACCGAGCGCCACATTCTCGAGCAAGGTCATCGCCGGGCGCAACTTTACGTGTTGAAATGTGCGCGCCACCCCGCGTAACGCGATCTGCCGCTGGGTCAGCGCCTTGATGGACTGGCCGAGAAACTGCACATTGCCCTCTGAGAGCGCCAATGTGCCAGTCAATAAATTGAACATGGTGGATTTTCCAGCCCCATTCGGACCGATAAGACCGACTATTTCGCCTGCACGTATATCGAAACTGACTTTGTTGACGGCCACTAAGCCGCCGAACCGCCTCACCGCCCCATCGACTCGAAGCAAGAGGCTGCCTGCCTCGGGCATAGTGCGCTCAGTCAATGCAGCAGATGGAACTGGGAGTTCGGTATTTATATGCCGCGGTTTGCGCCATTTTGCTGCAAGCCGAGCCAAGGGGCGTCCTATCCCGCCGGGCATGCGCTCCAGGATCAACAGAAACAACAACGCGAAAACCAGCGAGTTAACCTGTGCGCCCCGGTTCGTAAAGAGCGGCAAGAGATCCTGTAGGAAATTGTTCAGGCCGATATACACGGTCGAGCCGAGTAAGGCGCTGCCTAGCTGAGCCATTCCCCCCACCACCATCATGAATACATAGTCGATGCTCGCATGTAGCGAGAACGGGGTGTGACTGACGTAGCGATGTGTGTGGGCAAACAACCATCCGGCCAAGGTGGCGTAGCCCGAGGCCAGGACAAAGAGGGTCAGGCGCAGACGAAATGCGTCACTACCAAAGCTGGCCATGAGCACGGCGCCACCACGCAATGCTCGAATAGTGCGTCCGACTCTTGACCCAAGAAGGTTGTAAGCGAACCACCATCCTGCCAATACCGTGAGCCAGATAAGCACAAAAACAGTGGAAGACTCGTTCAGCAGCCAGGGACCGAGACGTATGGGGGGGATGCCATCAATGCCCG
>JAJUGB010000087.1 GCA_029268595.1 Alcaligenaceae bacterium | reverse complement strand
TTCACACCAATCCCTGCCTTAGTTGCGGGGCTTGCTGCGCGCATTTCCGTGTGTCTTTTTACTGTGGCGAAATCGCAAGCGCCGAGGGCGGAACGGTGCCACCCGAGTTTGTGACCCAAGTGGGCCCCTTGCGAGCCTGCATGAAAGGCACAGAACAGGGTGGACAACGTTGCGTGGCCCTGGCCGGTGAAATAGGGAAAAAGGGAATCCATTGCCAAATCTATGAGCAGCGCCCTTCTCCATGCCGCGATTTTCCTGCGTGGGAACCGGATGGCACGCCTAATCCGGACTGTCAAAAGGTAAGAGCCAAATTTGGCCTACCTGCCTTGCCCCGCATCGAGCCGGACGACGACGTGAATCCAAGCAACACACCGCCCGCGCCAGGCCGCGTGGCTGCCTGAGCCTCACCTGGACGAATTCCTGATTCGGCGCCAAGCTTCATGCAGCGATGTTCGGCAAATGGCCCGTGGCTTCGCCCTTTCAGTCTTAATTTGTCGGACGACATCCCGACTGTAAGTCTTGAATTGTCCGGCGATATGCCGACTGTAGCGCTCCAGGAGGACTGTGTCGCGGGTACAGCGCTTGCCCGCCCAAGCGAACCCAAGCGGGAGGGTCTCTTGACCCCTCCCACGCATGGAATCACAACCCTGGAGGAGCCCTGTCATGGCCGATGCATCTCTTATTGACCCCCGGACTAAATACCCTGGCCCGCCTTTTGAGAAACAGAAGCAGACAGTGCCGGGAGAACAGCCAGCTATGAACCCGACGCCGGATTGCGGCGAGGAATCCTACGTTGGATCGGAGAAGCTGCAGGGTCGAAGGGCCATCATCACCGGTGGTGACAGCGGCATCGGGCGCGCGGTGGCAATCGCCTATGCACGCGAAGGTGCCGACATTCTGATTTCCTATCTGAACGAGCACCGCGACGCAGAGGCGACCGCCGAACTCGTCCGTCAAGCCGGACGCAAATGCTTCCTTGTCCCCGGCGACATCCAGGATCAGGCGCATTGCCAGGCCATTGTTCAGCGGGCTCTCGATGAGCTCGGCGGCGTGGACATCCTCGTCAACAATGCGGCCTTCCAGATGACGCACAAGGACCTGGAGGAGTTCTCGGCCGACGAGCTGGACAAAACATTTCGCACCAACGTATTCGCCACCTTCTTCCTTACCCAGGCAGCTGTCCCGCATATGCTGCCCGGCAGCAGCATTATCAACACCATTTCAATCAATGCCGACAAGCCAAACGCGACCTTGGTGGCCTACGCCGCTACCAAGGGAGCGCTTCAGAATCTGACCGGCGGATTGGCACAGCTGCTGGCAGAAAAAGGGATCCGCGTTAATTGCGTCGCCCCCGGACCAGTATGGACGCCCTTGATTCCCAGCACCATGTCGCTTGAGCAAATAGCCAACTTCGGGCAGAGCGTACCCTTGAAGCGGCCTGCCCAACCGGCGGAACTTGCCGCGCCATACGTCATGTTGGCATCGGAGGATGGTTCCTATATTTCCGGCGCCACCATTGCGGTCACAGGAGGTGTTCCGTTCATTTAGGCGGTAGGGCCAGACACGGCTGTCCCTCGATGCTCCCTTAATACTCTGTCTGGATTTCTAAGCCAGGGAGGCTCCACATGCCCGACTTGGTGGCGCACCTGCGCCGCGCAGCGCTTCCTCTTCAAGACAAAGACGATCTCGCCCCCCTGCTCGATGCCGTAGGCAACGCTCGCTATGTCTTGATGGGCGAAGCGTCGCACGGCACGCACGAGTTTTACACATGGCGGTGTGCGCTGACTAAAGAGCTCATCAGGCAAAAGCGCTGTGCCTTTATTGCCGTGGAGGGGGACTGGCCCGACTGCTATCGGCTAAATCGATATGTGAAGGGCTATCCTGACTGCGGGCAAAGCGCTGAAGAAGTGTTGCAGACCTTTGATCGCTGGCCGACATGGATGTGGGCCAACCGCGAAATTATCGAGCTGGCAGAATGGCTGCGAAGGCATAACGAGTCCTTGCCGCAGGACGAGCCCGTCGGCTTTTACGGGCTGGACGTCTACTCATTATGGGAATCCATGGAGGCCGTTGTCGGCTATCTGGAGTCCCAAGACCCCGAGCTGGCGCGCGACGCGAGAGCCGCCTACAAGTGTTTCGAACCCTACGGGGGCGACGCCCATGCTTATGCCCGGGCCACACTCATGGCGCCTCGTAGTTGCGAGAAGCAAGTCATGGACGTCTTGCACAAACTGCGTGCTCGCATGCCCGAATACCAGGAGGACGGGCGTGAGGTTTTGTACAACGTGGAGCAGAACGCCCTGATCGCGCGAGGTGCGGAGGAATACTACCGCGCCATGGTCCGCGGCGGACCCGATTCCTGGAACGTGCGCGACCGCCACATGATGGAGACCCTGGAGCGACTGATCGCCCATCACGGCCACAAAGCCCGGGCGGTGGTCTGGGAACACAATACCCACGTGGGCGACGCCCGATATACCGATATGGAAGAGGCGGGCCTGTTTAACCTTGGCCAGTTGGTGCGCGAAAAGCATCCCGCGCCGGGCCAAACCTTCTTGCTCGGGTTCGGAACGCACCACGGCACAGTCATGGCCGGATACGAGTGGGGCGCGCCCATGGAGCGCATGCAGGTGCCGCCGGCTCGTGAAGGCAGCCTTGAAGATCTGCTACATCAGGCTTGCAACGCCGCTAGCGACGCTCACGAGAAGGCGTGGGACAGGCTGATGTTGATCTTCGATGGCACCGCCGACGGCGGGGTGCCTGGGCTCGATGCAGTCATTGATCACCGAGCTATCGGCGTTGTCTACAATCCGCGAACAGAACGCTGGGGCAATTATGTACCCAGCATCGTCCCGCGGCGCTATGACGCCTTCATTTTTGTAGATTCAAGCCGCGCGCTGGATGCTCTTCATTTGCCACCCGATATGCACCAGCAGCCGCCAGACACCTGGCCGAGCGGGACTTAGCACGGGCGCCGACCACCACGTCGCCCTATCAGGAACGCCATGGAACCGATGCCTCGCGACAGACAGTTCGACAGTACCCTGAAGCTGTTTTCTAGGCCGTATCACTACATCAGCGAGGGATGCGAAAAATTCGGTACCGACGTTTTCAGCTCCCAAATCTTGCTTCAGCCGACCGCCTGTATGCGGGGGCCGGAAGCCGCACGACTTTTCTACAACTCCGAGCATTTTCAACGATCGAGCGCAGCACCTGAACCGATTCGCGCCACCCTGTTCGGCAAGGGGGCGGTTCAAAGCCTTGATGGTGCGGTGCACCGACGCCGCAAGGCTTTGTTCATGCAAATACTGAGCACGGAACGCGTGGCAATTCTGGCCGAAGAAACGCGCCACCAGTGGGAAGCGCTATCTCAGCAGTTGGCCCCGGGCTCCACTGTGCCGCTTTACCAAATCGCGCAGGTGGCGTTCGCGCGCGCAGTGTTCCAATGGGCCGGCGTGCCAGTACCGGAGCGTGAATTTTCGCGACGTGCAAATGAGCTGGTCTCGATGTTTGACGATGCCGCCAGAGGACCAGTGCCACACATCCGTTCCCGGATATCGCGCCGCTCCGCTGAAAGCTGGCTTGGAAGACTGCTCAGTTCCGTACGCCGTGGCAAGCTCAATGTTGCTCCCCACACTGCCCTGCATATCGTCGCTAGCCACCTTGATGACAATGGCGAAGTGCTTGACCCGCGGATTGCGGCAGTAGAGCTTTTGAACCTATTACGGCCGGTTGTGGCCGTGTCGGTTTACATTGTGTGGTGTGCACATGCTCTGACTAGCTACTCCTTGGTCCGCGAACGCTTAATGCAGGGAGACGACCGATACCTAAGCTGGTTCTTGCAGGAAGTGCGGCGTTATTATCCGTTCTTTCCGGCCGTTACGGCCCGTGTGCGTCATGACTTTGAGTGGAACGGCTTTCATTTTCCTAAGGGACAACGCGCCCTACTCGATCTTTATGGCACCAACCACGATTCTCGCACCTGGTCCCTGCCCGGACAGTTCAATCCGGAGCGCTTCCGGTAATTCTCCCCTAACGCGTTCGAGTTGGTGCCACAAGGCGGTAGTGACGCAAGCACTCAGCACCGATGTCCAGGCGAGGACGTTACGTTGGAATTGATGGCCGTCTTCACGAAATTTCTGCTTCACCATCCCACCTACACATGCGCCTTGCCAGACCCCCGCATAAATTTCCAGCGCCTGCCCGCGCTGCCTCGCGTTCCCATACTTCTCAAGCGGGACGAAACTACCCGACGTCGCTAGGAAGAGCACCAGGGCCTCTAGGAGCAGCCTAGAGGGCCGGCCTCCGTTGACAACTCCATACTAAAATTGTTGCGCCCGCCAGCTCATCTAGAGTTGATGCCGAACCTGCCGCTCGGGTCGCTCGCATGTTTTCCATCAGCGCCGCAAGCAAAAGGGGCGTCATTCCTCCCTTACGAGAACGACACCCGGCGCCTCCTGCAAACGAATGACCACTCCTTCCTCTCCCACCTACCGACACGTGCTTTACTTGGCCATCCCCATCATATTGGCCAACCTCACTCAGCCCCTGATGTCGGCCGTGGACATTGCCGTGGCAGGTCGGTTGGAAGGTGCGGAGCACCTGGCCGGCGTTGCGCTGGGCAGCCTTCTATTCAACTTGCTGTTCTGGGTTTTTGGCTTCCTACGGATGGGCACGACTGGAGTCGTGGCGCAATATTTCGGCGCGCAAGAGACGCAGTCGATCTTACTCAGCGTCGGCCGGGGGGCGGTGCTGGCGTTGGCCATTGGACTACTGATCCTGCTGCTGCAGCGCCCCCTTATTGGGGTAGGACTCACCTTATTAGGCGCATCGTCAGAAGCGGCCGAGCAAGCTTGGCAATATGCGCAGGGACGCGTATGGTCGGCCCCTTTCACGCTCATCAACTATGTGATCCTGGGGTGGCTGCTTGGGTGCCAGCGCGTACGCGTTGCCTTGGCGGTGCAAATCCTCATCAATCTGGTCAATGTCATCGCTGTCTTCGCGTTTGTTTACGGTCTGGACTGGGGAGTGAACGGAATTGGCCGCGCCACGGCAGTAGCCGACTTTGCTGGCGCGGCGGCTGGGGCCTTTCTCCTCTGGAAGAGTTACGGATCAAAAATCATGGCGACGCGGTGGAGCGAGCTGACCGATTCCTCGCCAATGCGCCGGTTGATTCAAGTCAATAGCCATATATTTGTGCGCACCGCCTGCTTGCTGGCTTCGATGGCGTGGTTCACTCATCTGGGAGCCATTCAGGGAGACGCCCTGCTCGCAGCCAACGCGATTCTCCTCAATTTCCTTAGTTTTGCCTCGTATGGTCTTGACGGATTCGCACATGCCGCGGAAACGTTGAGCGGCGCAGCGGTGGGCCAGCGTAACGCCAGTCGGCTTGCTCGGGTTGTGAGGGTCTGCCTGGTTTGGGGCTTGGTCGGTTCGCTGCTTTATATGGTGGTGTATACCGCTGGCGGGACGACACTTGTCCGAGTGCTTACGGACCAAAGTGATATTGCTGAGTTAGCGGATCGCTTTGTTATATGGGCCGCTCTTGCGCCTTTAGTGTCGATGCCCGCTTATCTCTACGACGGGGTCTTCATGGGCGCGACGCGTACCCGGCCATTGATGCTGATTATGCTGGCCTGCTCGGCTTTGTTCTTATTGTTATCGCTGACGCTGGTTCCAATCATGGGGAACCACGGTCTTTGGCTATCCTTTCTGATATTTAACGGCTTGCGCGGAATAGGTCTACGGTTGGCACTTAAGCCGGCCATATTCCGGTCTTTGGGCACACGCTAGCACGAACAGCATTTGAGTACGGCCGTACCCGGCCCGGGTTAAGCAACTGCGCCGGTTACAAACCGCGCCCACTATATCGGGTTCAAGGGGCGACGGCTCAAGAGTGGTGCAGTGGGTCGATATATTCAGGCTCCTTCGGGGAAGACGCTGCCAAGGAGACGCGGGCACGCCTATCGCGCAAATCCTTGTACGCCACCGCCAGGGCCAGTGAAACGACAAGCCCGATCAATACGAACCCCACTATGACCGCGGTCGACCAGGAAGCAAACGACAAAGTGCCGAACACCGCCGCTGTAATAAGGGCGATGCCCACCGATGTGCCAATACGCTGGCCTGTCTGCATCACTGCTCCCGAGCTGCCCGCATATGCCAGGGGCACATCAGCCAGGGTCAAAGCCTGGTTAGGGCTGATGACCGAGCCTTGCCCTAATCCTACAAAGGAAAGCGTCAGCAGCAGCCACCATACGCTGATATGACCGGCCTCGTGCAAGAGCACGGCAACAATGCTGAAGACGATGCCTGCTATGCCGATAAACAGGCCGCCGATGACGATATTGCGCCCGAAGCGCCCTACCCGCTTACCCGCCCAATGCGCCGCATACGCAGACAACAGTGCTGCGGGGATCCCGAATAGGCCCGACTCCAATGCCGTCATGCCCAAGCCCTGTTGAATATAAAGGGCCACTAGCACCCACACGCTCGTCATGCCCAGGAAATACAAAGTCATGATGGCCGTACCATTAGTGAAGCTGCGGGTAGAAAAAATCTCCAGGTCTACCATGGGGCTGTAGCCAAGCCGCTTACAGCGCTGCTCCCACTTCACCCAAAGCCAAGCAATAAGCGCCCCCGCCGGCAATAAGAGCCAAACGAGCCACGACGCCCCGGTTTCCACGAAAGGAAACAAGATGGCGAGGACCGCCAAACCGAGCAATATAGAGCCGACTGGATCTAAAGCGCGCAGTCCCCGGCCTGACCGCCCTGCCCGCATGGCGGCAAAACTCATCAAGGGCTTGGGGAACCACATGAACCCGGCGACGATGGCAATAATCCCTATGGGCACGTTCAGGAGAAAGGTCAGCCGCCAGCCCCAATCGAGACCGCCCGCCTGGATAATGAAACCACCCAGAACCGGGCCAATCGCGACAGAAACTCCCACTGCGGTGCCGAAATACCCGAAAGCCCGTCCTCGCTCTGGCCCGCGAAAATATTGCTGGATCATGCCGACGCCCTGCGGATTCAATAAGCCGGACCCTATACCTTGCGCGAACCGAGCCACGTTCAACCAGGTGGCGTCAGGCGCGAAACCGGCCGCGATCGAGGCGATCGTGAAGATGGCGACTCCCAATAAAAATATGCCGCCTCTTCCCATGATGTCGCCGGCGCGACCGGCGGCGACGAGGATCACCCCAAATGTCAGCGCGTAACCAGAAAGTATCCATTGCAGATCGGACTGAGTAGCATCCAGTGCCAGCTGGATTGAAGGCAAGGCCACATTGACGATGCTCACGTTCATCAACGACATGAAGATGACGATGACGAGCACAGCAAGAATTCGCCATCGCACTCCCGCAGGCAAGGCCGCTGAGCCCGATGATGAATCTTTTGCACGGGCAACGTCAGCTGCCCGTTGGGTGCGCGATATATTCGTTTGCTGCTGTTCGATTTCTGCTCTCCGTCCGGTGACCGCTTATCTTACGATATTGCCGAATGTGGCCCGTATCCGACACTTACAGATTGACGCAAATTAGAATGTGTATGTAGCATTCGCTACATCGCGCCCGACACTCCAGGGCGCCCGTGCGCTACATCAACAAGTCGTCCTGCGCACCATTCGCGGCGTATCGGCTCACGCAACGCTTACCCTGCCTGCCAGGAAGCCCGTCTTCATCCCACTGCCTCGTCCTGAACCGGCGCATGGGCCGAGCCGATCGCCAGTTGCCCCGCCACCTGGAGACGTAATGAACGCAGCTTCGCAACCACTTTTCGACTCGCCCTTCCACCATTCCTCTTTTCCGCTCACTCAACTTGCTGCCTGCTTCATCGGACTTGGGTTCACTGCCTTGAGTGTGGATACGTTCGCCGCCCCCGTCTGCTCGGGAGCGAGCTGCCGGCTCGAGGGGTCAATGGCGCCAGGAGCAGAAATTAACGCGACCGGTGCTCATGGCAAGAAAGGGGCCGATCACTGGTATCGCAACGGGGAATGGGGAACCGCCGGCTCGGACGGAGGGAGGCGGCTCATCGTCGCCGCCCCGAATCTTTCCATTGGAAGCGCTAGCGGTTCGCCACAGTTTTCAGGAAGGCCGGCCTTACAGGTAAACGTGAACGGCGGGCGTGGCGGAGATGGGGGTCACAGAGACCTGTGGGCCGACGGAGTCGGGGGTTCTGGCGGCCACGGCGGTCGCATAGAAGCGCAGCTCGGGGGCAGCATAAACCACCCAGCCACAGGATTGGCTTCGCCCGGCATCGTCTTCCATGCCAAAGGAGGAGACGCCGGCAAAGGCGCCGACCGCGATTATCCAGACATGGCGCGAGCTGGGCAGGGCGGCCATATTCAGGTCGGCGAGAACGGGGTCGCCTTGCATGTACAGACCAACGGGCTCGCCAGCGACGGCATGGTGTTGGACGCCAGCGGTGGTCGCGGCGCCGACGGCCGAAAACTGGCTGCCAAAGTGCGCATGCGTGGGGGCGACGG
This sequence comes from Alcaligenaceae bacterium, assembly GCA_029268595.1. Classification (GTDB taxonomy): domain Bacteria; phylum Pseudomonadota; class Gammaproteobacteria; order Burkholderiales; family Burkholderiaceae_B; genus JAJUGB01. The sequence goes on along the minus strand of JAJUGB010000087.1, from coordinate 4,170 downwards.
CGGCCAAGGAGGCACCATCCATATTAAGTCGCATGGTTCCGTTATCACCAAGGGCGCTCTTTCCACAGGCATGAGGATCGCCGCCGACGGAGGCGGTGGCGGCACGGTCTTCGGCGGGACGCAATACCGGGACGGTGCGGGAGGTGCGGGCGGCAAGGGGGGTCAGGTTGAAGCGCAATACGGGCATGGCCATTCCAGAAGTCGCATACATAGCACCAATCGCGCAATCTGGATAAGCGCCAACGGCGGATATGGGGGAAAGATCGAGAACCTTTCGGGCTTCAATGCACCCGACGGCGGCGCTGGTGGGCATGGCGGCTCCATTCAACTGCACGTGCACAATACCGAAATACTGACATCCGGCAACGCGGCCCACGGCATATTGGCCGAAAGCCACGGAGGCGCCGGCTATTGGGGGGGCGATTCAGCCCTGGGCAAAGGCGGACAAGCCGGACGAGGTGGCGATGCCGGCACAATCCGGGTGCAAATTGATGGCGCCCATATCGCCACGCAGGGCACCGGGGCCCACGGTGCAGCCGCGCTGGCGCAAGGGGGCGGCGGTCATACCGGTGGCAAAGGAGGCGCATTCGGGCGCGCCGGCGACGGGTCAAAAGGCGGCCGCGGAGGGCATGTATCTCTCAGCAGCAACGCCGACATTTCAACCCGAGGCGCAGACGCCTTCGGCTTATATGCCGCCAGTGCCGGAGGGTCGGCCGGTGACGGCGGGGCCAGCAAGGGCCTGGTCGGCATTGGAGGCAATGGCGGCCAATCCAGCTCGGGCGGCTCGGTCACCCTCGTCAACACCGGCCGAATCCTTACCTCAGGCATTGGAGCGCATGCAATATTTGCCCAAACAGTAGGCGGTGGAGGCGGTTCGTTCACGGCCGGATCGGGTGACCAGGTATCCATTGGGGGCCTGGACTCGGCTTATAACGTCGACGCCGCCGGCGGAGCCGTAAGCGTCACTCATACGGGCGAGGCGCATACAAGTGGTAACGCGGCACACGGGATCATGGCTCAGAGCATAGGTGGCGGTGGCGGCAATGGGGGTAAGGCGGGGGGTCTCGTCAGCATAGGCGGCCGCGGTCAATCGGGTGGAAACGCAGGTTCAATCGCCGTCCAGAAGTCGGGAAATGTGACCACCGAGGGCGAAAACGCCGACGGACTCTTACTGCAAAGCATCGGGGGCGGCGGCGGAAATGGAGGCGATGTACTGGCTGGCGGCCTGCCCGTCGGCATCGGCGGAAAGGCTGGCAAGGGGGGGCACGGCGGCAACATTCATCTCGCTCACTCCGGCAACACCTTGACCTTGGGCTCAGGCTCTTCCGGCCTCGTGGCACAAAGCATCGGCGGGGGCGGCGGCAAAGGGGGTAATGTGACCAGCCGTGGCGTCGGCTTTGGCGTTTCTCTCGGCGGAAGCGGTGGCGATGGAGGCGATGGCGGCCGCATAGCGGTACAAGACTTTCTCGGCCGGATAGAAACACGAAACAACAATGCTTCCGGTGTTCAACTGCAAAGTTTGGGCGGAGGCGGTGGCAGCGGTGGCAATGCAGACACCGACATCATCGGACTGCCGACCGTCTCGATCGGCGCAAGCGGTGGCAAGGGGGGCCACGGCGGTGCGGTCCACTTTGTCAGCCACGCCGATGTGCAGACTTCGGGAGCAAGCTCAGACGGCGTCTTAGCTCAAAGTATTGGAGGAGGCGGCGGAAAAGGTGGTAGTGCAGCGGGTTTCGCCATTGCCATACCCACCCCTAAGGTGGCCGCCACGTCGGTCATCACTCTTGGTGGCTCCGGAGGCGAAGGTGGGCGGGGCGGCAACCTCCACACTGAAAATCGCGCGTCCATATGGACGCAAGGTCTGGAGTCTCGCGGGCTTACGGCTCAAAGCATAGGTGGCGGCGGGGGCGTGGGCGGATCAAGCTCTGCCCGCAGCCTGAATATCGCTCCGGGAGTGGCTTTCACTACATCCGTGGCCCTGGGCGGCCGCGGAGGCTCGGGCGGAGCCGGCGGCAATGTTCAGGCAATTAACGCGGGGGACATTCGTACGCTTTCTTCCTTTTCCGATGCCATGCTGGCGCAAAGTATAGGCGGCGGCGGAGGTGTAGGAGGTGCTGGTAGCAGCAACACGTTCGCCCTGGCCTCCCATTCCTTCACTCTGGCGCTCGGGCTAGGAGGCACGGGAGGGGGCGGAGGCCAAGGCGGCAAAGTCGATCTCGAACACTCCGGCTCCATTCGTACCAGCGGGGATCAGGCTCGCGCCATGGTGGCACAAAGCATTGGCGGAGGCGGCGGCATGGCCTCGGGCGCGGATGGGGGAGCGGACGCTGACACCGTCAGCCTGACCCTGTCGTTGGGTGCCTCCGGCGGTAGCGGGGGGCACGGCGGTACAGTCAAAGTAGACATCCTCGAACATGCCGTCACAACAACACAAGGGGCCCGTGCCGAAGCGGTTCTCGCTCAAAGCATAGGTGGCGGCGGAGGTGTAGGCGGCTTGGCAGACTCGACTGCCAAAGACAAAAAGAAAGACGAGACCGCCCCGACGACAAGCGATGACAAGGACGAGGACGACGGCTTTCATGTTCAAACCCAGATCCGGTTGGGCGGCCGAGGCGGGGCTGGCGGAAACGGCGGCAACGTCACCGTGGAGCATGCCGGACAAATGACAACTGAAGGGGTCCATTCGCACGGCATTGTCGCTCAAAGCGTAGGAGGAGGCGGTGGGGCCGGAGGTGCTGTCCGCGCGGATAACCAAGGAGGCGACCTGCAATTCACACTGGCCCTCGGCGGCAGCGGAGGCGCGGCAGGAGACGGGGGCGAAGTTCAAGTAAACAATAGCGGCAACATCAACACGCAGTCGCGCAGCGCGCACGGCATCCTCGCGCAAAGTGTCGGCGGTGGCGGTGGCATCGGCGGCTTCAGCATGGCCAAAGGCGACAGCCTTATCTCTTTGGGCGGCAGTAAAGGCGGCAGCGGCGGGGGCGGCGGCACAGGCGGTAAAGTAGCCGTGCGAAATCACGGCCAGGTTTCCACTTACGGTGCCGGCAGCATCGCCCTGCTGGCGCAAAGCGTAGGGGGCGGCGGGGGCGCTGCTGCTATCAACAACATCGACGATAAGCCCCCTTCCGAAAATAACTCTGGCACCATTCATCTGACCTTTGGAGGCAACGGAGACGCCGGGGGAAACGGTGGTCATATTGAAGTGGACCATGCGCAAGGCGGCCGGCTCCTTACTCACGGACGTGACGCCCACGGACTGCTTGCCCAAAGCATTGGAGGCGGTGGCGGCTTCGTGTCCACAGACCCAACGAAAAAAAGCGGTGTGGACTTTGATGGCAAGGGCGGCGCCGGCGGGCGTGGCGGCAGTATCCAGATCACCAGTAACGGAAGCATAGCGACTCACGGTGAAGGAGCGTTCGGGATACTGGCGCAAAGTGTCGGCGGAGGGGGCGGTATTGCTCAGACCGGCTCCTTGGTTGAGTTCAACAGCCAGAAAATCCCGCAAAATCTGATTCAATCCGCCGGCGGTTCAGGCAAAGGAGGCGAAATCATCATTCGCACCTCCGGAATCATAGAGACTCACGGTGAACGTGCTCCCGCGGTCTTTGCGCAAAGCGTCGGCGGAGGAGGCGGGATTGCAGGCAGCCACATGGGCAGCCTGGGGGGCGATCAGGCCAACAGCGAAGGCGGCGCAATAACCATTCAGGCTGGTGGTTCCATAACAGCTCACGGGCTTAACGCCCCTGCCATCTTCGCGCAAAGCGCAGGTGCCCGTAACGCCGGAGGCCCAATTTCAATCCGGGTGTTGCAAGACGCAAAGGTGATGGGCGGCACAGGTGACGATGGCGCCGGCATCCTCTTGGCGGGCGGCGACAGCGGCAACAACATTACTGTGGAACGCGATGCGACGCTTGGTGGACGCGGTGCCGCCATAGCGGGCACTCAGGGCACCGCCGCCCGTATCGTCAACTTCGGGACAATAAACGGGAATGTGCGAATCAGACGCCAGGATGGTTCCACCGTGTTCACGAATATGCCGGGCGCGCAATTCAATATGGGTCCTACCGTTCAGCTGGGCGGCCCACTTGAAAACCATGGCGTCATCAATCCAGGCGGACCTGGCGCTATCGGCCAAACCACAATAACCGGTGGACTCATTCAAGCTTCGGG
>JAJUGB010000086.1 GCA_029268595.1 Alcaligenaceae bacterium | reverse complement strand
GATCGCCGGCCAGCCCGCCCAGTACATCGTCCTGGATGACGCCTCAGACGTCACCACCGGCGTTCGTAACGCAAAGAAGCTTATCGACGAGAACAAAGTGGACGTGCTGGTGGGCTCCAACTCCGTGCCCGTTACCCGCGCCATGATGCAGGTTGCCGCCGAGTCCAAGGTGCCCCATATTTCCCTTAGCCCCATTGAGCTGAATGCCAGCGAGCACCCCTGGACTTATAGCATCCCGCAACCCATTCCCCTCATGATGGGCGCCGTCCTCGAGCATATGAAGAGGAACGGCGTTCGCAATGTCGGATACGTCGGTTTTGCCGATGCCTGGGGCGAGTCGGTGCACAAGACGCTGACCCAGCAAACCGTCGTGCCCGACCTCACGCTTAGCAGCAACGAGCGCTATCAACGCAACGACGTCAGCGTGACCACACAAGCCTTGAAAATGATGGTCGGCAAGCCCGACGCCGTGGTGGTGGGTGGTTCAGGCGCGCCGGGCGCGCTGCCGCATATTGCACTCAGCGAGCGCGGCTATGACGGGCTGATGTACAACACCCACGGTTCCGTGAGCCCCGACTTTATTCGCATTGGCGGCAAGTTGGTCGAGAACGTTGTCGCGCCCACCGGGCCCTTCTTGTTCGCCGGCCAGCTACCCGACGACAACCCGATCAAACCGGTCGCCAGCAAGTATCTCGGCATGTATGACGAGGCGTATGGCAAGAATGCCCGCAGCCCCTTCGCCGGCTATGCGTTTGACGCGTATCTATTGTTGGAATCGGCTGTTCCAAAGGCGCGTGAGGCGGCGCAGCCGGGCACGCCGGAGTTTCGTCAGGCGCTGAAGGATGCGCTGGAAAGCAATGTGAAAGAGGTGGTCGGCACGCAGGGCGTCTATACCATGAGCCCTAATGACCATAACGGTCTGGATCAACGGGCCCGGGTATTGGTGCAGGTCAAAGACGGTAAGTGGGTGCTTGCCAATGACTAAGGGCGACTGAGGCTGACTAAGGGCGATCGGCGCTGCGGCTTTGCTCCAGCCTGTCTGCCGCCTCGCGCCGGATCAGCTCAACCGCATAGTTGGCGGCAGGGGTGAGGCTTCGGGAACGTCGAACTATCAAGGTAAGGTCACGCTGCCAGTAAAGCCAGGGTAGTCTCAGACGCCGGATAAGGCCCGCCTGTTCTTCTGATGCAAACACTTCCAAAGGCAGGAAGCCAATGAAACCTTGCCGCATGATGAGTGCTTTAGATAGCACGGTAGAGCTGGTCTCTACCTGTGGCTCAATCCGCTTCAATCCACGGGCCAGGAAGAGCTCATCCAGCTGGTCGCGCAGAACGCCTCTGGGCGGCACCAGCACCCAGCTGAACTCGTGCAGTGATTGGTCGGAAATGCGGTCCGCATGGTTTAGTGGATGGTCGGCGCTTACGCACGCTGTGAACAGGTTGCTGCCCAGGTGTTCGCATTGCAAATCCGGAGCTTCCATTTCGGCGGCTGTGGGCGAACTGATGATGAAATCCAGTTCTCCGGATTGCAGGCGGGGAAGCAGCGACTGGAACAGGCCTTCGCTCACGCGGAATTGCAGCTGGGGCCGCTGGCGGAAGGCCAGCTCTATCAAATCGGGAATAAATCCGTGGTTTAGCGTGGGCGGTACTCCGATAGACACAGACCCGGTGCGCACCCCGCTTAGTTCTTGCAGTGTGCGGCGGGCGGAGTCCAGTTCGGAAAGGATGATGCTGGAGCGCTTCAGCAGCAGCTCGCCCATCTCGGTTGGGCTCACTCCGCGTGCAGTGCGATCAAGCAGCCGGGCGCCGGCTGTCTGCTCGAGGCGGCGAATGCATTTGCTGAGCGCCGGTTGCGTGACGCCCAGTTGAATGGCGGCCTGAGCGATGCTGCCCAGCCGGCAAATTTCGATGAAGTATTCGAGGTCGGCGGGTTGGAAATGACGGGACTGCATCGAAGGCCGCTGAGTATTAAAAGTCATACATCACCGCAACAGAGGTAGGGATGCTGGTAGAACAGATAGAAAACAAGTGGGTCGATTGCTTTCGGCGCGTCTTTCAACTGTGCGAGGTGCAGTCGGGAGACCGGGTGGCCATCTTGTCCGAGACCCTGTCCCGTCCAGTGAACGTCAAGCTGGCCGAGTTGGCTCTACTCGATCTGGGAGCCCAAGCATTTCATGTCGTGCTCCCCACCCCACGCCTGACTGACCCGGTGGCGGTGCGCTCCACGGGGAGCTCGCCGGCCATCCAGGGGAATGAATCGGTCATTGCCGCGCTGCGCTCCAGCGCATTAGTCGTGGATTGTACGGTCGAAGGGCTGTTGCATGCGCGCGAACTCAAAGCCATTTTGCAAGGGGGCGCGCGGCTGATGATGATCAGCAACGAGCACCCCGAAATTCTCGAGCGCCTCATGCCTGCACCCGCTCTGCAAGAGAAAGTGGCCTTGGGTGTGAGTATGCTGAGCCAGGCGGCGGAGATGCGGGTGCGCTCTGCAGCAGGCACCGATCTAACCGTCGATGTGGCGGATGCCCCTGTGCGAGGTTCGGCAGGTTTTGTGACTGAACCGGGCAAGGTGTCTTACTGGCCTGGTGGACTGTGCCTGTGTTTTCCGCGCCGGGGCCGTGTAAATGGCAGGGTCGTTCTGGGCGTGGGCGACGTCAACCTTACCTTCAAGCGCTATCTGGAAAGCCGGGTGGTGCTGACCATTGAAGACGATTTTGTCGTGGATATTGGCGGTGATGGCCTGGATGCCGAGTTGATGAAAAGCTATTTCCAAGCCTGGAATGACCGCAATGCGTATGGCGTCTCGCATGTAGGTTGGGGAATGAATCCGGCCGCCCGCTGGGACTCTTTGGTTATGTACGACAAGCACGACACCAACGGGACCGAGCTCAGAGCATTTGCCGGTAACTTCCTGATTTCAACTGGCGCCAACGAATACGCCGATCGGTTCACCAACGGGCATTTCGATTTACCTTTGCGCCACTGCACCATCGAGCTGGACGACAAAGTCATTGTCTCGGAAGGTCGTTTACTGGAGCCATTGGCATGACGGCGCTAGTCACTGCACAACAAGGTGTCGTTCGGCGCACCTCGGGGCGGCCGGCTATCGCCTATGCGCAATGGGGTGGCGGTCCGGAGACGGTCATTTTTCTGCACGGAATTGGCGGCAATAAAGACAACTGGTTCGATCAGCTTAATTTCTTTGCGGCGGCGGGCTATCGCGCTGTGGCCTGGGACGTGCGCGGCTATGGCGAGTCTGACGATTACGAGGGCGACTTCCTGTTTGAAGAGGTCAGCGCTGACTTGCTGCGCCTAATGGAAGATCTGGAGATCGAGCAGGCGCACTTTGTGGGCTTGTCCATGGGGGGCCGCATATTGATGGACTTTGCGTGGCGCTACCCGCAGCGGCCGAAAAGCCTGACTATATGCGGCGCGTTTCCCAGTTTCGGTAAGGCATTCACCGATGAGCAGCGCGCCGAGTATTTGCGCCTGCGGCGTGAACCTGTCTTGGCTGGTCGCTCCTTCGAGCAGCTTGCGCCTCGACTCATTGAGTCGCTCGCGGGCCCCAATGTGAATCCAGAGGTTTACGAGGCCCTGCATGCCAGCATTTGCCGATTGCGGCCGCAGTCGTATTTGAAGGCGCTGGAAGCGGCGGTGTATTTCGATAGAACCGAAGAAATTCGTTCCATTACGGCGCCGACCTTGCTGCTCTATGCCGAGAACGATCGCCTGACGCCCCCACAAATGGGGCGCGAAGTGCATGCCATGATGCCCAACGCCACGCTTCAGATTCTGCCGCATAGCGGCCATTTGATGAATCTGGAAGCCAGCCAGGCGTTTAACGAGGCCGTCCATGCTTTCATCTGCGAGAAACAACAATGACTGAACACACACTTTTTCTGGTGCACTGTCAGGACGCGCCTGGTGCGGCCGAGCGGCGGGCCGCGGCTGCGGCGGACCATCGCCGTTATATCTAGCAAAACCGCGAGCGCATCTACATGGGTGGGCCCTTGGTGGACGACTCGCGCTCGACCCGCATTGGTTCGGTCCTGGTGCTGAAAGCGGCTTCCCGTGAAGAAGCCCAAGCCATTATGGATGCGGAACCCTATAACGCCAACGGTGTTTTCGAAAGTGTGGTGATCCGCGCCTTCGAGTGCGTGGTGCGTCCCGGCAATGACTAAGCAGGAGCAGCAATGAATAGTGCAATGGCAATTAACGAGGTTCCCGTACTGATTGCGGGCGGAGCGTCGGTCGGGCTTTCCATGGCGGCCGAACTGGGCTGGCGGGGTGTTCCGTGCATGCTGGTAGAACAGCGCACGGAGGTCAATCCCCATCCGCGTGCCAATGCGGTGGGTAATCGCACCATGGAGTATTTTCGCCGTTGGGGCGTAGACGAAAAGCTGGTTAACAAAGGCATACCTGCCGACTACCCGGCGGACTATCACTGGGTGTCAAGCATGCATGGACGCCGGCTGCACCGCTTGTCCATGCCGTCGTATCAGCAGTTGGTAGAGGCCCGCAATAGCGGGGTGGCCGACCCCATGGCCGAGATGTATTGGTCTCCTTACTTGAAGACCATAGTTGGCCAGCAGCATGTAGAGCGCGGCTTGAAAGAGTTCGTCAATACTCTGGATGTCGTGGACAAGCGCTTTGGTTGGGTCCTACGCGAGTTTGAGCAGGACGACGAAGGCGTCACAGCGCGTATCGAGTGCCTGCAGACCGGACGCACCGAGCAAGTGCGCAGCCGTTTTCTCGTGGGCTGTGACGGTGGACAATCGCTGGTGCGTACTCGGCTGGGTATTCCGATGTCGGGGCGAAGCAGCATGGCCCGCTTCGTGTCCATTTATTTTCGGTGCCCAGAGTTCATGCAGGCGCATGATTTTGGCCACGGCAACATCTATTTTCCCTTGCGCAAAGAGTACCGGGGTTTTCTCTTGAATTGGGATGTCGGAACCCACTGGACCTATCATTTGATATTGCCCGAAGGAAAAAAATGGGACGACATCGACCCCAAAGCGGCCGTGTGGGCCCTGCTAGGCAAAGAAGTGCCACTGGACATCATCGAAGTACAGCCCTGGACCGCGCATGCACTGACGGCCGAGCAATACCGGGTGGGTAAGGTGTTTCTGGCAGGCGACGCCGCTCACAAATTCACGCCCACCGGCGGCCTGGGCATGAACACAGGGGTCGGCGACGCGGTGGAGCTGGGCTGGAAGCTGGAAGGCGTCATCAAAGGCTGGGCGCCCGAACAACTGTTGGACACCTACCATATCGAGCGCCGCCCCATAGGCGTGCGCAACACCATGGAGGCCGCCGACAACTTCGATAAGCTGTATTCCGTCATGCAGTACGGGCTAGAACTGGATGCCGAAGATGAGGCCGGCCAGGCGTTGCGCCAGCGTTTGAGCGACGAGTTGCAGCGCCAAGAAAAGATTCTGGCATCATCCGGAGTGCTGTTGGGCTACCGTTATAACGACACTCCCATTTGTATTCCAGACGGCTCACCCGAGCCGCCGGACGATCCGCGCCGCTACGTTCCCACGGCCCGCCCCGGCCATCGCGCCCCTCATGTGTGGCTGACCCCCGAGACATCCATTCTTGACGTCTTCGGGCAAGGCTTTACCTTGCTGGATTTCAGCGGGCAGCAGCGTGGGGCGGCGTGGGCCACGCATGCCGAGAGTCTAGGGGTGCCGCTTAAGCTCGTGGATATCGATCATGCCGGAGCGAAGTCGCTCTACGGCTCCGAGCTCGTGTTGATACGGCCCGACATGATGGTGTGCTGGCGAGGAGACGCCAATCAAAACGTCAACACCATCTTGGAAACGGTAACGGGGCGCGCCATGCAACGCACCGGTCTTGCCGCTTAGTAGAAAAGGCTCGGCCCAGTTGCAGGCGTGGTGTCTCACACTCGAGAACGTAGAGATCGGCTCTCGCGCTCCACGGAGCGCTCTGCATTCACCTCGCCGTCTTCACGGTCGTCGGGGGGGTGGTAATGAGAGTTCCGCACGCCCACCAGCTTGGACAGCAAGAATAAAAGCTGTTGGGATTCTTCCGGCGTCAGGTTGCTAAGCAGCTTTTTCTGCACAAGGTGAATGCCGGGTCGTATTTCCTTCAGGAAGGCGGCGCCTTCTTCCGTCATATAGATCTCGCGTCCTCGGGTGGAGCGCGTGCTGCTTTGCCTTTTGATGTAGCCGCTGGCCTCCAGTCGCTTGATCATCCCGCCTAGAGTCGCTTCATCCCAATTCAACTCGTTGGCCAGTTCGCGCTGTTGCAGGCCCGGCTCCATGTGGATGGCCAGAAGCACCGTCATCTGCCCGGACGTAATGCCTGACTGCCCCAAGGTGGCGTCGAAGATCGATGTGACCAGCTGGCCGCTACGCCGCAGCAGATAGCCCGGGCTGTCGTGGATGTCGTGGATGGTTTGCAGTTTCATCGTGGCGGGTGTTCCGTACAAGGTGGCCTCTCACTTAATTCTTGCCTGCCTAAATATTGTTACCGAGTTTTGTTTTTTCTGTTGGGCGCCCGGCTCAAAGGCCCGCGCTGAGCGGCTCAGCCCGCTAGAACGGCGGTTATCAGGGATTTCCCTGGTCAGTAATTCAGCTATTGACACCCCGGATTGGCCGTTGATAGCATTCAAACATAGTGTACATAATTTGCATACTTAATTTGGAATTTTGGCCGAGCTTTTCGCCAGCAAACTTGTAGTCGTTGTCATGCATTCCGGCGCGTGGGTCGTTTTCGATCGGCGCTAATCGTCATCAACAACCAAGAGGTGCTTTCCATGAAAGTGAACGCAATGCTGGCCGGTATCGGCCTGTGCGCAGCAAGTATGTTGCACATAACGACCCATGCTCAGGAGCCGCTGAAAATTGGCTTCCTGGCGGAAATGGCCGGCTTGTATGGCGCGCCGGGCCAAGACCAATACGACGCTTTCATGCTGGCGGTGGAAGAGCGCGACGGCAAGTTGGGCGGGGTGCCGGTTCAAATAATCAAAGAAGACACGCAGTTCAAGCCCGATGTGGCCAGCCAGCTCGTGGATCGACTGATGGACCGCGACGGCGTCCAGCTGTTTACCGGAATCACCTATTCGCACATCATGCTGGCGGTGTACAAGAAAATCGCCGATAAGGGCGGCTTCCTGGTGGCCTCCAACACCGGGCCGGCCCAAGTGGCGGGCGAGGGCTGTTCTCCCAACTACTTCACCACAGCCTGGCAAAACGACCAGCTGGCGGAAGTAGTCGGCCGTTACGCGGCCGATAAAGGCTATGAAAAAGTATTTGCCCTGGCGCCCAACTACCAGGCGGGCAAGGACTTTATTGCCGGCTTCAAGCGCGAATACAAAAAGCCGCTACTTAACGAGATTTACACGCCCTTGTCGCAGCAGGACTTCTCGGGCGAGTTGTCCATGATCCAAGCGGCTAATCCGGACGCGGTCTATGTGTTTTATCCCGGCGGCTTGGGGGTGAACTTTGTGAAGCAATACGCGCAAGCGGGGCTTCAATCTATTCCCTTGCTGAATACCGCCACGACCGAGGGAATCAACCTTCCGGCTCAGGGGGAAACGGCCATAGGGGCGGTCAACGGCTCGTTCTGGGGCCCGGATTTCGACAACCCGACAAGCAAGCACTTTGTGCAGGCCTTCGAGGCGAAATACAAGCGAATTCCCTCGCAGTATGCGGCGCAAGCCTACGATTCAGCCCTGTTGATCGACTCGGCACTGGCAAAAGTCAAAGGCAATATCAGTGATAAGGACGCGCTGCGCGCCGCCTTCAAAGAAGCTGATTTCGATTCGCTCCGAGGCAATTTCAAGTTTGGCAACAACCATTTCCCCATACAGGACATGCACGTCTTCGAGGCCTATAAGGACGACAAGGGACGCATGACCATCCGGCGCATCGCCACGCCAATGGAAGACGACCAAGACAGCTACGCCCATCTGTGCCCCATGAAGTAAGCGGCTGAGGGCGGGCGCGGGCCATACAGTTCCTAACGACGGAGCCGTGAATGAATACGTCTTTATTCATTGCACAACTTTTGAATAGTGTGCAATTGGGGGCCTTGTTGTTTTTGATGTCGGCTGGCTTGACCCTGGTCTTTGGCATCATGAACTTCTTGAACCTGGCGCATGGGTCGCTATTTATGGTGGGCGCCTATGTCGGCGCCACGGTGGCGGCCCGCACTGGCTCTTTTGTTCTGGCCATCGTGCTCGCCATCGCCGTCACCATGCTTCTTGGCGTGCTGGTTGAGCGTACGCTGTTGCGCAAGCTGTACCAGCGCGACCATCTGGATCAGGTGCTCTGTACATTCGGATTGCTATTGATAGCCAATGAGGCGGTCCGGTACATCTGGGGGCCCTCGCCGGTATTCATCAATGTGCCGGAGGCATTACGGGGCACCGTCCCACTGTTCGGCCAGAACTACTCGCTGTATCGGCTCACCATTATTGGCTCCGGGGCACTGGTGGCCCTGGCTTTATACCTACTTATCAGCAAGACGCGGCTGGGCATGCTGATACGGGCCGGCGCCAGCAATGCGCCCATGGTGTCGGCGCTGGGCGTCAATATCAAGCTCTTGAACACCGTGGTGTTTGCTGTGGGAGCCGGCCTGGCCGGGCTGGGTGGTTTGCTGGTGGGGCCTCTGGTGTCTCTGCAGCCCGGCATGGGGGAGCCCATTCTCATTCTGACGCTGGTGGTCATTGTTATTGGTGGCGTGGGCTCTATACGGGGAGCGCTGTACGGCGCGCTCATCGTCGGCCTCATCGATACGGCGGGACGCATCTATCTGCAGATGGGCTTGCTTCAGGTGTTTGAGCGGACCGTCGGCCAAGCTGTGGCGCCGGCCATGGCCTCCATGCTGATCTACATCCTCATGGCGGTGGTCCTTACCTTTAAACCCCAAGGCTTATTTCCGGTGAAAAATGGCTAAGCTCGACATACGCGATTCTCGATTGTGGTTGGCCGGGCTGATTCTTATCGCCTTTGCCGCGACGCCGCTGGTGGCGCTGGCGGTGGGCCAGCCGTATTACGTGTCTCTGGTCTCGCGCATCATGATCTATGCGCTGGCGGCCGCCGGCTTGAACCTGATTCTGGGCTTTGGCGGCATGGCCAGCCTGGGTCATGCCTTGTATATCGGCATAGGCGCCTACGGGGTGGGCATGCTCGAATACCACGGAATAGTCAACGGCTGGGTGCAGCTGGGGGCGGCTTTGTTGGTGGGCGGTTTGTTCGCGCTTGCCATCGGCGCCATAGTGGTGCGACTGAAGGGCATGACCTTCATCATGATTACCCTGGCCTTTGCGCAGATGGGCTATTTCCTGACCGTCACCTTGCGCACCTATGGGGGCGAAGACGGTCGTGCAGTCGCTTCGCGCAGCGACTTTGGCCTGTTCAATCTGTCCAACGACCTCTTCCTGTATTACCTGATTTTTGCCAGCTTGGCCGCGACCCTGTGGTTCCTGGCGCGGGTTGTGGGCTCGCGCTTCGGCATGGTGTTGCGCGGCTGCAAGTCGAACGAGCGGCGCATGCTGGCCTTGGGCATATCCACCTTCCGCTACAAGCTGGTGGCCTATCTGGTGTCGGCACTGCTGTGCGTGCTGGCCGGCTTCCTGTTGGCCAACCTGACCCGCTATGCATCGCCGTCCTATATGCAATGGACGGTCTCCGCCGAGCTCATCATCATGGTGATTCTAGGGGGCATGTTCACTGTATTTGGTCCGGTCGTAGGCGCGGTGGTGTTCCTGCTGCTTGAAGAGTGGTTGGCCGAATTCCATTCCTCCGTCTTCCCCCAGTTGGGTGCGCTCATCAACGAGCACTGGCTTGCCGTCTTGGGCGTGTTCGTCATTGCCGTCGTGTTGTCGGCCAAGAGCGGCATTTACGGTTTTGTCTACGACAGGAGCCGCCGTCATGTTTAAAGCCGCCGTATGGCAGGGCCATATTCCCAGCGATCGCCCATCCGTTGCGGCGGCCACCTTGTCCACTCCCGCCATGCTGCAGGTCAGTGGCTTGGTTAAGAACTTCGGCGGCCTGCGCGCGACCGATAACGTGGATTTCGAGGTGCGCGGAGACGAAGTGCACGCCGTCATCGGCCCGAATGGCGCGGGCAAGACCACGTTCATCTCCCTCTTGTCGGGAGAGTTGCGGGCGGATGAAGGCTCTATACGATTTGGCGGCGTTGAATTGACAGGCCTGGGCGTGGCCGAGCGCGCCCGGTTGGGCCTGGGACGTTCGTACCAGATCAGCCAGATTTTTCGCGACATGACGGCCTTGCAGAACGTGATACTTGCCGTGCAGGCCACCGAGCCGCATTGCTTTTCCTTTATCAAGCCGGTTCATAAGGACGATGGCTTGATCGACAACGCCCTGCAGTCGCTGCAGCTGTGTGGATTGGGGAAGCGAGCCGACGTCATGGTTTCGGCGATGGCCCACGGCGAGCACAGGCAGCTGGAGCTTGCGATGGCGCTGGCCACTCAGCCCAAGATGCTGCTGCTGGACGAGCCCATGGCCGGCATGAGCCAGGGCGAATCCATAGAAATGATTGCCTTGCTCAAGCAGCTGAAACAACAGTTTCCCATGGTGCTGGTAGAGCACGATATGGACGCCGTATTCACCCTGGCCGACCGCGTGTCAGTGCTCGTATATGGGCGCGTGGTCGCCACCGGCACCCCTGACGAAATTCGCAATGATCCGCTCGTAAAAGAAGCGTATCTGGGCGACCAGGACGAGTTTTGATTTCGCGCGGCCGCGAGCCGCAATAGGCTGTACCACCCCTGATTACGCCAACTTGCTTGGCCAAAGGAGACAGACGTGGCAAGTGTTCAACTGGATTCCAACAAGCAGCTCGAACGCGAGACCCTGACCAAAAGCAGCAAGCAGCTCGGGCTGACGGAATATTGGGCCGAACGGGAAATCATCGAGAACCCGGCTTACCGCAGCATTGCCCAGCCTTTTGTATGGCATTGGCGCGATATGCAGCCCCTGCTTGCCAAGGCCTCAGATATCGTGCCGATGGAAGAGGCATACCGGCGCGCCTTGCTGTTTGCCAACCCGGGGCTGGCGCCCAAGGCATGGATGACCACCACCATGTATGGCGGCTGCTCTTGGTACAACCCCGGCGAATCGGCCGAAGTCCACCGGCACCCACCCAGCGCGAGCCGGTTCGTGCTCTCGGGCGACGGCGGCTGGACTGCGGTGGATGGCGAAAAGTGCATGATGTCGCGAGGCGACCTTATCCTGACCCCGAACGGTTCCTGGCATAACCATGGCAACGACGGCAAAGAGCCCGTGATATGGATGGATTTGCTAGACCTGCCCTTGGCGGAAAACCTGAATAATTCCTGGGTCATGGAGTATGACTACTACGAGCAGGAAGAGGGCGGGGAAGCCGCCAAGCGCAGCACTCAAACCATTACGCGTACAGAAGATTATTCGCAAAAAATCTACGGCATCGGGGGTGTGAAGCCGACCTTCCTCAGTCACAAGCGCGCCGCAGGCTATGGCTCGCCCATGTATGTGTACCGCTGGAAGCACACTGTCGAGGCGCTTAACCGCCTGCGCGAGTTCCTGGCCGATCCTTGCGACGGCATTTCAGTGGAGTTTATCGACCCCACCACGGGGGATTCGGTGGTGCCCACCTTGTCCTTTGGCGTTCACATGTTCGAGCCGGGGTTCGAGCCCGATTTTCAGCGCAAAACGGCCAGTACGGTGTATTGCGTCATCCAAGGCAAAGGCCGCACCGAGATGGACAACGGCAAGGTGCTCGACTGGGAAGAAAACGACATCTTTGTGGTGCCCAGCAGTACCTGGTATCGACACATCAACACCGACCCCAGCAACGACCTCATGCTCTACGCGGTCAGCGACGAGCCGACGCTTAAGAAGCTGGGTTTTCTGCGCCGCCAACGGCGCCAGGCCGACGGCAACGTCACCGAGCGCTAAGGGGAGGCCATGCAAATCGAACACATCAACCCGGCCGACACTTACAACTCCATCGACACACGGGGTTATACGCAGGTGGTGGCAGTCACAGGCATGCAGAAGCTCATCATTCTCTCGGGCCAGCTTCCCCTGGATGCCGACAACAAGCTGGTGGGTGACGGCGACATCGAGGCGCAAACCCGGGCCTGTTACGAGAACCTGAAACGGTCCCTGCAAGCGGCCGGCGCCGATCTTGGCAATGTCGTGCGGATGACCACCTACGTAACGGACCTGGTGAATCATCCCAAGGGCGTGCGCAAAGTCCGGGCCGAGTACTTCGGCACCCAGAACCCGCCCGCCTCCACCATGATCGAGGTGCCGCGGCTGCTGAACAACATGATGATCGAGGTAGAGGCCTGGGCGGTCGTGTGACCCCTGGGTGGTTGTATAGCGTATGGCTGTCGTGCAACGCGCGGGCGGTTGTATTGCCCGTGGCGGTTGTGTAACGAAGGAGAATTCCATGTTGTCGAACCGTGGGGACCAGATTTGGCCCGCCAAAGACTACACCCGTGTACCTTACTGGCTGTTTACCGACGAGGAAATCTATCGTCAGGAGCAACAGGCGATATTTCGCGGGCCGGTATGGAACTACGTGGGCTTGGAGGCCGAGGTGCCCAACCATGGCGACTTCAAGACCACCTTTGTTGGCGAGACTCCCATCATTGTCAGCCGTCTTAAGGATGGGCGGCTGG
>JAJUGB010000085.1 GCA_029268595.1 Alcaligenaceae bacterium | reverse complement strand
GAGCCGGCGAGAATGGCGAGCCACGCAACCAACTGGCGCCCGCCGCCGCACTCTTCACCGGCAAAGCCTGGACAAACCTCAATTTTTTCGAGCGCCTCATGTCGCCCGAGCTGGATTTGCCCGCCATCGGACTCGGGCCATTTGAAGCCGTATCGGCCCGGCAGGCTGCCGGAAAGCAGGTGGAGCTCTTTGCGACCTATGGCCCAGCCGATTTTTGGCAGCCTGAAGCCTGGTCCAGTTGGCGAAGCGAATTGCGTAAATGGTTTGTCTGGCGGGTGATTGAATCAGCCGCTGTGCCCTTGGCCATCGCGGTGGTGGGCACCGTGCTGGGGGTAGCGGCCGCCATGCTGCTCACCTATCCGCACTCAACGACATTTCAATGGCTGTCTGATCGATTTACCGGTGAAACCGCTACGTGGTGGAGACGCGCCATGCGCGGCCTACAGTTGCTTGCCGCCCGCATGACGGCCCTGATCGCGCGCAGCATTCCCGAGGTGATGTGGGCCTTTCTATTCATCGCTTTTTTTGGACCCGGCCTGGTTGCGGGCGCACTGGCTATTGCCGTTCACACCCTGGGCGTGCTGACTCGGGTATTTGGCGAGGCGCTGGATAATCAGCCGCTCCGCCACTTCGAGCCGGCCTGCTGCGCCTCGCGTCCGATGACTTATGCCCTGGTGGGCGTACCTCGGGTATGGCGTAACTGGATGACCTACGCCGTCTTTCAGTTCGAAAGCAATGTACGGGCCGCTGTGGTGCTGGGCTTGATTGGGGTTGGCGGCCTGGGGTTTGAATTCAACTTCAATTTCGAGTGGTTCCGCTTTGAACGGGCCAGCACCTACCTCATCGTCATGATTCTGCTTACGGTGATTATTGATCGCAGTTCCAGACTGATGAACGTGTCCCGAGCGGCGCGCTGACGCCAGGCACAGGGGCAATACGGTACGATGGCCCACGCAGGCCGAATTGAACGGCAAGAGCGACGAGCGCGCACTTTCTCAACCTTTCCCAGTCAACAAGGAGCGACATCATGAGCATCTTGAAAAGCGGCATTGTGTTCGGGGCATTATTCATTGCCGGAGCGTCCTCTGCCATAGCACAGCATGCGCACGGGGCAGCCGCCGCACACGACACGTCTGCAGCAGCCCAAAAGGCCGTCGGCTCGCACTTACCCCCGCAGTACCGTGCACTCATCATCCAGGAAATGCTGGCAGTAACGGAAGCTAGCAAGCGCATCCTTGAGGCACTGGCGCGCGGGCAGGACGATGTGGTCGCGCGAAACGCACAACAAATCCATGACAGTTTTGTACTGGAACAACAAATGACAGAAGCCGACAGTAAAGCTCTGCATGCTGCGCTACCCCACTCGTTTATTGAACGAGACGAGGAGTTCCACTCCCTGAGTGCCCAGTTGGCTGAAGCGGCGCGCAAGGGCGATGCCAACGAGCAGCTGACGGTGTTCGCCAAGATGCAGCGGGCTTGTATTGCCTGCCACGCCGCCCATGCAACTGATCGGTTTCCCAACCTTGCCGGGAAAATGAATTAAACCGTTGCCTTCTTGGCCTGCCCGCCGCCGGGACAATCGCGCAACATGCGTCCTTGCTAGCGGCGGCGGTCCCATACTGTCAGGCGGTCCGCCGCCGCTTCCGTTTGGCTACCTTTGCTCTCCTGGCCGCCATATTCAGCCCCTCTACAAGCACAGAGAAGATCATCGCCGCGTAGACATAGCCCTTGGGCACATGTACCCCGAAGCCTTCGGCCAATAGCGTCATGCCAATCATGATGAGGAAGCCCAGCGCCAGCATTACCACCGTGGGATGACGGTTGATGAAAGCCGCCAGGGGATCGGCCGCAATCAGCATGACCGTCACCGCCACGATCACTGCGATAACCATGATGGGAATGTGTGGAGTCATGCCCACCGCGGTAATAATGCTGTCCACCGAGAACACCAGGTCAAGCATCAGGATCTGCACGATGGCGGCGGAAAATGTCAGTTCTCCCGCCTTCTTTGCGTCAAAGACATCGCCGTCCGGGTCAGGGTCCACAGTATGGTGGATTTCCTTAGTGGCCTTCCACAACAGGAACAGCCCGCCGGCAATCAAGATCATGTCTTTCCACGAAAAGCCTTTGCCAAAGATCTCGAAGACCGGCTCGGTGAGCTGCACAATCCACGCCACCGTACCGAGCAGGGCCAGCCGCAAGATAAGTGCCAGGCCTATGCCAATTCGGCGTCCTTTCGACCTTTGCGCCTCGGGCAGCTTATTGGTCAGAATGGAAATGAAGATCAGGTTGTCGATGCCCAGTACGACCTCCATGGCGATCAGCGTGACGAGCGCCAGCCAGGCCGTGGGGTCGGACAATAACTCTAATGCGTAATCCATGTATGTTCCGGTGGTGAAGACGGATCGAACGGTATCAGCGGTTTAGAGAACTGCCCGTCGTGCCGCCGGAAGTACTGCCGGAGGTGCCACCGGACATGTCAGAGCGGGTTCCTGAGGCCCCCGAGGTACTGGTCGAAGTGCCGGACATATTACTCGAGTTGCTCGAGCCTGCACCGCGATCGTCTATCCGATTGACCTTGGTGCCTTCCAACGAGACGCCGGCCATCAACCCTGCATTGGTCATGACAAATCCGACGATGGGATCACGAAGGGTGTTCAAGTCCACCGCGCCCGTGGCGCTCAGGTTGGCCACTGCCACTGTAGCGTCCGCGCCAACCGTCCATCCGTTGCTGCTCAGGAAATGGTCCAGCGCTTCTTGGGTCTGGAATACAAAGATAATGGCCTTGGACTGGGCCCCGGCTTGAAAGCCGATCGAACCGCTAGAGGTGCTGTAATAGCCTCGGTTCTGGCCGTTTACCCGTAGTACGCCGTCACCGTGTTCGGCGCCGACCACAAAACTGGCGCCCAGCACTCGCGGGAAAATCAGCACCCCCTTGGACTGAGCCACCAATTCTCTGGAGTTGGGTGCTACCTCGTATAACCGCTCTAATGCAGCATCGGCTCGGGTGTTGATGTCCTCGCGTTTTTGAACTCCGGTCTGGGGTTCGCGAGGCACTGTGGTTGTGCAGGCGACCATGCCGAAACTGGCTGCGGCAACGGCCATGGTGGCCACCAGGCGGCGGGGCGTAGCAATGGTTCTTTTTTTCATGGTTTCTCCAAAGCAGGAATGTATGAGCACAGCGCCAGCTGTAAGCAAAATGCATTCCTACCCCGGGGCAAGCGGCCACTAACCCTGCTATGCGCCCTGAAACCCCGGAGCTTCGCGCCATCGCGTGCAAGCTCTGATAAGCACAGGCTTCAAACGCCTAAATAGGCCTTTTTCACCATGTCGTTGCCTACGAGTTCGTCCGTGCTGCCACTCAACACACAGCGACCTTCACTCAGGACATAGCCTCGGGAAGCCACCTTGAAGGCCATCCCCGCATTTTGTTCGGCCAGCAGCACGGTAGTGCCCTGGCGGCCGAGTTGCTCGATGGTTTCGAATATCTCGGCCACTATCTTGGGAGCCAGGCCCAGCGACGGCTCGTCCAGCAACAGCAGGCGAGGACGGCTCATCAAGGCACGGCCTATGGCCAGCATCTGCTGCTCGCCGCCCGACAGCGTGCCGGCCACCTGAGCAAGACGGGATTCCAACTTGGGAAATAAATTGAGCACGAAGGCCAACTCGGCGTCGTGCTCGCGTCGGCTGAACGCGCCCATGAGCAGATTCTCGCGCACCGTAAGCGGAGAGAAAATTTGCCGCCCCTCGGGCACCAGCGAGATACCCTTACGAACAATCTTCTCGGCCGGCAAGGCAACCACATTTTGTCCTGCAAAACGAATAGCACCCCGCACCGGCCGGAGCAGCCCCGAGATGGAACGCATGAGGGTGGACTTGCCTGCGCCGTTGGCGCCAATAAGGCAGACCGTTTCGCCTTCGTTCAGATGTAGGTCTATGTCATGCAGTATGCGCATGACGCCAATGGACGCGCTAAGGCCCTGCACTTCAAGCTGCATGAGCACCCTCGCCTAAATACGCGTCGATGACAGCCTGATCGTGGCGGACCTGCTCGGGCGTGCCGTGGCTGATTGCGCAGCCATTATTTAGCACCAATACGTTGTGCGATAGATTCATGACTACTCGTACATTGTGCTCTACCAGGAGGACTGCCACGCCCTGGGCGTTCAGGTTCAAGATGGCCTGAGAGACCGTGCCCACTGCGTCGGCGGGTAGCCCGGCCATCGGTTCGTCCAACAGAAGCAGACGAGGTTGACTTGCCATGGCGCGCGCGATCTCCATGATCTTGGCCTCGCCATAGCTCAAGTCGCCCGCCAAATCGCCCGCCCGGTCCTCCAGGCCGAGTAGCTCCAGCAACTGCATCGCAATGCGCTGGTCGTGTGCTCGCTCGCTACGCACTGCGCCGGTATTCAGGAAGGCAGACAGAAAACCGCTGTTCGTGCGCGAGTGCCTTCCCACCATGACGTTCTCCAGGACCGTCATATGCGGAAAAATCTGCAGGTTCTGAAAGGTGCGAGCCATTCCGCGCTCGACACGTTGATGTGCCGGAAGCCGTTCGATGTGCTGACCGTCAAATATGATCTGGCCCGAGCTGGCGGGGGTAACCCCGGTAAGGATATTGAACAAGGTGCTTTTACCGGCGCCATTGGGACCAATCACAGCTTTGATTTCGCCGGCTTCGACCGTCAAAGAGACGCGGCTCAAGGCCTGCAGGCCGCCGAACTCGCGGTTGATGTTGTCGGCGATAAGTAATGGGGTGCTCATGCGCGTGCCCCCCAACGCTCGCGCAGGCGTTGCAAGCCGCCTGCAACGCCACCGGGCAGAAAACCAACCACCACTATCATGGCCACGCCAAACACGAGAAGCTCGGCATCTTGCAGGTCGCGCATCAATTCCGGCATGGCGGTAAAGATGACCGCCCCCCAAAACCCGCCCCAATACCGCCCAAAGCCTCCGATGGCTGCCATCACCAGAAGCAATACCGACGTAAAGAACGAAAAGGTCTCGGGTGACGCGAAATTGTTTTGATGCACATATAAGGCGCCGGCCAGCGACGCAATGGTGGAACCGATGGCGAACACAGCCAGCTTGTAGCGGAACACAGGAACGCCCATGCAACTGGCTGCAATATCGCTGGCTGCCAAAGCACGTAGCGCACGCCCGGCGCGAGCGCGATCCAGGTTGTACAAGCCGACCATCACAAGGCCGCCGACCAGCCAGGCCAGGTAGAAAAACCACGTCGGAATTCCCAGGTCGAAGCCGCCTAACGAATAGGACGGCACGCCAATCAAACCGTTGGGGCCGCCGGTAAGATCCACCAGGCCAACAAAGAGCACGGTAAGTATGGCGTTTAACCCCAGGGTGGCCATAGACAAATAGTGCCCGCGCAAGCGCAAGGTGGGTAAGCCCACGATAAGCGCCACAATGGCGGCCAGCGCCAGCGACGCCAAGGTTCCCAACCAAGGCGACACCCCGTAATTGGCGCTAAGTATTCCGGTGGCGTAAGCGCCCAAGCCGTAAAACCCGGCGTGCGCCAGCGATATCTGACCTGCGTAACCCACCAGCAAATTCATGCTGGCCACCAACAGCAAGTTGATGAAAAATGTGCCGCCCAGACTTACCAGATAATTATTGGGCGCCACCCACGGCCATAAGGCCAATACCAGCCACACCAACCCTACCAGCTTGAGGCCGTGGCCGCCACGCAGAGCGGGAGTCGCTTGTAGCGAGGCTGTTCGATTCGTTGCACTCATATCAAACCTTGGTAACGTCTGCCCGACCGAACATGCCTTGTGGTCGCAGCACCAGCACGGCCAGCAGCAGGAAGAAGGCAACTGCATCCTTAAACTGCGAACTGATATAACCGCCTGCCAACGATTCAAGCAAGCCGAGCACGATTCCGCCGGCCGCCGCGCCATAGAGGTTGCCCAAGCCGCCCAGCATGGCGGCGCTAAACCCCTTGAAACCGATGATGGTGCCGTTGTCATACGACATGAGAGTAAGCGGCGTGATGATGGCGCCGGCCAAGCCGCCAAAAAGAGCGGCAATCGTGAACGACAATGCAATGATGCGCGTATTGCTGATACCCACTAGCGCTGCCGCATCGGGATTGGCAGCCGCTGCCCGCATCGCAATGCCATAACGCGTGTGAGCGAAGAACAGGTGGGTGGCCACCATGAGGACCACGGTGATGGCCAATATCCAGAGAGTTTGAATACTGATGCCGGCGCCCAGAAAATTGACCATGGCGTTGCCGGAAAAGCCCGGATAGCCTTGCGGGTTCTTGCCCAAGGTCAGCATGACCAGGCTCTTTGATGCAATGGCCAGACCCACGGAGATAAGCGTGATGGTCAAGGCGGAACGATCGCGCAGGCGTCGCACCACGATGAAGTCCGACGCGTAGCCGACGATGGCCACGGCACAAATGGCTAGCAGACAGGCCGTCCACACTGGCATGTCTTGGCTGTGCAGGGCGAAGGCGGCAAACATGCCGCCCATCATCACCCACTCGCCCTGAGCAAAGTTCAGTGCCCCCGTGCTCTTGAAAATAATGTTGAAGCCCACTGCCACTAGAGCATATATGCCGCCCGTTCCAAGCCCGGCAAAGACCAGCTGCAGCAGGTTAGTCAGATCGGTCATGCTAATTACCGTACAACTGCATTAGCGGTAGTCGGCAAGATGAAACCGGCCGTCTTTCCAGGTGATGAGAACAATATCTTCCTTCGACAAGCCAGAGTGCTTGGACGGCGAAAAATTGAAGACTCCGCCTACGCCGTGATAGTTCTCGATGCTTTCAATCGCCACGCGCACCTTTTCTTTGTCGTCTCCGCCCTGGCGCAAGCCCTCGGCAGCCAGATAAATGGCGTCGTAGGTTTGGGCCACATACTGGTTCGGCGCGCGGTTATAGCGCTTCTGAAATTTCTCGGTTAGTTCAAGTATTTGCTTCTTCAAGGGGTCGGAATCAGGCAGATCTTGTCCAACGGGAAACTTCACCGAGACGAGCAGAACGTCTTTGGCGTCCTCGCCAGCCAGCTCCATATAGCGTTGCGATACAAACCCATAGCTATGGATAAGCTTGCGGTCGCCCAGACCGAGCTGCTTGGCTTGTTTGATGAAGATCACACCTGCAGGCGTAACGGTCCAGCAGATGACCGCCTGTGCATCGCTATTCTTGATACGGGTCAGTTGAGGGGTGAGGTCGGTATCGGCCGGGCCAAACGCCTCAAAGGTGGCTTCTATGCCGAGCTTTTCGGCCGATGCACGCAACTCGTCGGCCGCCGCTTGACCAAAGCCGCTGGTGTCGTACAACAAAGCCACTTTCTGGATGCCTTCTTTCTTGAAGTAATCGGCAAGTCGCGCAAAAACTTGGCTGTCATCGACCGTGCTCTTGAAAATCCATTCACGCTCTTTGGCTGGATTCACAATGCTGGCCGCGCCCTCCGTCGAAATGAACGGCGTTTCCATCCTCTGGGCCAAGGGCACCATGGCTTGCGCAATGCCGCTCATGTTGCCGCCGCCAACCAATATATCCACCTCGTCCTGCGACAAAAGACGGCGTGTCGCGCCTAGCGCCTTATTGGTCTGGCTTTCCGCGTCGTAGAACACCCACTCGAGCTTGTTCCCATCTATTCCGCCCGCCGCGTTGATCTCGTCGATCGCGATCTCCATTCCCGCCTTCATGTCCTCGCCGAGAAAGGCGGCCGGGCCGGTCGTGGACAGGATGGTGCCTAGTTTGTAGCTTTCGGCGTGCGCAAACGGCGATGCAAGCATCAGCGCGGCAGCTACCGACGCAAATAACGTTTTCATGTGGACCCTTGTGACGTGAAGATGAAAATCTGGGCAGTGAAGGAACCGGGCTCGGGTGGCTGTGACGCAACCTTGTACGGAGCCGACCATTTTCAATGAGGCCGAAAGTCCGGCTTTTGTGGCCACGGTGCGCCTCCTGAAACTCTTCAGGTACCTGGAGGCGACGCGAGCAAAAATGGACATAACTCTTTCTGGGCGGTGTCCGCCTCAAGCCCATCTGACCTGCGGGAAACCGAGAAGTATAGGTCCGGGTTTACCCTGCTCAAACAAAGAAAACCTCATATACAAATAGCCGTATGGAATTACCAAACACTGCCTAATTCCACACGGCTATATGTTAATTACGAATAAGTCGGATGAAGTGGTGGCGAGTTGGCCATAATGAAAAAGGCGTATTGATCGCCCGCTGGTCCTATTCGCCCCTCACACAATCGTGAGCCTGGCCGACCAGCTTGCAACACCTACCCAACAAAGAAGACTGTTATGCAATCCAATACTCGAGACCAACTGCACCTCGCCGCTTTCGCGCTGGCAGGGCCGGTTTCAGGAAACCACGGGGGCTGGCGACATCCCGAAGCAAACTCGGACATTCTCAGTGCCGACTACTACGCCAATTTGGGACGTATCCTGGAAGCAGGAAAATTCGATTTGCTGTTTCTGGCCGATATTCTTGCGGTCCCCCAACGCTTTGAAAACAGTCTGGACAGCCAGCTGCGCTACGGGGCATTGGGCGCTCTGCGGCTCGATCCGATGGTGGTGTTATCCATTGTGGCCGGTGCGACCCGGCACTTGGGCTTGGCCAGCACCATCTCAACGTCCTACTTCGAGCCTTTCGCGGTCGCCCGTTCTCTGGCGACCCTGGATCACCTCAGTGCCGGACGAGCCGCGTGGAATATCGTCACCTCGTTCCAACAGGCCGAAGCGGCCAACTTTGGCCGCACCGATCAGCTGTCACGCGAAGAGCGCTACGACCGCGCCGACGAGTTCGTGCAGGTGGCCTGTGAGCTGTGGGATAGCTGGAAAGACGGCGCCGTGGTGCGCGATAAAGCAGCGCCCATGTTTGCCGATCCGGCGAAAGTCTCGCCCATCAATCATCAGGGGCGCTGGTTTAATGTGAAAGGTCCACTCAATGTCAGCCGCCCCCCTCAAGGACGTCCGGTTTTCATCCAGGCCGGCGCCTCTGGCCGGGGGCGGGACTTTGCTGCGAAATGGGCCGACGTCATCTTCGTGAACCACTCGTCACTGGAATCAGCAGTGGCGTTCTACAAGGAAATGAAAGAACGGGCGGCGGGCCATGGCCGAGACCCGGCCAGCTTGAAAATTCTGCCCGGCATCGTACCCATTGTCGGCGCCACCGCCACCATCGCAGAGGAAACCGATAAGCTCTTAAGCAGCCTGGCTTTGCCGCAAGCGGGCTTGTCCACATTGTCGTATCACCTGGATATCGATCTATCGCAGTTTCCCCAAGACGAGATACTGCCGGACATGGACGTACCGGGCGTACAAGGCCACTACAAAGAAGTGGCCGAGCTGACGCGCAAAAACGGCCTGACCCTTGCTGAACTGGGTAAGCGTTACGGCATAGGCACCTTGAGGGACTTTATCGGCACCGCCGAATCGGTCACAGACAAACTGGAAGAGTGGTTCCGAGCCAAAGCATGCGACGGTTTCATGATTCAAGCGCCCTACGTTCCGGGCGGCCTGGA
The DNA here is from genome assembly GCA_029268595.1 of Alcaligenaceae bacterium. Classification (GTDB taxonomy): domain Bacteria; phylum Pseudomonadota; class Gammaproteobacteria; order Burkholderiales; family Burkholderiaceae_B; genus JAJUGB01. The sequence continues at coordinate 3,160 of JAJUGB010000085.1, read as the reverse complement.
AGACTTTGTCCGGCTTGTGGTTCCCGAGCTGCAACGCCGCGGCTTGTTCCGAAAAGAGTACGAGGGCACCACACTGCGCGATCACCTGGGCATACAGCGCCCCAGCGCCTGAACCCGCATTTTCCTATGCGTTTAAAAGCCGCTCCCCGTGGGGCGGCGCTGTTTTTCAAGGACGAATCATGCCCGTTGTTATTGCCGAAACCACCAAGCAGTTTGGCCGCTATCTACTTAATGCCCGAGATCAGAACCTGGTGGCCGATGCCACCACAAGCCGTGGCGGCCCGGGCGAAGCATGGGTGGCCGTCGAGCTCATGTTGGCCGGACTGATTACCTGCGCTCAAGCGGTCATTGAATCGGTCGCTCGCGAGCAAAACCTGCCCCTACGCCATTCCAGGGTACGCGCCGAATCTGAAACAGACCAAAACAACACCACACACTTCGAGTTCATCAAGCTCGACTTCACTCTTGAAGGAGTGGATCAAGCGCAAGCAGAAAGCCTGGTAGCGGCGTATCAGCAGTCGTGTCCCATTTACGGGTCGCTATCGCGTGGAGCGCCAGTCAGCGTAGAAGTGACAGCGGTTCCTTAAGTTACACGCCGTACGTTACACGCCGTACGTTACACGCGGTACGTGATCTGCAGTGCGCTTGGCAGGGCCCGCTTCTTCAGCTCACGCCCGTGCCCTATACCTTCTATTCTTCATTCTCTTCCCGCAGGTGGCGAATACTGTCTTCCGTGAAGTCGTCCACGGTGAGTCGAATGGGGGCGGGATGCTCCGTCGATTTAAGCTGGGCGACAGAGTGGATGATTCGAAAATTGGCGGCGTACGCTTCCAACTGACTGTCCGCATCACTGCCCGCGCCAAAATACCGTTCCAATGCCTCTCCGTCGATGATTACGGCAAGCGGTTGATCGGGCCCATGCATGGAAAAATGCACTGAGCCTTCTTTCGCGCGCGCGTTGACGTCATAAGTCATATTGTGCTCTCCATTGAAACCACTGACAGGCGGCACAGGCCGACCTGCTGTATGTGGCCGGCCCAGCCCGAAGGTGTAACAGCACCGCAGGCAGTTTTCTTGCCCAAGGCCGGCGACCTGCTCATAATCGTGTATCGTGCGCGTTCCCAGGGGCTCCTAGAAAATGAATATGTTTCTTTTGCTGTTGCTTGTGACCTTTGCTGTCGCAGCGATAATTTCGCTGCTTGTCGTCAAGTTTTTTGCCGCGCCAATCAACAAAATATTTTGGTCGATCCTCAAAAGCGACCTGGCACAAGCATGGGAGCGCTACGTGCGCTTTGCCGCTTTGGTAACCGGTATTTCGGGCGGCGTGCGAATTTGGGCCTTGGAACGCTACATTGTGACCCAGCCGCGGGTAGAAGGGGCACCGTTTGTGCCCCCTCCGGAATTGAACTGGGAAGTATGGACGCTAGAGGTATACCGCACCATTATTGAAACCTTGCAAAGCCTTACCTGGCTGTACTTTGGCGTGTTCTTTGTGGCGCTGATTGCCTACGTATTGACCCGCTACGCAGAGCGCAGAGGCAGCGGGCGTGAAGATCAACAGTCTGGGTGACCAAGGCCCTAAAGCTTGGTTAGTGTCCGGATCTGCGCAAGGCCAGTCCCAACATGGACAACATGACGCCCTGAAAAATCAGATCAATCGACAATACCATTCCCAGTATCCAAACACTGTTATCGGGCCAGCCCATGGCAATCAGTAAACCGGCCAGGACAGTGACCAGGCCGGACACCGCCAGCCAACCTCCGCCGGGTTGGCTTCGATGCTGAAACCATACCCATAGCCTGAAGGCTCCCGAACCTATGAGGGTGGCTCCCAACAGAAGGGTCAAGGCCAGCGCTCCGAGCATGGGGTTGTAAAGCGCCACGAGACCCGCCCCCACATACAGCAGGCCGCTAAGTGACCAGAGCAGGAATCCACCCGCGTTCTTCAGGCTCCAGGCATGAATAAGCATGCCTACTCCACCGATCAGCATCATGACCGCGACGACCAACACACTGGCGATGGTGGCAGTAAGCACATAAATAGCGGCCAGGAACCCCAATATCAGCAAGAGCACTCCTAATACCAGAAACCACCCCCATTTGGCGCGCATGGTGCTGAGCGTGGCTTCCATATCCTTAGAACGGTTGGACGAATTGGTGGGGCTCATGACTACTCCTGTTTATGGGAAAGAGGCATGCCGGGTGTCCCGGCATAGAACACCAGAAGCACAACAGGCTCGGGGCCCGTGGTGCCTCTGTGAACAGCATCGACCATCTCGGCCAGCACATCGCCGGCCTTGAGCTTTCGCACCTCGCCGTCTGACTTTTTCTCTACCGTGATTTCGCCTGAGACTACATAGGCAGCGTTAGGCATCGGATGCGTATGCCACGGCAGACTGGTGTTCGGCGGGATAGTAAGGCGCAACAGTGAAATCTCCGGCGGCCCGTCCGGGTAGGAGGGATAGGGCACCCCATCCCAGGAAGAAGTCGTGCGCAGCAAGGTTTCCGCTTGGACTTCGCCGGGCGCCTGGCCCAGTGCTTTTGCCGGCAGCCCCACCAGAAGCCCTACGCAAACAACCGGCACCGCAAATTTTCGCCTTACCCACCGGCTTGTCTTCCATCCATTCTGATTCGTCACTGCAACCCCTTTATTATTGGTATACGCAAGAATCGTTATTTTATTTGCCCAAGGTTCCTAAGGCAGGTATCGCAGAAGTCATTGCACGCTTCGCAACGAGTATAAGAAAGAGGTAATGAGTACAAGAAGAGAGGACGTTCCCATGGACCATTCTGATACGCGCTCGCTAAAGCGCGTTTACCTGGCCGGTTTCGACGTATTTCGGGCCGACGCCATCGAACAGGGTGAGCGCCTCAAGCAGCTGTGCACGCACCATGGACTGCAAGGTGTGTATCCAACAGACAACAAAGTACCCGACGGCCTGGCGCCCCATCAAGCCGCCCGCCACATCTACCAGAATAACGTTCAGCTAATCCGCGAAAGCCATGCGGTACTGGCCAACCTGAACACCTTTCGCGGCCACGAGCCCGACTCAGGCACCGTCTTTGAGGTGGGCTTCGCCACCGCATTGGGGATTCCCGTGTGGGCCTACTTCGACCCACACATTCCTCTGCGCGAACAGATTCCACACGACCAAAAGGG
>JAJUGB010000084.1 GCA_029268595.1 Alcaligenaceae bacterium | reverse complement strand
GGCAGCATGGCTGGATCGCCCGCCAAGACGCGTAGCACGCGCTCGATTACCTGCCTGATGTCGGCCCCGCGTTCCCGCAGGTATGCGTCCTCCATGGCGGCGAACTGCTCGCTGAGCATTTGACCCTGCGTCGTCAACGCCCATTCGGCGTTGTAATGGCGCTCGCGGATCAAGGCGCAGGTTTGCTGAGCCAGCATGGGGTCTTCAAGCAGCATGCTGTGCACAGTGAGCAATGCCGCCATCTCTCGGGGGGCGTCTTCCGGCAGGCTGCCCACTGTCTTTTTCAAGTCCGCGCTTGCCGAATGTAAAGCGGCCAGAAGCCTTTTACATTCTGCCTCGACGTCCGTGGCGGGAATCCGGTAATGATCGACTTCGAGCGCGGCGGCGCCCATGACCACTGCTCGTCCAATAGCGTAGCCCTTGACCACGCCCTGGCCGCGCATGCATACCATGCCGCTTAGAGCAGTCGCGCTGGAACCGTGGGACGAGGACATTGCGTGCTTCTACCGAACGATGCGGGCTTATTCCTTTTCGCCAAATTTGTTGTCGAACAGCTTCTGGATTTCGGTAATCGCCTCTTCAGCGTTGGGGCCGCTAGCGTCGACAGTAACGGTGACCCCAAGACCGGCGGCCAGCATCATCACACCCATGATACTTTTGGCATTGACACGCTGTGCGCCGCGCGCAATAAAGATTTCACAGTCGGTATATCGACTGGCGAGCTGGGTCAGTTTGGCCGCAGCACGCGCATGCAGACCAAGCTTGTTACGAATCACAATATCGACAGATGGCATAGGAATTTGATCAGGGACCACAATTTATGTCAGCTGCTCGGCGTCGATGATGCCTCGGAGTGCACCAACCCGAACACGTTCGCTCAGCTCTTCCGGGTTTTCTTTTTGATCGGTCAGTGCCTTCAGCACCATGCAAAGATTGGTCCCCGTGACCAGATGACCCGGCATACCGTCCTCTGCAATACGCTTTAAAGCACGTTTGGCAATATTAAAAGGCGTGGCTCCGTACAAGTCGCAGAGAATCAGTGACGCATCGGACGTTTGTCTCAGGATGCCGACAAGTTCGTCGACGCTTTCCTCAACAGAAGCATCCGGAGCAACGTCGAAGACCGTCATGCTGGGCGGCGTACCGAAGATGTGCGCCGCGCAGTCGGCAAACGCTGCGCCCAGAGGCTCATGCATGACCAAGACGATTTGTGCCATATCAATGTCCTACGGACTGCTCCAGGGCCTGGGCAAATCGGTCTCCGACGTCAAATCCAGTCTGCTCGGTAATTTCCACAAAGCAAGTCGGGCTCGTGACGTTCACCTCTGTAAGGTAGTCGCCAATGATGTCTAGCCCAACCAACATCAGGCCCCGCCCCTGAATACGAGAGGCTACCGCCTTGGCAATAGTGAGATCGCGCTCGGTAAGGGCCTGCGCGACCCCTCGCCCGCCGGCGGCAAGGTTTCCGCGGGTTTCGCCTGCCAAGGGAATGCGCGCCAGGGCATACGGCACCGGTTCCCCGCCAATAAGCAGCACCCGTTTGTCTCCCTTTACAATTTCCGGAATATAACGCTGGGCCATGATGGTGCGTCGACCATTATCGGTAAGGGTTTCAAGAATGGCGCCCAGATTCGGCTCATTCGGGGCCAATCGAAATATTCCCGTGCCGCCCATACCGTCGAGCGGCTTGACGATAACTTCTTGTTGCTGGCGGTGAAATGCGCGCAGCCGGGCCATGTCGCGAGTCACCAGGGTAGGCGTGGTGAATTCATTGAACTCGGTTATGGCGAGCTTTTCGGGGTGATTACGAATGGCCGCACCAGAGTTGAACACCTTGGCCCCCTGCTGCTCGGCAAGCTCGAGCAAGTGGGTGGAGTACAAGTATTCCATGTCGAAGGGCGGATCTTTACGCATCACCACCGCATCGAACTCGGAAACCGCCACTTCACGGGTATCGAGCGACCTCCACCATTCGTGACCATGCAAATCGGCATTTGGCACGAGCTCGATCGATAGTGACAATGTTCGGACGATCCCCTGGTCGATAAAGAGATCCCCCTGCAAGGCCACACTTAAAGTGTGCCCACGAGCGGCCAGTGCACGCATCATCGCAACAGAGGAATCTTTATATGCCTTCAAGGAAGGCAGCGGGTCGATAACGAAAAGTACGTGCATAAGAAACCGCAAACGCAAGCCCGCCCGGTAAGGCACCGGACGGGCTTACAAATTATGATCAGGACGCGGAATCGCCCTGCTTTCCAGCCGCCTTCTTACGTGGGGCCAGGACCATGACCATTTGGCGCCCTTCGAGCTTGGGCATGGACTCGACTTGACACAAATCGGTCAGATCGTCCCTTACGCGCTCCAGCACGCGCATGCCGAGTTCTTGGTGAGCCATTTCGCGACCTCGGAATCGAAGCGTGACCTTGGCCTTGTCGCCTTCTTCGATAAAGCGGCGCAGGTTGCGCAGCTTGACCTGGTAATCGCCTTCGTCCGTGCCAGGGCGGAATTTTACTTCCTTGACCTGAATGGTCTTTTGCTTAGCCCGCGCCTCGGCTTGTCGTTTTTGCTCTTGGTACTTGAATTTGCCGTAATCCATCAGGCGGCACACGGGCGGTGACGCGTTCGGGGCGATCTCGACCAGATCGACTTCTTTTTCTTCTGCTAATTCGAGCGCTTCCGAGGTTTTGACAATACCCAACTGTTCGCCATCGACTCCTAGGAGTCGGACCTCGGGGATACGGATTTCACCGTTTATACGATGGGATTTATCGGTTGCGATATCTAGAACTCCTGAAATTAATAATGAGCGTGCTAGCCGGCAACGCCGACGTTACGGCGTTGATCGATATCTTGCTGAAGGCGCTGAGCGAATTCGGCCAAAGGCATCGCACCCAGGTCGACCCCTCCTCGGGAACGCACCGCAACGGTGCCGCTTTCGCGTTCCTTTTCGCCTACTACCAAAATATACGGCACTTTTTGCATGCTGTGTTCTCTGATTTTACGGGTGATCTTTTCACCGCGCAAATCGGCGCTGGCCCTAAATCCTTGTGTTTTCAGGGTTTGCGTTACCTGGTGCGCGTATTCTGCAAAATGTTCGGAAATACAACACACTACGGCGTGTTCGGGAGCCAGCCAAGGCGGCAGGGCTCCGGCGAAGTTTTCGATAAGAATGCCGATAAATCGCTCGAAGGAGCCCAATATGGCTCGGTGCAACATTACCGGTGTACGACGCTGATCGTGGGCGTCCACATATTCGGCCCCGAGGCGTTGCGGCATGGAAAAGTCCACTTGTATGGTGCCACACTGCCAGTGACGGCCAATGGCGTCCTTCAAGGTGTACTCAATCTTGGGACCATAGAAAGCACCCTCGCCGGGAGTGATCTCGTACTGGCAGCCCGTACGTTCCAGGCTTTCAATAAGGGCCTGCTCCGCCTTATCCCAGACCTCATCCGAACCTATGCGCTTCTCGGGTCGGGTCGCTACTTTGTACAGAATCTCGTTGAACGAGAAGTCGCTATATACCTTCTGCAGCAAGGCAGTAAAGGCGGCGCACTCATCTTGCAGCTGGTCTTCGGTACAAAAGATATGGCCGTCGTCTTGGGTAAAACCGCGTACCCGCATCATGCCGTGCAGCGAACCAGAAGGCTCGTTTCGGTGGCATTGCCCAAACTCGCCGTAGCGGATGGGAAGCTCCCGATATGAATGCAGGCCGGCATTGAAGATCTGGACGTGTCCGGGGCAGTTCATGGGTTTCAGGCCATAAACCCTATTTTCGGACTCGGTCGTGAACATATTCTCGGCGTAATTGTCCCAATGACCGGTTTTCTTCCACAGCGATAAGTCGAGTATCTGCGGCGCCTTGACTTCCTGATAGCCGTTATCCCGGTACACCTTGCGCATATACTGCTCGACCTGCTGCCACAGTGTCCATCCCTTGGGATGCCAGAAAATCAAACCGGGCGCCTCGTCCTGGAAATGGAATAGATCCAGTTCACGCCCCAGCTTGCGGTGGTCGCGTTTCTCGGCCTCTTCCAGCATGGTCAGGTATGCTGCCTGGTCCTCTTTCGTGGCCCAGGCGGTACCGTAAATGCGCTGGAGCATCTCGTTATTGCTGTCGCCGCGCCAATAAGCACCGGCCACTTTCATTAACTTGAATACCTTCAACTTGCCGGTAGACGGCACGTGCGGCCCGCGACATAAATCGATGAAATCGCCTTCCCGATAGAGGCTGATGGTCTCGTTGGCGGGAATGGAGGCGATGATTTCAGCCTTGTAGGTTTCACCAATGCTATTGAAGTACTCCACCGCATCGTCACGCAGCCATTCTTCGCGGGTGACGGGCTCGTCCTTCTTGGCGAGTTCCATCATCTTCTTTTCGATCGCCTCGAGGTCCTCGGGCGTGAATGGCCGTTTGTATGAAAAGTCGTAGTAGAAGCCGTTATCGATGACTGGACCGATGGTGACCTGAGCGTCGGGAAACAGCTCTTTTACGGCGTAAGCGAGCAAATGCGCCGTTGAATGCCGAATCAGATCAAGACCTTCGGGATCCTTCGCGGTGATAATGCCAAGCTGGGCATCCTGGTCGATGACAAAGCTGGTATCAACCAAACGCGGTTCCTGACCATCCACAGCGACCCGGCCTGCCAGCGCTGCGCGCGCAAGGCCTGCGCCTATGGATTGCGCAACCTCGCCGACCGAGACGGGACCTGGAAACTCGCGCTGCGAGCCATCAGGCAAGGTGATCTGAACCATAAAGCATCCTATGTGAACAAAAAACGCGGCCCGGGCCGCGTGTTTGAAAGCTGTTGAGTGTGCCTTGTTGATACATACACGCGTGCGGCTGTTAGGGCGCCGTTGTGTGGGTTCGCGTGTGATGAGTAGTCATGAAGGGCAATAACATTTCGTCTAACGTCTTAGTTTAACACCGCTTAAATCTGGTGGAAACCCGGGTTTCTGGCCCGTCGGCCCCGGTGCTACTCTTGCTAGTTGCCTAAGCAAGCGGCAACCGCTCTTCAATGCCCGCAACACGAGACACCCGATGCATAACGCCAACGAGGGCCGCTTTCTAGAGTTCGACGGTGTACAAAAGACCTACGACGAGAAATCATTGGTCGTGCGGGATTTCAGTCTTGCCGTGCGCCGGGGCGAATTCCTGACTCTACTTGGCCCGTCCGGCTCGGGCAAGACGACAGTGTTGATGATGCTTGCGGGCTTCGAAACGGTTACGGCCGGCGTCATATCCATCAATGGTCGTCCAATTACTCGCATAGCCCCGCATCAACGAAATATTGGTGTGGTGTTTCAGAATTACGCCCTGTTTCCCCACATGACGGTGGCTGCCAACCTCGCCTATCCACTTGCTCTTCGCCGCATGGCCACACCTCAAATCACTGAGCGGGTGCAGCAATCCCTGAAACTAGTCGAGCTCGCCGGCTACGGCGATCGGCCGCCGGCTCAGCTTTCTGGCGGCCAGCGCCAACGCGTTGCCTTGGCTCGGGCGTTGATATTCGAGCCGGAACTGGTCTTGATGGACGAACCGCTCGGCGCGCTAGATAAAAAGTTACGCGAGCAAATGCAGCTTGAAATAACGCGACTGCATAAAAAGCTGGGGTTCACAGTCATATACGTCACTCATGACCAAAACGAAGCGCTGACCATGTCCGACCGGGTAGCGGTCTTCAACCGCGGCATGGTGCAGCAGTGCGCCTCGCCCGCCGAGCTTTACGAAAAGCCAGCGAACGCCTTTGTGGCAGACTTCATTGGCGAAAACAATATGGTGCCCGGCACTGTTGTTTCGGTAGAAAAAGATCATGTGCGCGCCGAACTCCCGGGGGGGTCAACCGTTGTAGCGCGCAATGCTGATTGCGACCCCACAAGCTCCCGCTGTCTTATTTCGGTTCGGCCCGAGAAGCTCACAATGACTACCGAGGACGCCTGCAATCGGGTCAACGGTATTGGGGCCCGCTTCGTGGAAAGCCACTACGTGGGCGACTTCATACGCTATTACTTTTGCCTGGCCGACGGCAGCCCTATGGTAGCCAAGGTTTTAAACCACACCCAAGCCCCGCAACTCATCGAGGGGCAAGCTGTGACCCTAAGCTGGGCCAGCGGCGACAGCCACGCTTTTCAACCACCGTCCTACTCTGCTCAAGGAACGACGCCATGAAGAAATTGATGACCTCCGCTGGGTTGGCTTTGTGTCTTTCGGGCTTGCACCTCGGTGTGTGCGCCCAAACCAGCAATGAGCCTCTAACGGTAGTGTCCTTCGGTGGCGCTTACGGAGCCGCCCAGAAGCGCCATCAAATCGACCCTTACGTGGCTGAAACCGGAAAGAAGATTTTGTTTGAGACTTACACGGGCGGCGTAGCGGAACTGAAAGCGCAAGTCCAATCCGGCCGGGTACAGTGGGACGTGATTGATGTGGAAACGGTAGATCTGGAACGAGGTTGTTCCGAGGGCTTGCTTGAAACCATCCCACACGAGGTGCTCTTGCCCGGCGATGACGGCACCCCTGCCGCAGAAGACTTCATCCCCGAAGGACTAGAAAGTGAGTGTCTCGTTGCAGAAATTGTCTACAGCACCATATTTGCCTACAACAACGACACCATAGGTCAAAGCCGGCCGACCAAGCTAGAAGACTTCTTCGATCTTAAGAACTTTCCCGGTAAACGCGCCTTGCGAAAGCGGCCTCAAATCACCATGGAGTGGGCCTTGATTGCAGATGGGGTCAAGCCGGAAGACGTTTACCGGCTGCTTAGCACGCCCGAGGGACAAGCGCGCGCCTTTGCCAAACTGGACACCATAAAGCACGACGTGGTGTGGTTCGACAGCTGGTCTCAAGCGCCGCAGCTGTTGAATGATGGCGGCGCGGTAATGGTGCAATCCGCCAATGGCCGCGTCTTCGATGCCATCAAACAAGAGAACAAGCCATTCACCATCGTATGGGACGGTCATCTCTATGACCTGGGGGGCTGGAGCATCGTAAAGGGCACCCCCCACTTTGACGAAGCCCTGGACTTCATCAAATTTGCCACCACCACTAAGGCACTGGCGGGCTTTCAAGATGTCGCTTACGGCCCTCCCCGTAAGTCTTCACTCGCTCTTGTGGACAAGAACGTCCTTCCTCATCTGCCTACCAACCATCTTGAAAAGGGTCTGAAGGTCGATAGCGTGTTCTGGGCGGATTACGGTGAAAGTCTGGGCGAGAAATTCAACGAATGGCTGCTGAAGTAAACGAGCCGGCATCCCCTTCCGCCCCAGGGGTGGTTGACGCCGATGGAGCGCGCCAGGAACGGCGCCACCTTGCTCAACACCAAGTCCGCGCATTGCTCCTCGTCGCCCCACTGCTCCTGTTCTTGCTGTTCGCTTTTTTTGCGCCCATCGCCACCATGCTGTTTCGCAGCGTGCACAATCCGGCCGTGGCCCAATTAATACCGCACACAATGACCCAGCTGGCGAAATGGGATGCAGGCTCACTTCCCGAACCCTTAGTGTTCGACACCCTCGCGACCGAACTGAAAACACTGGCCCAAGAACGGCGCAACGGCGTCCTGGCGGCAGCCGTGAACCAGGCCTACCCAGGGGCCAGCAGCCTTATCAATACGACAGCGCGCAAAATGCGCAATGTCCCTGAGGCGAGTATCGCCACCCAAGGTGTCGCTCTACTGACTGGCGCTGACAAACGGTGGGCCGACCCCGGGCTATGGCGAGCCATCAAACAGGTCAGCCGCGTCTACACCATAGACCATTACCTCACTGCACTGGACCTGCAGCGATCCCCTGAAGGCGAAATCCGGACGCGAGACTCGGCGCGCATTTATCTACAGCTGTACGGGCGTACTTTGGGCATGGCTCTGACCATTACTTTGCTGTGTGGCGTACTGGGCTATCCGCTGGCCTACTACCTTACTCATGCGTCTGACCGACTGCGGTCAATCTTGCTCGTACTTGTCCTGCTGCCCTTTTGGACCTCGTTGCTTGTCAGAACCACTGCATGGATCGCCCTGCTGCAGACGCACGGCGTGGTTAATTCCGTTCTGCAAGCTTTACATGTGACCTCGGCGCCGCTCGAGATGATGTATACGCGGTTTGCGACGGTTATCGCCATGACGCATATTCTCTTGCCCTTTATGATTCTGCCTTTGTATAGCGTCATGCGAGGCATAGACATCAGCTATATGCGGGCAGCGGTCTCGTTGGGAAGCTCGCCGTGGCACGCTTTTTGGCGGGTGTATTTCCCCTTGTCCTTGCCGGGCCTCAGTGCAGGCTCGTTGCTGGTATTTATCGTGTCGGTAGGGTATTACATTACACCGGCGTTAGTGGGTGGGACGGACGGCCAGATGATCGCGAACCTCATCGCGTTTCACATGCAAAGTTCGAACAACTGGGGTTTGGCCGCGGCGCTGGGCGGATTGCTGCTAGTCCTGATACTGACACTTTACGGTGTCTACGATCGCCTGGTTGGCGCTCATCAAATCAAGTTGACCTGATGCGCAAATCGAAGCCCACGTATTACACACGCAGCCAGCAGTCGGGCACACGGGCATTAAAGGTTTATGCCTGGGCTGTCCTGTTCTTTCTGATGCTTCCGCTGTTGGTGATCGTTCCGCTGTCTTTTAACGCCGAACCGTTCTTCAGCTTTACACGGGAGATGCTCCAGCTGCAAGCGGAAGCCTATTCCACCAGATGGTATGCCGCTATACTCCACGATTCCAACTGGCTGTTGGCGGCCCGAAACAGCCTGATCATCGCCACATCGGCCACGGCAATCGCTACCGTGCTGGGAACTCTCGCCGCCCTGGGCATGACAAGCGTGCACATGCCCTACCGCCGCCTGATAACAGCCCTGCTCCTATCACCAATCATTGTGCCGCTAATCATTGTCGCCGCGGGAATGTTCTTCTTCTATGCGCGATTCAATCTTGTCGGCAATTTCGCAGGGCTAATCGTTGCGCATGCGGCTCTGGGCGCGCCATTTGTCCTGCTTACCGTCACTGCAACCCTCTCAGGTTTCGACACTTCCCTTTATCGGGCAGCGCAAAGCCTGGGTGCTTCGCCCTTCCGTGCATTTACAGATGTTGTGCTGCCCTTGATACGGCCGGGCGTTATATCGGGCGCTGTCTTCGCCTTTGCCACTTCATTCGACGAGATCGTCCTGGTGTTGTTTCTGGCTGGACCTGAGCAACGCACCATACCGCGTCAAATGTTCTCTGGACTGCGCGAACAGATAGACCCGACCATCCTCGCCGTAGCCACCCTTTTGACCTTGGTGTCGCTGGTGTTTCTTGGGGCGTTACATGCATTGCAACGCGACCACCAAGCCGGTGTAAGGGACGACTAAGCGGCCGCTGCCCCTCGCAAGTAAGCCTCGGCGCGCTGAGCCAACAGCGCCTCGCGACGGATAAATTCCGCCACAAAGCCATTTACTGGCTGGTTATGCAATTGATAAGGCGTATCCCATTGTAGGATCTGACCCTGCCTCATAATGCCGATCCGATCGGCAATGGCGAATGCTTCGGCCTGGTTGTGGGTTACAAGAATGGCAGTGTGGCCCGTCGCCTTGAGAATATCCCTGACCTCGAAAGCCAGGCGCTCACGCGTGTCGACATCCAGATTGGAAAACGGCTCGTCCAGCAATAGTAGCTCGGGCTCTGGGGCCATGGCGCGAGCTAGCGCCACTCTTTGTTGCTGTCCCCCCGAAAGCTCATGAGGGTAGCGATCAGCAGACTCCTCAAGACCCACCATGGCGAGTAATTCGGCCACCCGCGCATCGCGTTGAGCGGGGGGTAGACGGCGTAACCCGAAGGCAATATTCTTGCGTACCGTCAAATGGGGAAACAGCGCATAGTCCTGAAACATCATGCCCACTTGGCGCTGTTCGGGCGGCATATTATGTTTGCCGTTGGATAAAGTCGTATTGCCCAGGTAGATGGCTCCTGAGCGCAAGGGCTCGAACCCGGCTATAGCACGCAACACCGACGTTTTGCCGCAGCCGGACACGCCGAGCAGGCAGCCAATGCAACCCTTTTCGAGAGTCAACGACACGTCTTTTACAGCGGGCACCTCTTTACCCGCTGAATAGTAAGACAGTGAAACGTGATCGAGTTTAAGTAGTTCGGACATATTAATGAGCCGTCTTCAGTTGGCTGCGGGCGAGCAAAATTACCGGCAGCAGGCCGACCAATACAATGGCCAGTGCAGCCACGGCGCCCTCTTCATATGTGCCACGCGCAGCTTCCGCATACAGCCAGGTCGCCAGCGTTTCAAAGTTGACCGGACGAAGCATCAAGGTGGCAGGCAACTCTTTCATGGTGTCGACGAACACCAATAGCGCTGCAGCCGCCAGGGCAGGACGCAATAGAGGCAGATGCACACGACGCAATACGCCAGCGGGCTTTTCGCCCAATAAGCGTGCAGCCTGCTCCATGGACGGAGGGATGCGGGCAAGGCCCGACTCTATTCCCCCGATGGCGATAGCAAGGAAGCGAATTACGTAAGCTACCACCAGGGCTGTCGTTGTGCCCATAAGAAGCAAGCCGGGAGAGGCCTGCCCCAGGGCTTGCACAATTCGCCCTGCGAGGTGGTCGACAAGCACAATGGGGGTCATGAGGCCCAGCGCGAGTACGGTGCCCGGAATGGCGTAGCCAGAGGTTGCGATGCGGGCCGACAATCGAGCCAGATTCATACCATTTGTTTGACGGACTGACCGGGCCGTCCACGCCAGCACCAAGCCACAGAGAATGGTAGCTGCGGTCGCAACAAGTGCAATGGTCACGGTGTTATACGCGCTGGCTATTAGTTGATCGGATACTGAGCCGACCTGATGCATATACTTGATTGTTTCATTGAGCAAATACAGCGCGGGGGTGACGAATCCGATAATCACTGGCAACCATCCCAACAGGCACGCCAGTGCAGCGGCGCCGCCACGCAGTCGATAAGGCCGGATGGGTTGTGCTCGAGACGTGCCCGCGTAGCGTTGCCTTCGGCGGCCGTGTCGCTCCATCAGTATGAGAAACGCCACGATGACCAGCATCGCCAGCGCAATCTGGGCAGCTCCGGCCAAATCTGACCGAGTGATCCACGTGGAATAGATAGAAACGGTAAGAGTCTGGACGCCCAAGAACTCGGACGCTCCGATGTCGTTGAGTGTCTCGAGCAAGGCCAAGCTGACGCCGACCGCAATGGCGGGCCTGGCAAGGGGTAGCACGACTCTGAAAAACGCGCTGACACTCGACTCGCCCAGCACGCGTGCCGCCTCAAGCAGGCTGGCCGCCTGGGTGGCGAACATCACTCGAGTGCTTAAATAGACGTAGGGATAAAGAACAAAGCCCAATAAGAAAATGGCCCCGGGCAAAGAACGCAGATCGGGTAGCCGGAACTCTCGAGGACTACTGTAGCCGAGCAGTTCCCGCAGCCAAGTTTGTATTGGTCCTATCGGGTGGAGGATATCCAGATAGGCAAACGCCACAATATATGTAGGTACAGCCAGAGGCAGCAATAGCGCCCACGACAGCATGCGGCGTCCAGGAAACTCGAAGGCCGTGATCAACCATGCGCTGCCTACTCCCAGACAAGCGACCAACACACCTACCCCAAGCAGAAGTATGGCGGTATTGGCCAAGGCTTGGGGCAAGACGTAGTCGAATAAATGAGCCCAGTGCGCAAGCGATCCTTGAAGCGCAAACCAGCCCAGCGCTATCAAGGGCGCCATGACGCATAGGGCTAGGGCTGTAGAGGAGATGCGCCACCCGATGGCGGCATCGTTAGAACGAGTATGTCGGGCGGGCAATACAAAAATCCTGCGAAGCGAGGCGGCACGGGCCCGAGCCCGCGCCGGCGAGTGTAAAAGTATGAAATTATAAGCGTCAGTTATTGAAGCCAACTTTGTCAACCAGTTCGCTGGCCTGCTTGCGATGTTTGGCGATCTCGGTCAAAGGTAAGGGATCGACGTGCAATTCGCCAAAGCTGGCCACTACAGGGTCCAGCTCGACGCCTTTCTTGACCGGGTATTCGTAGTTGGCCTTTGCGTACATGCTTTGCGCTTTGTCTGAAACCAGGTACTCAAGCAGTTGCACGGCCTGTTCTTTATTGGGCGAGTGCTTGGCGACGGCGGCACCAGAGATGTTGACATGGGTACCCTGGCTCTTCTCGTGCGCGAAGGTAGGACGCACGACTTTGATGCCTTCGCCCCATTTGTAGGCATCGCTGCCCGGCTCGGCATTTTTCATGCGGCCGACATAATATGCGTTTGCAATGCCGATATCGCAGATACCGCCCAGGATATCGCGGGCGACGTCCCGGTCGCCGCCGGCGGCCTTGCGCCCCAGGTTAGCCTTCACGCCACGCAGCCAATCTTCGGTTGCTTCGGCGCCGTTATGCGCGATCATGGCCGCAATAAGCGCGGTGTTATACGGGTGCTGACCGGAGCGGATACACACCTTGCCCTTCCATTTAGGATCAGCGAACTCCTCGTAGGTAATCTTTTCGATTTCGAGGTCTTTAGCCACATAGGCGACGCGATCACGCATGGAAAGCGTGTACCAGTGCCCATTGTCGCCGCGCAAGTTGGCAGGGATGGCGTCGTTTAATTTCTGCGACTGGATGGGCTGGGTAACCCCCGCTTCCACCAGGTCGAGCAGGTTTCCGATATCGACTGTCATCAGCACATCAGCGGGTGACTTTTCACCTTCAGTCTTGACGCGTTCGATCAGTCCGTCCTTGACGAACACCGTGTTGACTTTAACGCCGGTATCTTTGGTGAATTGGTCGAGCAAGGGCTGGATCAATTGAGGTTCGCGCGTCGTGTAAAGACTTAACT
>JAJUGB010000083.1 GCA_029268595.1 Alcaligenaceae bacterium | reverse complement strand
TGATTCGCGACCCGGCGCCATTTAATTTCTCGCGGTTTAACAATACTGCAGTGCGGGCGGCACGTGGCGATTTGTTGGTCTTTCTGAATAACGACGTTGAAGTCATTGACCCGCTTTGGCTTAAGCGCATGGCGGCTTATGCCATGCAGCCGGATGTTGGAGCGGTGGGCGGGAAACTGCTGTACCCCGACCAAACTATCCAGCATGCTGGCATTGTTCTGGGCATACAGGGCGTTGTAGCGCACGCTCACGTGCACTTGCAAGAAAGCGATTACGGTCACCATTATTTGAATGTCGTTGACCGCGAAATGTCGGCTGTTACGGGGGCCTGCCTTGCCATGCGCCGGGCCGTGTTCCAGGAAATCGGCGGTTTTGATGAAAATCTTGCCGTGGCATTCAACGATGTGGTTCTTTGCCTGGATGCCTTGGCCAAGGGTTACCGCAATATATGCGTCGCCAAAGCGCTGATGATTCACCACGAATCCAAAACGCGGGGCTACGACAACACACCTGAGAAAACCCGGGCTTTCCGCGAGGAAGCCCGGTACGCCCGCAGCCGGCATCCAGCACTTTTTGCGGCCGACCCGTACTACAGCCCGAATCTTGCCTTGGACCGGGTCTATGGGATTGCACACCCTCCACGCCTGCGTAAACCGTGGGTGCTTTACGAGCGCGGCAAGGCAGATAAGTTGCGTATTCTCATGCTCAGCATCACGCACCAGATCGGCCATGGGGTGCCCGTGGTGATCAACGAGCAGGCTCGTTTTTTGGTGCGGCATGGGCATGAAGTAATTATTGGCGGGCCGCTGAAGAAAAATGAGTTCAGCTATGAGGGCTGCAAACGGGTGGAGCTGGTAGGGCCGCAGGAGGCCGCTATTTATGCCGTTCAGCAAGGTGTGGACTGTGTGGTCATGCACACCCCTCCGTATTTCTCCACACCCCGGTGGCTGGGAGACGCGTGTGCGACCTTGGTATACGACTACGGCGAACCCAACCCTGAGTTTTTCCCCGATGCCGAGGCACGGCGAGCGGTGCTGGCAGAAAAGCGCCTATGTCTACCCATGTCAGACCGTCTTTATGCGATTTCCCAATCCATATGTGACGAGGCAAATGAACCGCAGATGCAGCCCATACGGATTGCGAATTCCCATTTGACGGTATGGGAAACGGCTTACGAGCAACGTCGTATTACCACACGCGAGGAAATGGGTTGGCAGGACAAAATTGTCGTGCTGAATGTGTGCCGCTTTCACAAGAGTGAACGCCATTACAAGGGAATTGACGACTACGTAGCCCTGCTGGCCGCGTTTCGTCGTAGCCACCCTGAAATCGCACAGCGTATTGTTTTTCTGCTTTGCGGCAAAGGAACAGAACAGGATCAGGCGGAAATGGAAGCGCAGGGTCTGCATATTCTGGCCAACGCGCCGGATGAACGGCTCATCGACATGTATGCGGCGGCTGATATTTACGTGAATCTGTCGCGTTGGGAAGGCTACAACCTGGGAATTGGCCAGGCTCTGGCCATGGGTCTGCCGGTGCTGGCGTCTGATATTCCCGCCCACCGTGAGTTCGGTGTTCCGGTATCTAACGATACTGGCGCGCTTGCCCAGCAGCTGGCTCAGCTGTGCGCCGGCGTGGATTCCAGGGATAACGGTACACGCGAGCCCACTGTATGGTACTGGCAAACACCCTTGGAACGGTTTGAGCACGCCATAGAAGAAACGGTAAAGGATTGGCGCGCGCAGCACTGCGTGAGCGGTCACAACGCTTTTAAGGAATGAGCACAATGAACACGAAGCCACGTATTGCCTTGGTGACAGGCGTGACGGGGCAGGACGGCGCCTATCTTGCGGAGTTGCTTCTGGAGAAAGGCTACAAAGTTTATGGCGCTTACCGGCGCACCAGTTCGGTAAATTTCTGGCGGCTGGAAGAGCTTGGCATTGCCCAGCACTCCGCGCTGGAACTGGTGGAATACGACCTGACAGACCTGGGCGCCTCCATTTCATTGATGCAGCGCTTGCAGCCAGATGAGGTCTACAACCTTGCGGCCCAAAGCTTTGTTGGCGTCAGTTTCGAGCAACCCACGACCACTGCCATGATTACCGGCTTGGGCGCGTTGAACCTGTTGGAAGCCATTCGGCTGGTGAACCCGGCGATACGCTATTACCAGGCCTCGACTTCCGAAATGTTCGGAAAGGTTCAAGCTGTTCCGCAGTCGGAGACCACGCCTTTCTACCCCCGCAGCCCTTACGGCGTTTCCAAACTGTATGCACACTGGACGACCGTCAATCACCGCGAGAGCTACGGCATTTTTGCGACCAGCGGCATATTGTTCAATCACGAAAGCCCCTTGAGGGGCCAGGAATTTGTCACCCGCAAAATCACGGATTCCGTTGCCAAGATTGTGCTGGGCAAACTGGATTGCCTGGAACTAGGTAACTTGGATGCCAAGCGTGACTGGGGCTATGCGCGGGAATATGTCGACGGCATGTGGCGGATGCTGCAGGCTCAGGAGCCCGACACATTCGTGCTGGCCACCGGTCGTACGGAAACGGTTCGCGATTTCGTGCGCATGGCTTTTCAGGCTGCTGACATAACACTGGAATTCGGCGGCCACGGTCTGGAAGAAACGGCGGTGGACACGCGCACTGGCAAGACTGTCATGCGTGTGAACCCACGCTTCTACCGCCCGGCAGAGGTTGACCTTTTGGTGGGTGACCCCTCCAAGGCCAAAAAGGTTTTGGGTTGGGAAGCCAAAACATCGCTGGAATCGTTGTGCGCCATGATGGTCGAAGCAGACATGCGCCGCAATAAAGCAGGGTTCTCGTTTTGAGACTGGCGCTAACGGGTGGTACCGGCTTCACGGGCCGGCATTTCCGTGAACGTGCCCGTGCGGCGGGGTATATCGTTCATGAAGTAAAGGCAAATCTTCTGCACACCGATGTTTTGCGCGAAGAGCTGCATGCCATACAACCTCAGTTTGTTGTACACCTTGCTGCCATCAGCTTTGTTGGGCATGCCGACCCGAGCGATTTTTACCGGGTGAATGTGGTGGGCACCACCAATCTGCTCGACGCTTTAAACACGCTTGCGCAGCGGCCCAAAAAAGTGCTGCTTGCCAGCAGCGCCAATGTGTATGGCAATAGCGAACATTCCCCCATTACCGAAGGCGACCCCCTGGCACCGGTCAACCATTACGCTGCCAGCAAGTTGGCCATGGAAATGGTGGCGCGCAGCTATGCCGGCCGGCTGCCTGTTTTCCTTGTTCGGCCATTCAACTACACCGGCCCGGGGCAGGCTGAGAACTTCATCGTCCCCAAGCTGGTTAGCCATTTTGCTCGCCGGGCATCGCAAGTGGAGTTGGGTAATTTGCATGTTGAACGCGAGTTCAACGACGTACGATTTGTTTGCGAAGCTTACCTGCGCCTTCTGGAAAAGGCCGAAGCAGGGGATGTCTATAATATTTGTTCGGGCCGGCCCTTCAGCTTGCAGGAACTTATAGACCAGTTGTCGGCGCTGACAGGGCATTCGCTTGATGTCGCCGTTAACCCTGCGTTCGTGCGTCGCAATGAGGTCCATCGGCTTTGCGGGAACCCGGATAAGCTGTTTGCTAGTGTGGGTGCGCTTGATATTCCGCCGCTGGAAGATACGCTGCGGTGGATGCTGCAGGAATATATGGAGTAGTCCATGCTGGTTCCAGTAATTTTGTGCGGAGGGTCGGGCTCCCGTCTATGGCCTGTCTCGCGCGACTTGCACCCGAAACCCTTTATTCGCTTGGCAAACGGGCAAAGCTTTCTGCAGAATGCATGGCTGCGCGGCGCCTCTCTGCCCGATGTGAGCGAAGTGCTCACCGTCACTAATCGCGACCTTCTCTTCAAGACCGAGAGTGAGTACGAGGAAGTTCGTGCAGAGTCGCGTGTAGCGAACAACTATATTCTTGAGCCGGTCGGTCGCAACACGGCACCGGCCATTGCGCTGGCAGCCATGGAGGTGGTCAGAAGCCATGGGCCGGAAGGCTTGATGTTGGTGCTGGCCGCCGACCACCTCATCGAAGATGAAACTGCCTTTGGGCAGGCGGTTGAGTCAGCCTGCGAACTGGCACACAGCGGCCTGCTCGTCACTTTCGGAATAACGCCCCAGGCGCCGGAAACGGGCTACGGCTATATAGAGGCTGATGGCAATCGTGTGCGCCGCTTTGTGGAAAAGCCGAGTCTGGAAAAAGCCCGTGAATACTTGCAGGCGGGGAATTTTCTGTGGAATTCCGGTATGTTCTGCTTTCAGGCCGGCGTGATTCTGCAGGAAATGGCCCAGCACTGCTCCGATATTCTGGAGCCTGTGCGCAAGGCCTTTGAAGGCGCTTACCGTTTGGATTCTGACGGCGCGCATCAGGTGGAACCTGCCATTGAGGATTTTTCCGACATTCCGGGTGAATCCATTGACTATGCTGTGATGGAACGCAGCGCCAATGTCGCCGTCGTACCATGCGACATTGGCTGGAGCGATATTGGTTCCTGGCGGGCATTGGGCGACCTCACACCCGCAGACGCTGACGGCAACCGAGTAAGCGGCGAAGCCATTTTGTATGGCGCGCACGATTGCCATGTGCTGAGCGAAGAACGCCTGGTCGCGTTGGTTGGCGTCGACAATATCGCGGTAATTGATACAGCAGACGCCTTGCTGATTGTGAACCGCGACAGCACCCAAGATGTCAAACAGATTTATACCAGCCTGAAGGCTAAAAACCATGAAGCGCATAGGCTGCACCGCACGGTGCACAGGCCTTGGGGCACTTACACCATTCTGGAAGAGGGCCCGCGCTTCAAGATAAAACGATTGGTTGTGCGGCCAGGTGCCAGCTTAAGTTTGCAGATGCATCATCATCGCAGTGAGCACTGGGTAGTGGTCAATGGGATGGCGCAGGTCACCAAGGGCGAGAGCGTCACTTATGTGCGTTCAAATGAATCTACGTATATTCCGGCCGGAATTAGACACCGCGTGGAAAACCCGGGAGTCGTGGACCTAATCATGATCGAGGTACAAAGCGGCGAATATCTGGGTGAAGACGATATTGTGCGCTTTGAGGACGTCTACGGGCGTACCTGATGTTTGATACTGTGAAGCGGCACGGGGGGCTGGGCCACAAGCTGCTCAAGGCCTGGCGCCTTTACCGGCAGTCGGGCGTGCGCGGTGTGTACCACCGTATCCGTGCCTTGCTGGGCATACCCACTGCCCCAGTACCTCGCACTTATGTCGAGTGGGTCAGGCAATACGATAGTTGGCCGCCTCATAGGCTTGCGGCCTTGCAGACGAAGCTTGGCAATATGCCGGTACAACCCCGTTTTCTGGTGTGTATACCTGGAGGAAATGGCGCCCTTCGTCGCAATACGATCGAGTCGTTGAAAAAGCAGCCCTACACCGATTGGATACTTCAGGAAGGCGCAAAACCAAGTGACGCTGACTGGGTTCTGGTGTTGTACCCCGGAACGCTGCTGGCGCCGCATGCGCTAATAAGCCTGGTTATAGAGCTCCAACGCGACCCCGAGGCTCATCTGCTTTATGGGGATGAAGATTTTCTTGGCCCTGATGGCGAGCGATACAGCCCCGACTTCAAACCAGATTGGAATCCGTTTCTGTTCTACTCCACCGCATGGTTAAGCAGTGTGTATGCCGTGCGGAGGCAGTATTGGGCGGGCCAAGCAGCGAACGGTACACCTGAGTTGACCTTTCTTCGCACCCTGTTGGGCGTGCTTGAACGAGTCGATGGCAACCGGATACGGCACGTGGCACGCGTGCTCGCACACCGGCCTGGCGCGGAACGGGATTCTGAACGTTGCAGCGCGCCGCCCCCTACAGATGAGGCTGCGGCCCTTTTGCAGGCGCACCTTATGCATAAAGGTGTGGCAGCGACGGTTTCGGTAGAGGCGGCGGGCTATAGGCTGCAATATGCCTTGCCCGAGTCGGCCCCTATGGCCAGCATCATCATTCCTACGCGCAATGGCGTGGCCTTGATGCGCCAGTGCGTCGAAAGCATTTTTGCCCACACGGAATATCCCGCCTACGAGATCATAGTGGTGGACAACGGCTCGGACGATGAACACGCTTTGGCTTATTTCGCCCAGTTGGCAGAACAGTGCAAGATTCGGCTGCTGCGCGATGACTCGCCCTTCAATTATTCCGCTTTAAATAATATGGCGGTGGCTCATGCACAAGGCGACGTCATTGTGTTGTTGAACAATGATATTGAGGTCATTGGGGCGGATTGGCTGCGCGAAATGGTAAGTATCGCCATGCAGCCGGAAGTGGGTGCGGTAGGAGCACGCCTTCTTTACCCAGACGATACCGTGCAACATGCGGGCATTATCCTGGGTATACAGGGCGTGGCCGGCCATGGTCACAAGCATCTAAAGCGTACTGAGTACGGCTATCAGCACAGGGCAGCGTTGGCCCAGAATTTATCAGCCGTAACTGCAGCGTGTCTGGCGGTACGAAAAAGCGTCTGGCAGGAAGTGGGCGGCTTGAACGAGCCAGACCTGAAAGTAGCGTTTAACGATGTGGACTTCTGTATTCGTCTGCTGCAAGCTGGCTACCGGAATGTCTGGACTCCCTACGCCGAGCTTTACCACCATGAGTCCGCCAGCCGGGGTACGGAAGACAATCCCGAGAAGCGGGCGCGGTTTGCCCACGAAGTGCGGTATATGCAGAAGTGTTGGGCTAACGAATTGATGGATGACAAGGCGTACAACCCGGCACTCACTCTGGAGCACGAAGATTTCAGCCTGGCATGGCCGCCACGCTATACATCTTGATTCGTCACCCTGACTTGACGCTACCAACCCTTCTCGCCATAATAGCCGCCTTTGCCCATGTGGCTCAGTGGTAGAGCACTCCCTTGGTAAGGGAGAGGTCGGCAGTTCGATCCTGCCCATGGGCACCACTTCACCTCCCATTCTGGGTAGTCCCCCTTCCTCGTCTTACTTTTGGTTCTGATTGTGTCGCGACTGCCTTGCCGGGCGCGCGAGATGCTACCTTAATGCCTAACTCTAGCATTAGGAAGAACCAGTATGTCCACAGAAGCTGACTTCTCGCCCCCTCGTTCAGCTGCCAAAGCGCAGGGCCCACACGAGGCGAGTTTTCCCATCAGTTCGAGCTTGAACATCGTGTTCAGTGCCTATGAGGATCGTTTGGTCGTTCGCTGTACGAGAGTGAACCGCGCAGCGATCAACGTGCTGCTTACGCGCCGGATGACCATCATTGTGCTTTCGCAATTGCTTGCCAATCTGCCCGAGCTCAGCGGCCTGGATAAAACGCCCGCTCAATATTGGCAGGAGGTATTGCAGATGGCGCACCAGAACGCCTTGCAAGCCGGGCGGAATAGTGAACCGGAATCCAAGTCAGAGTCCGCTGCTGCAGCTGCGTCGGCACTCAGTAAGGGCGCTGCAACGCCTGCCGCAGATAAAAAGCCTTCCAAAGTGGCGGGAGCCATTTACTTGGCGACATCCCTGACGACCCAGCTTCGTGAAGGGGAATTGGTTGTTGCCATTTCCGGATTGCCCATGCCCAGCGCTATGACCAAGCCATGCGAGCGCGAGCCATTGTTTGCCGTCTCACTGCAAGTGGAACATGCCCACCAATTGATTCAGCTGTTAATCGATAAGTCGCAAGAGGCTGACTGGCATTTACCCGTTAACCTGCCGTGGCTGGAAAGCCCTGCAGAGCCTCAGGGAACCACTCTGGGCATGGTCCACTGAGGCCGTGGCGCGTGACGTTACAATCGACCGCACATACAAGGCTGATATAGGAACGCATGGCACAGTTGACCGTAATTTCCCACGAAAAGCACGCGGGGAAGCGCTGGAAGCGCTATAGCTCGTATGATTTTGCGGCGCAGGACGCTTTGGCTCCGGTAGTCGCTCAGGAAGTGTCCCGCGCGTGCCTGTGCCTTCCATTGGGTTTCATGAAGACGGAGGATGCCTACCATTTGGTGGCCATCCAGGGGCTCAAGCCTGGAGTCAACCTGCTTGTTAACCAAGAAGGTAATTGGGTAGGTGGCTATGTGCCGGCAGCGTACAGGGCCTACCCCTTTGTGTTGGCGAACACGGAAGATCGCCGGCGTGTGCTGTGTGTCATAACAGATAATGACCTGGTCAACGATTCGGAAGGCGAACCCTTCTTCGATGAAGAGGGCGAACCATCCTCAGCGGTGAAGAGCGTTCTGAAGTTCCTGGAACAGGTGTGGGTAAACACCCAGATCACCAACCAGCTGTGCGACACGTTGGCGGAACACGGCCTGATAAAACCCTGGAATGTGCATATCAAGTCGGCAAAAGGTGACCAGAAACTGGAAGGCTTGTACTGCATAGACGAAGCAGCGTTAAATGCCCTTCCTGCAGAAGGCCTGGGCGCGGTACGAGACGCCGGCGCCATGCCACTGGCGTACTGCCAGCTGCTCTCCATGCAACACCTGCACTTGCTGGCGCGCTTCGCTGGCCACCGCGAGGCGGTTGAAGCAATGGTGGAGCCGGAATCCGGGGAGTTAAACCTTGAATTCCTCAGCGAAAGTGAGAATATTCGGTTTACCTGATGTCTGACCCGGATGCTATAGTTAAAGGCTTTCCTAGTTCGCTGGCCCCAATTCCAAATGGCGTGGCTCGTAGCCACGCCTTGACCTCAGGTTCACAATGAAGCCAACCCGCCGCACAGAGCTTGGCGAGGCGTTATACCGCTTCCGCAAGACCTTCTATAGCCTGGCAGCCTTCAGTTGCGTTATCAACATCATCGGCCTGGCGCCCATGATCTACATGATGCAGGTCTATGACCGAGTGCTGGCCAGCAAGAACGAAACTACCTTGTTGATGCTCACCTTGCTGGTGGTGGGCTTGTATGCATTGTCAGGCCTGCTGGATTTTGCCCGTTCCAGGGTATTGATTCGTGTGGGCAACCGTTTCGACATGATGCTCAACGAACGGGTCTTCACAGCGGCGTTCGAGCGCAACTTGCGCATGCAGGGCGGCAACCCTTCGCAAGCCATACATGACCTCACCAACCTGCGTCAGTTCCTGACCGGTAGCGCACTGTTTGCCTTCTTCGACGCACCATGGACACCCATCTACCTTGCGGTGGGTTTCATGCTGCACCCATGGATCGGGTTAATGATGCTGGGTGGCGCTATTGTGCTTCTGTTTCTGGCTTGGATCACCAACCTTGTGACAGCCAAGCCGCTGGGCGAAGCCAACTCGGCCTCTGTGACGGCGGCGGCCTATGCTAATAACCACTTGCGTAATGCCGACGTCATCGAAGCCATGGGCATGCTGCCTGGCATACGTAACCGCTGGACTAAGCAGCATCAACGTGTTTTGGGCCTGCAGACCCTGGCCTCTGACCGCAACGCCCGCATCAGCGGTGTTTCCCGTTTCGTCCGCATATCACTGCAATCGCTGATTCTGGGCATGGGGGCCTTGCTGGTTATCGAAGGGGAACTGACGGGCGGCATGATGATCGTGGGCTCACTGTTGCTGGGCAAGGCGCTGCAGCCGGTGGAAATGTCGATCAGCACGTGGAAACAGTCTTTGTCGACCAAGGCGGCTTACCAGCGCCTGGATGAAATCCTGCAATCAGCGCCGCCGCGTGGCGAAACCCTCAGCCTTCCGGCGCCCAAAGGTTCTGTTGACCTTGAGAACGTTTATGCGGCGGCACCCGGAACCCAGCTGAATATTCTGAAAGGTCTGAGTTTTTCGATTCCCGCTGGCGATGTAGTGGGTGTCATCGGGCCGTCGGCATCGGGTAAATCCACCCTCGCGCGCCTGCTGGTTGGCGTGTGGCAGGCTCGTGCCGGTACGGTACGGCTGGATGGCGCAGATATTTTCCAATGGAATAAAGACGAACTCGGGCCCTACATTGGTTACCTTCCACAGGATATCGAGCTGTTCGAAGGCACAATTGCAGAAAATATTGCCCGCTTCGCCGAGCCCGATTCGGCTCTTGTCATAGATGCAGCCAAGCGAGCCGGCGTGCATGACATGATTCTGCGCTTGCCACGTGGCTATGACTCGCAATTGGGTGTGGATGGTACCTCGCTTTCAGGGGGGCAGAAGCAGCGCATCGCCCTGGCGCGCGCCATCTACAACAACCCACGCCTCGTGGTGTTGGACGAGCCTAATTCCAACCTGGATGACGTCGGTGAAGCCGCGCTCGTAGAAACCATTAAAGATTTGAAGGCGCGGGGCTCGACGGTCATTCTGATTACACATCGCATGAGCGTCCTGACTGCCGTGGACAAATTGCTCGTACTGCGAGATGGAACAATGGCCATGTTCGGCTCCCGTGACGACGTATTGAAGGCCCTTCGTCAACAGCAGTTGCAAGCCGCACAGACCGCGAAGGCCGCGCAAGGTGGGGGCACGTCTCCTTTACAGATCGTATCGAAGGGTCAGAATTGACATGGGTTGGTTCAGCAAGAAAAACCGGACAGACGTCACCGCGGGTGATGAGCAAGCGCTGGAACTGCCCGGTAGCCGTGTAGATACAGATTTCACCGCCCCACTGCGTTGGGGCGCAGCGGTACTGATTCTAGGATTCGGCGGGTTCACTGCCTGGGCCGCATTTGCGCCGCTGGACGCCGGTGTTGTGGCGGACGCTACTGTGCAGGTGGCGGGCAACCGCAAGAGTGTGCAGCATCTTGAAGGCGGAACCGTCGATGAAATCCTCGTCAGGGAAGGTGACTTCGTTGAAGAAGGGCAGGTGCTGGTTCGGCTGAACGCTACTCGCGCATTGGCCGAGCAAGGTGTGGTCAGTGCTCAGTACCTGGTTGCCAAGGTAACAGAGGCCCGCCTGCTGGCAGAGCGCGATGGGCTGGACGCGATTCAGGTAGACCCTGCAGTGGAAGCGCGCTTCAAGGACGACCCGCGCTATTCAGTAGTATTGGCTGCGCAGGAACGCCTGTTCAAGACGCGCCACGATGCTTTGCAAGGCGAGATCGACATTCTGCGGGAAAATCTGGCCGGTGCCGAGCAGCAGCTTGCCGGTCTGGAGCAAGTGCAGAAGAGCCGCAAGGCACAGATCGATTACATCAACCGCGAGCTGAAAGGCGTACGCGAACTGGCCAAGGAAGGCTATTTACCGCGCAATCGCATGTTCGAACTGGAACGTGATGCTGCTCAATTACAGGCAGCGCTTTCCAACGATGTGGTGGAAGCGGGCCGCACGCGCAACCAGATTTCCGAACTGAAGTTGCGCATTCTGCAGCGCTACCAAGATTACCAAAAGGAAGTGCAGTCACAGCTTTCCGATATTTCCAAAGAAGCGGCAGCATTGGGTGATCGCCTTTCGGCTATCGATTACACCGTGCGTGAAACAACCATCCGGGCGCCCATTGGTGGCTACGTTCAAAATCTGAGCGTGCACACGGTTGGCGGCGTGATTGGCCCGGGTACCCTTCTGATGGAAGTGGTGCCGACAGATGCCACGTATTTGGTTCAGGCCCGCGTGCCCGTGCAATCTATCGACCGAGTCACATCGGGGCTTGATGTCGACATTACCTTTCCGGCCCTGAACCAGCGCACCATTCCGAATATTCCGGGCAAGGTGCTTACAATCTCGGCCGACCGGTTGATCGACGAAGCGACGAACATTCCTTATTACCTCGCGCAGGTTGAGGTGACACCGGACGGCGTCGAGATTCTGCATAATGAAACGATCCGTGCCGGTATGCCAGCCACTGTACTGATCCGCCTTGGCGAACGTACTATGTTGAACTATCTGTTGAAGCCGTTTATCGAACGCCTGAACAAGTCATTCAAGGAACGTTAAGCCATGCGAGCAGCCCTGCTGTGTACGGTTCTGAGTGTTGCGCTTCTATCTGCGCCCGCTCTGCTGCGAGCTCAGGCACAAGTGGGCAGCAAAGTTTCCGCATCTGAAGCGGGAACTTCACCGGTAACAGTGGGGGAGTTTGACCTCGCTTCTGCCTGGCAGGCTGCCCTGCAGAATGATCCAAGCTATCAGGCTGCAATCAGTGAACGGGAGGCAGGGCAAACTAGCCGCGCAATGGGGCGGGCAGGTCTTTTGCCGCAGGTGAGCGCGTCGCTGGGCCGCACACGCATGGACGGCACGCTGGATTCGCCGTCCAACACCGGGCAGGTAGTGACGGAAGACCTGGACTACACCGCAAAGACGAATGAGATCCGCGCTACGCAAACTCTCTTCAACTGGGGGCGTATTGCCGAATACCGGCAGGGCAACGCACGTGCAGACTACAGTCTGGCGGTGTTCGATACTCGCGCGAAAGACACATCAGTTCGCCTGGTAAACCGCTATTTCCAGGCATTGCTGGCGTACGAAAACGTGGTGCTGGCGCGCAACAACCTGAACGCCAACGAGAAGCACCTGCAAGCGGCACAGCGGCGCTATGACAGCGGCGAAGGCACTGTTACGGATGTTCGTGAAACTCGTTCCAGGCTCGACCTTTCCCGCGCTGAGCTGATCCAGCGCCAAGATGCGCTGGTGGTGGCACGCCGCGAACTCCAGGAAATGGTTGGCGTGTCGCCAGATCGTCTCGTCGGCCTTACGCCAAAGTTTGCTTTATTGCCGTTGGACCCGCCTGCGTTGTCAGACTGGGTTGCTATGGCCATGGTTGGCAATTCCGAAATTCGTACTGGCGAAGAAGGTATCCGTGTTGCCAACGCTGAAGTCCATCGCGCCTTTGGTGGCCACTTACCAGCGGTGGATCTGGTTGCTTCACGCCGCGTGGTGGAAAGTGAGTCCATCTCGACCCGGAATCAGTCTAGTGCGACGAACTCTTTCGGTGTGCAGGTGAACCTCTCGGTGTTTTCCGGCGGGCGCACCAGCGCCCAGGTCGACCAAGCCCGCCACAACCGTGATCGCGCACAGTCAGAACTCGCCGCAACCCGTGAACGCATAGCCGTTGAAGTCACGCGTCAGTACCAAGGAGTGGTGAGCGGTGCTGAACGCATCCG
>JAJUGB010000082.1 GCA_029268595.1 Alcaligenaceae bacterium | reverse complement strand
GGGGGTGCGCCCGACTTGGGCCGGCGCGGTTTTTTCGTTTTGCGGCCGGGGGCATTTAAGGCGCCTGCGTTCCGAGTCCCTACCGCTGTGCGGTCGATTTTTGGCGCCCCCCGGACGAACTACGAAAACTCGGGAACCCGGCACAGCCGGGCGCCTGACGTGAGGGCGCAAACCCTCCCCACCCAGCGCCCGGCGTGTTTAGAACCCATCTCACTCTATCATCTGCATCGGCAACCACAACGACAATGCGGGAAACGCAATAATCAGCCCCATAACCACCAGGTTGCACAGAATAATCGGCAGTGCCGCCCGCACAATCGCACCAAACTGAATCTGCGGCAGAATCCCCTTCACCACGTACAGCAAGATTCCAAACGGCGGCGTAATCTGCGCCAGTTCCACGTTAATCAGCATGGCCACGCAGAACCAGATCGGGTCGTAGCCCAGCGACACCACAATGGGCAGGAAAATCGGCACCGTCATCATGATCAACGGTACGCCGCCCAACGGGCCGCCCAGAATCAGCGTCACCAAGTGCATCAGGATAATCAGCATCATGGGCGATATATTTAGCGCTGACGCCCAAGCCACCAGTTCCTGCGTTGCCCCCGTGTACGCCAACAACTGTGTAAATGCCTGCGACGCCGCCAATATTGACAACACCATCACCGAGGTCCGCATTGTCGAGATCAGCGCCTCTTTCATGATGGCCCACGAGAAGCTGCCATACGCCACTGTAAGCCCAAACGCCCCCAGTGTTCCTAGCGCCGCAGCTTCCGTCGGAGTGGCAATACCGAGGAACACACTGCCAATGACCAGGAAGATCACAATAGATAGCGGCAGCACATACTTGCAGGTGAGCACAATGCGCTGCTTTAGTGGCACCTTCTCTGCTGCGTAACGGGGTGCTGCGGTGGGGTCCGTAACCGACTTAAGGATTACATACGCGACAAAAGCTAGTGCCAGCAACAGGCCCGGAATGATGATGGCCACAAGCAGCTTGCCTACGGACACGTTGGCTATGACGGCCAGAATCACCCCCAATGCGCTGGGGGGAATCAAGATGGCCAAGCCGCCGCTACCCAGCAAGGGGCCGATGCTTAACGTTGTGCCATAGCCCTTTTCTTGCATCATCGGCGCAAGGGTGCGCGTCATCATGGCAGTGGTGCCGATGCTGGCGCCGGACAAGGTGGCCATGAGGGCGCCCGAGCCCACGGCCAGCAGGGCCAGCCGGCCGGGGATTTCCGACAACCAGGTATCCAGCGCCTCTATCATTCGCATGGCTATTCCGGTCCGGAACAACAGCTCGCCCATCAAGATGAAGAGCGTGATCGGTATGAGAACGAAGTTGGACAAGCTGCCATATATGCCGTCAATAAACAGCTCGAACCCGGCGCTTCCCATGAAGTAGCCGAGAAAAATAATATTGACGCCGAAGAAGGAAAAAACAACGGGTACGCCAAATAAGACCAGGGCGAAGAAACTGCCCATCAATAGAAAAAATGCGACATACCATTCCACGGCTGTCTCCTTAGGTGTGTGACGCGTTATTGCTCAGGCTGTTCTTGTTTGTTTTGCCGTTCGACGACAATTTCTCGAATTATTTGAATCAGCCACAGGAGACTGCCCAGAGGGATGATGATGTAAGCAACCCAGATAGGCACTGAATCCAGCTTGAAGTAGTCGTAGGCATCCGTCACGTAGCGCTCCCAGGTGACGTAAGCGCCATAGACCGTCAAGAGCAGGCAAGAAGCCAAGCCAAGAATGATGCCAATGATGCGGAAGGACGAAGACCACCAGGCGGGCATCAATGCGGCAATGGAGTCGTCACCCACATGCCCTTTTTCGCGCTGCAGCCAGCCCACGCCCAGAAACGTCAGGTAAACCAGGCCCCATTCGTTAAAGGGCGTGATCCACTGAAAGGACACGCCAAACAACTGGCGCGCCAATACATCGATCGAGACCGAAATCACCTGCACGACGACCAGCACGCAGGCCAATCCAATACAAAAATTCAGAAGCTTGTCGAACAGGATCCCTGCTCTGGTTCTGGTTTCCATGTGCCACCTTTTGATATATACGACCACTGGGGAGTAACGCGGGGTACACGCCTCCCTTTCGCGGCGTTTTTGCCGCTAGCTGCAACTTCCAACTGGGTACGCTTGCAACGTCAACACGAGAGCTCGCGCTAAGCGGCTGGCTGATTGCTGCCCGGCCTGCTGTCTTGGCAGCGGACTCTCATGCCGCCAGACTCAAGGCGACGAGGCCGCGCTAGTGCGGCCCGTCACCTTGGAGCGCAACATTAGTCCCGCACAATCATGGTCTTGATCGTTCCCAGGCGCTCGGCTGACATCCTGTCTTTAATGTCGTCAAAGCGGGTTTCGCTGGAGATCTTGGCCCACTGCTTGGCGTCGTCCGGTGGCAATTCGGTAAAGGTCATGCCAGCAGCTTCCAGCTTGCCGCGCTCCTCCGCCTTGAGTGCCGCGACTTTCTCGGGCATTTCAGCTTCGTTCTCGATCTGGGCGTCCATCAACACCTTCTGGATATCCTCAGGCAGGCTGTCGTACTTCTTCTTGTTCATGAGGATGATGGTGGTATGCGATGGCCAGAAGGAATTGGACAGCGCGTACTTCGTCACTTCGTTGATGCCCATGTCGTACACAAAGAGGTTGTACGGCGCCGCATCCACGAGGTTGCGCTCGAGCGCACTGTAGATCTCACTGATGCCAATACCGACGGGGCTGGCGCCCACCGCCTTGAAAATGGAGTTGTACCCGGCGTGAGAACGGATCTTCATGCCTTTGAAATCGTCCAGATCGTTGATGGGCTTGCGCGAAAAGATAAAAAAGCCGGAGTTTGTACTGGCGCGGCCAATAAGCTTCAGGTTGATTTTGTGGTGTGACTCGTCCAGTAAATCGAAATACCCGTTTTGCCTTTCCTCTTGCGGCGTAATGTCCGACAGGCCGATGGTATTCACTTCGGGCACTTGCGAGGCGTGCGAGGTAAAGGTCAGCACCACATCCACCAAGCCCTTGCTGGCGGCGTTGACCTGGTCACCCACCGGAAAGACCTCGGGGCCCCCAATGATTTTTACCTCGACCTTGCCATCCGATTTGGCCTTGACCTTATCGGCCCACGACTTGAACATCACCATGCTGTCCTCGAACTTGCTGGAGGGCATGTAGGTGACCGCTCTGAGTGTGATGTCAGCCGCGTAAGCGGGAGCCATTGCTGATACGGCCAACACGGCCGCGCCTATCTTTAGTAACTGCCTTACTGCGACTTTCATGGTGGTCTCCTTCACCTATTGGTTTCGCTTTTAGTCGGGCTTACCGTATTTGAAATGGCGTGCCAAAGCCCAGCTGCAACGCCCGCTGATACATCGTCCATGCAATGGAAATGTCAATGCTTGCAATGCCACACACACCCACAAAGGTTCTTCCCGAGCGGGGCGGCTGGCTTGCGGCTTGTGAAACGACGCCTTGCGTACTGATCATGGCGTTCTTGTCCAGGGCATCGCGGCCCATTTTTCGTTTGATCAACCCCGGGAAGGCCTCTACGTTGTCCACCACATAGCGATCAAAGTCGCCCAACGCGTCCGCGCTCCAGGAGTTCAGGATATCCAGGGGAATAAACAGTGAACCGTCTCGCAGCATGCCCGGTTCGACCGGCGGCGCCGAGGTGGGCGGCACCGAGGTGACGACAATATCGCTATTGACGACGGCCTCTCGCGGCGTGTCCACCGGCACCAGCTTGCCCGGTCCCTTTTCCATGTCTATGCAGAACTGTTCGCGGCTTTCGGGCCGCTTGGACGAGACATAGACGGTCTCCAGCGAGGGAAACACATGGCGCATGAACTGCAAGCTGCGTATGCCCAAGCCGCCACAGCCAAGCAGGCCCAAGGTCTTGGGCTGGTCAACCAGCCGCTTGGCCGTCACGGCTGCACAGGCGGCGGTGCGCAGAAAGGTCAGGTACATGCCTTCCATCATGCACACCGGCTGCCCGGTTTCGGGGTCGTTCAGCAGGATGATGCCGGTGGAATCGGGCAGGCCCCTCCCCGTATTGCCGGGGTAGTACGAGATCCACTTCATGCCCAGCGACGGCTCCGGTCCGCCCACCCAGGCCGGCATAGCGTGAAGAAAGCTTTTCGGATAGGAA
Source organism: Alcaligenaceae bacterium (assembly GCA_029268595.1). Lineage (GTDB taxonomy): Bacteria > Pseudomonadota > Gammaproteobacteria > Burkholderiales > Burkholderiaceae_B > JAJUGB01. The sequence continues at coordinate 8,955 of JAJUGB010000082.1, read as the reverse complement.
GGATGGACGCCGATCTTGGTCGGCACATCCACCCCGCCCTGATCTTGCAAGGCATAGGTTTGCTCGATCAGGGCCAGCATGTCGTCGAACGACAGATCTACCGAGACCAGGTCCGACTCACTGAGCAACGTCATCGAACTCATTGTCGATTCCTTGTTTACCGCTTAAAGGGGCACAACCCGCAGGCTGTAGTCGCTGCTGGAAGAGAGCACCTCTGCCTCGCCATCGCGCACAACAACTTGCTCTTCGGGGTTGACCAGGCCGTCGACACTTTCAATCTTGGGTTCGGGCGTCAGCACCATGCCGGCTTGCAACACAGTGGTGTCGGTGCCCGACATCGAGGGCGGCTCGTTCTCCAGACCGATGCCGTGGCCGATGCGCAATGCCGGATGGCTGGAATAGTTGGTCCACTCCGGGCGCTGGGCCAAGCGGCTTTGAGAGAACTCGAACAGCTCTTGCATGGACACGCCAGGACGCATGCGATCGACAATCTCGAACATCAACGCCCACATCCAATCATGCTCTTCTTGCTGACGCGCCGACGGGGGACCAAACACCGCGCGGCGGGTGATGTCCATTTTGTAGCCGTTATACGAAGGGCCGCCGTCCAGATACAGGATGTCGCCTTTCTGGAAAGTGCCTTGCGGACCTGTAGCGCCCAGCACCATGGGTACGCCGGAGCTGATATCGGCGCCGCCTTCCGCGTAGTAGTGCAAGATGCGTTTTTGAATATCGCGAATGCTGACGCCGGGCTTCAATTCGGCAATCACCTTGTCCCACGCCTCGCCGCCAATTTCGCAGGCTTTGCGCAGGCAATCGATTTCCCACTCGCTTTTAATCAACCGGCAACCCCAAATAATGGGGCTGGAATCCACGAAAGTGGCGTTGGGCACGTCTTCTTTCAGTCGCTCGTAATCAACCAACGGAATGCCCAACCACGTTTCCCGGCCCAGCTCAATGGCCAGGCGCCCGTTGGTCAGCCCCCGCTCGCGCAGTATGTCCTGCACGCCCCAGTCCACCCGCGGCTCGTTGGTGAAGGGCACATCGGGATAAATACGGCGATCCTGCACCCACGATGGAAACTCACGTCCATAGAGACGGGCGAACATGGCCGGGCCGGACCAGCTGATCAGTGCCGGCTCGCCGTCCAGGGGCAAAACAAAGATGGAGGCGCGCGACTTCATCCAGACCGGCACCGAGTGCCCTGTAAAGTAGCTGTAGTTCAGCGGATCCGTGACGATCAGGCCGTCCACGCCCAACTCGCGCATCTTGGCCCGGGCCTTGGCGACTCGGTGTTCGTATTCTGCTTTAGGTGCTCCGCTCACTGATTACTCCCTTGTTCGTGTGGCGTTGTTTAGGTGGCCCGACCTACTGCCAGGCGTCAGCTTCCGCCCGGCAGTACATCAGCGCGCCTTCCAGGTAAACGCTGTCTATGTTCTGCTGTCGGGTAAGGCTGCTGATGTCTTCCAGTGGATTGGCGTCCACAATGATGTAGTCGGCCAGCTTGCCGGCTTCCAGACTGCCAATGCGATGATCCATCTTCAATAGACTGGCGCTTTGCAAGGTGGCTGTGCAAATGGCCTCCATGGGCGTCATGCCCATCTCGACGAAATACACCAGCTCGTCCAGGTTCTTTCCGTGCTTGGTAAAAGGCACGCCCGAATCGGTGCCCATGGCCATGCGCACGCCGGCTTGATGGGCGCTGCGAAAGCCCGAAATGTGTTGATTGATGGCGGAACTGGCCTTGCGCACGACCTCGGCAGGTATCCCGGCCTGGGTGCCATGCTTGACCACATTGCGCACTGCCGTCGATGTGGCCACAAGATAGGTGCCACGATCCACCATCATTTGTATGCCTTCCTCGTCGATGAGGTAGCCGTGCTCAACGGAATCAACACCCGCGCGTATGGCGTTTTTGATGGCACGCGTGCCATGGGCATGGGCGCAGGCAGTCTTGCCGGCAGCATGCGCTTCGTCCACGGCGGCCTGCATTTCTTCCACGGTATATTGCGCGGCCCCCAGCTCCGTGCCGGGTGAGAGTATGCCCCCGCTGGCCACCAATTTGATGTGGTCGGCGCCTTCTTTGAGCAGTCGCCGGGCGGCGCGGCGTACTTCATCAACGCCGTCGGCCTCGATGCCAGACGTCCAGCCGTGTCCGCCGGTCATGCAAATCATGCAACCGCATAGAAAGAGGCGCGGTGTCTTGCACAGCCCTTCCTGGGCGGCTTTACGCAAGGCAAAGTCGGCCCCGCCTTTGGAGCCGCAATCGCGCACGGTGGTAATGCCGGCTTGCAGCGTCAGCATGGCGTTGCGCGCCGAGCGCATGGTGGCCACCGCCACCGAATCGGCCGCCTGCTGAGCCCGCGTATCGGCCAGGCCGTCGCTGCGCAGATGCACATGGCAATCAATAAAGCCCGGCAGGAGGGCCTTGCCAGCCAAGTCCTTTTGCGCGAGGCCCTGGTACTGCTCCGGCAGGGAGCCCGGCCCTACAGCTTCGATGCGACCCTCGTCGACCACCATATGCCCTTCGAAGGCCTCTCCGCAGCCGTTGATGATGAATGCGTTGGTATAGGCGATCGACATGTCAGAACCCGATGGCGAACCCGTCTTTACGATGATCCGAGCCGGCCAGATAGCCGTGCTCGGTGCGTTGAATAATTTGGGCACCGCCAAACGAGAAGGCCGCTTCGCCTTGGTCGGCAATGATGTCGTGGCCTTTGGCTCGCAAGCCCTCGACCACGGCGGGCGGCATGGTCTGCTCGACCATGACTTGCTTACCTTGCTTGACCTGCCAGCGTGGCGCATCACTAGCCGCCTGTGGGTTCTGGCCAAACAGCTGCGTGCGCACCACCATCTGCAAATGGCCTTGCGCTTGCATCGGCCCGCCCATTACCCCAAAAGCCATCAGCGGCTCGCTGCCCTTCATGGCGAAGCCGGGAATAATGGTGTGGAAAGGTCGCTTGCGAGGCCCCACCTCGTTGGGGTGACCTTGCTTCAACGAGAAGCCCATGCCGCGATTCTGCAAGCTGATGCCGGTGCCAGGTACGACCACACCCGAGCCGAACCCTTCGTAGTTCGACTGTATGAAGGACACCATCATGCCGCTGGCATCGGCGGCAGCAACATAGATGGTGCCGCCCTGTTTGGGCGCACCGGCGGCAAATTCGCCCGCGCGGTCAATGCTGATTTCCTCTGCGCGGCTTCTCAGGTAGTTGCGGTCGAGCAAGCTTTGCGGATCGATGCTCAGACTGGCCGGGTCACTGACATACGCTTCAGTGTCAGCAAAGCCAATCTTCATGGCCTCGATGCAAAGATGGATGGCTTCGACGCTATCCGGCTCGTACCGGCCAATATCAAAATGCGTCAGCACGCCCAGCGCAATCAGTGTGGCCAGCCCCTGGGCGTTTGGGGGAATCTCGTGCACGCTGACGCCGGCAATGTCCTGGCTTAAGGTGCCGCACCATAGCGGCTGGTACTCGGCCAAGTCCTCGTGAGTCATCAAGCCGCCATGCTCGGACGAGTGCCTGATTAACGCATCGGCAAGTTCGCCCCGATAGAAGGCCTCGCCCCCTGACGCGGCAATGAGCTGCAGGGTGCGGGCCAGATCTGGATTTGCGAAACGCTCGGCTGCCCCGGGCGTGCGCCCTTCCGGCATAAAGTACTGCCGGAATCCAGGCTGGGCCTCGTATTTAGGCGCAATGGTCGCCCACAGCTTGCTAATGACAGGGCTGACCAGAAACCCATCGCAGGCATAGCGTATGGCGGGCTCGAACAATCGCTCGAATGGCAAACGGCCCAAGCATTGGCTTAAGGCCTGCCAGGAGGCGACCGCACCTGGCACTGTAACGCTTTGCCATCCGCGGCCCGGCATGCGCTGGTAGCCCGCAAAGACTTGCGGGTTCCATGCTGCCGGGCTATGCCCAGATGCGTTCAACCCGTGCAGCTGTGAGCCGTCCCACACAATGGCAAACGCATCCCCGCCGACGCCCGAACCCGTGGGCTCCACAACCGTGGTCGCAATGGCGGCAGCCAAGGCGGCGTCTACCGCATTACCGCCCGCGTAAAGCATTTGCAGTCCGGCTTGCGCAGCCAGCGGCTGCGAAGTGGCGACCATATTGCTGGCGCACACCACCGGGCGCTGCGACCCGTACGGTAAGGAATAATCCATGACCCGCATTCCCGCTCCTTCGGCTACGCCGGTTTACTGCGCCAGAGTTTCGGCTTGGGCAGGCACGACGGTGCGCCACTCGGGGTAGCTGCCGTCTTTGCCGCGCACGACGCCAAAGTAGAGATCTTGCAATTGACGGGTGATGGGGCCCGGCTTGCCCGTGCCAATATCGCGGTCATCCAGCGACACCACCGGGGTCACCTCGGCGCCCGTTCCCACAAACAGCATTTCGTCGGCGACATAGACAGCGTCACGGGTGAAGAACTCTTCGCGTACCGTCAGCCCGTTGTCACGCGCCAGCGTGATGATGGTGTCGCGCGTGATGCCGTCCAGAATATAGGTAAGCGGAGGTGTGACGAGTTCGCCCTTACGGACGATGAACACGTTCTCGACCGAGCCTTCGGCAACATACCCTTGTGCATCCAGAAACAGGGTCTCGTCGTAGCCTTGGCGTGCGGCCTGCGTGCGCGCCATCTGGAACAACATATAGTTGCCGGCCGCCTTAGCCTTCGACATATTCGAGTTGATGTGATGGCGGGTATAAGACGAGGTGATCACCTTGGAGCCGTTCTCGAGCGTGCCCTTGCCCAGGTATTCGCCCCAATACCAAGTGGCGATGCCCACGCTGACCTTGCAACCCGTTGGGTTCAACCCCATGCCGCCCGAGCCAATGTAAGCCACAGGCCGCAAGTAGCACTCTTCAAAGCCGCTGACGCGCACTGTTTCCACGCAGGCGTCAATGATTTCCTGCTCGGTGTAGGGGATGTCGAGGCCAATGATTTTTGCTGATTTGAACAGGCGCTCGATGTGTTCCTTCAAACGGAAAATGGCTGGGCCTTCGGGCGTTTTGTAAGCACGAATGCCTTCAAACACCGAAAAGCCGTACTGAAAGCTGTTGCTGATGAAGTCCACGCGCGCATCCGCCGCGTCGAACAACTCCCCGTCGATCCAAACCTTGGTGGGCTTCTCCATGACTCCTCCTATTCAATGAACACCGCGCATTTACTGCCTGAGTCCCGCGCGTTTATTGTTTACGTACCCGGTAACTGCTGCGACTGCTGTTGCCTGGAACCGCCGCCTCGGCTGGCCGGTTCTCGTCTGCTTGTTCTGGCCGCCTACTTGATGGGCGACGTCTTCAGGTTCTGCAGCATCTTCTTTAGCGTCCTGTGCATGACCTGGAGGTCTTCGGCCTCGATATTGCGTATGGACCACTCGTATTGCGCGACTGCGGCTGGCAAGATGGCTTGAAGCTGACGCTCGCCTTCGGCGGTCAAGGTCACCTGACGTGCACGGCCATCGCTTTCAATCGGGCTGCATTCCACACAACCATCCTTTTCCAGCGCATCAATCGTGCGGCTAAGGGTGGACGGCGCAATAAGCGTGGCTTCGATCAGCTCGCGCATGCTGGACGGATTGCTGCGCGTAAGCGCAATAAGCACCCGATAGGCACTGGTGGACTGGTTGAACGGCTTCAGCGACTGAGTCAGGCTCAGCGCCAGGCGCTCGGCCACTTGCCGAAGCAAATAGGCCGTGCTTACTTCCGTCACAACCGGCTCTTCGCTTGCCACGCTGGAGGTCATCTTGTCTCCTGATCGTTCTAATTTTTATTGCTTAATTAGTTCCATTTGGAACGATTTATGGGAAAGTCTAGTGGCGTTCTGATAGGAGTGCAAGGGGTTTTGAATTATTTTTTGCCGGGGCTTTGCAAGCTGCTGTAACGTCAGCGACCGGTGCGGCAGCCGCGCGGCTGGTCCTACTTCAGCCGGGGCGCTTGGGTCGTTTCTGCACTCGTCACTCAGCACGGCCGTTTGAATTAGGGCGGCAGCAGCCTCAAAATTGAGACGGGAGGAAAGGTAATGGGCAGCTGCGGCGACCTAACGATGTGAAAGCCGTGAAGCGCGGGTACTGATAGGTGCAAGGGCGACAACGCTCACAAGTTGTCGCCGCAACCTCAAGGCCGCAGCTGAACGCGATAATCGCACACACCCGGCCCCACCTGTCTTATGTAAAAGTGCGTGCAAGTCAGCAATGCTCAAGAGCAAGCGGCCTGCTATTGCTTCGGCGCGCCTTGATGAACTTTGTCACGCCTGCATCTACGCGGCAACAGTCCTTATTTGGCTGGCGCCTGCGCTGCAGCCGTTGCCTCCGCTTGATCCGCCCGGCGCGACCAATGTTGCGCCAACATGGAGCACACCATCAGCTGCATCTGGTGAAACAGCATCAAGGGTAGAACCATGAAACCCACGGCAGAAGCGCTGAACAGAATCTGGGCCATGGGAATGCCGCTAGCCAGGCTCTTTTGAGAACCACAGAACATCACGGTGATTTGATCGGCCCGGTCGAAGCCCATCATGCGCGCCAGCCGTAAGCTTAGCCATAGAACGATGGCAAGCAGCACCGCGCACACCAACAGCAAGGCCCCCAAATCGGCCCAAGTTACCTGGCTCCAGAGGCCCTGTACGATGGCGGCACTAAAGGCGGTGTAGACAATCAACAGAATCGAGCCGCGATCCACAAAGGGTATGACGCGGCCAAACTGCTTGAGCCACTTCTGCGCATAGGGATGCAGCAAATGGCCCACCAGGAACGGCAGCATCAGCTGCACAAAAATACGGCCTGCCATTCCCAAGGTGCCCGACACTTCATTAGTGTCGTTGATTAGCCAACCCACCATAAAAGGGGTGAACAACACGCCCAGCAAGGTGGAGCCGGAGGCGCTGCAAATGGCCGCGGCCACGTTGCCCTTGGCAATACTTACCATGGAAATGGCGGACTGCACGGTGGCGGGCAGAACACACAAATAAACAATGCCCAGATACATGGGCTCGGACACTAGCGGTATCAGCACGGGCCTGAACACAATGGCCAGCAAGGGAAACAACACAAAGGTACAGCCGAATATCAGTAGGTGCAGACGCCAGTGCGTCAGGCCGCCCAGCAGCGCCGCCCGCGGCAACTTAACCCCATGCAGAAAGAACAGCACGCTTACCGCCACCACGGTCAGCACCTTCATGAACTCCGCGAATACCCCCTCTGCCGGCAGGATGCTGGCCAGGATGACCACGGCCACAAGCAGCTTAGTGAAATTGTCGATGAACTGAAAGGGGTTTGAGAGTTTCATACTGGTTTTCTGCAAAAGCGGGGATCACATGTTTCATCATTTCAAACCATGCGGGGCGAAAAGGGAAATGCATTTGTCGGATCTATATATTCCCCTTCTGCATTAATATGGATGGCTCCTGACCGGCAGGCTCCGCCTACCACCACCCGAGTACCGGGCGCCTAGAATCAACAGAGGTCCAGCATGGATGTCAGCATGAAGCAGCTTCGGGTCTTCCTCGCCATCGTCGAGACCCGTAACTTCAGCCTTGCCGGTGAACAGGTGGGTCTGTCTCAACCGGCGGTCAGCCGCGCCATACGCGAGCTGGAAGCCCGTCTTGATGTGCGCCTGTTTGATCGTTCAACACGCGAAGTGCGTCTTAGTGAAGCGGGCGAAATCCTCAGCCAGCGCCTACCTCGGTGGATGGACGAGCTCGACCACATCTTGCTGGATCTTAGCGACTGGGCCGGCTCCAGGCGAGGCAAGGTACGCGTCGCCAGCAGTCCCACCATTTCCGCTCATCTTATGCCATACAGCCTTGCCCGTTGCGCGGAAGCCGAGCCGGATATCGAAGTCATGCTGCTGGACCGCATTCAGCAAGACGTTCTGGCCAGCGTGCTGACAGGTGAAGTGGATTTTGGCGTCATTGTGGAGCCCAGCCAGGCGCAGCTGCGCGAGCTGCATAGTGAACGGATTATGTTGGACCCGTTTTGCGCCGTACTGCCCAAGGACCATAGGCTGGCTAAGAAGCATCCGCACTTGAAATGGGCCGAACTGGACGGACAGTCGCTGGTGCTGCTGGATCAAGCCTCCGGCAGCCGGCGTCTTATCGACGATGCTTTACGGCAATTCGGCGTCCAACACGAGGTCAGCCAACAAGTGGGCCACGCCACCACTGGATTTGAAATGGTCCGCGCGGGGCTGGGGGTCAGCGTCATGCCGGGTCTGGCCATACCGCCCGAAGGGCTAAACGACCTCGTGGTCGTGCCATTGTTCCCACGTGTGGAACGGCGCATCATGCTGGTGCACCGAAAGAATCGGTCCCTTTCACCGTTGGTTCAGAGCGTCTGGAATCTGATCAAACGATGTGTCGAAGAAAGGGCCTCGAACGGCTGAAGAGGTTAGCCGACGGCTCAAAACTTTGGCCGAGCGGATGAGGCACCCGCAGCCACTTTCCCGCCCCCATTCCCGCCGGCGGCGGTCATCGCATCGTGATTCAGCTTGAACGCTTGCATGTAGGGGCCGAAGTCCAACAGACTCTGTTCAATGACATCTGCCGTCTGGCCTTGATGCCCTGCCTTCAGCATTCTTGTTCCGTCGAAAGCCAGTCGAACCATCATCATGGGGCCGCAGCTGGTCATCGCCTGGTATTGCGGGTGAAGAGGCTGCCGGTATGGACCGGGCAGCAAGCCATCAGGCATGGGTTTCCCGTCCGGCGTGTACAAGGTAACCGCCTTGCCATCCTCTGCCCAATTGGCCGACAGCACCGGGATGTCGTCCAGAGCCACCTGGCAGCCTTGACCCGCCATGGTGTGCCAGCGGTTCATTCCTTCGCGCACTGGTGCAGTGGGGCTTGGATCGCCATATTTTTCGCGTAACCCCGCAACAGCCTCATCCAGAGGCAAGGAGTTGGGCGCCAGGTAAAGACGGCGCCACACTCCCAATACCTTGCCAGCGGCGGCCGGAG